>CAZRQP010000011.1:0-2900 GCA_964602315.1 uncultured Dehalococcoidaceae bacterium
CGAGGATATTATCTATAGCCTCATACAGCTTATTAAAGTCGCCGGATTTGGTGATATATTCAGAGGCACCGATGGATAAAGCTTTAACCCTGCCCCCGTCGATTTCTATGCCGGTCATCAACACAATAGGCAGATCCGCGGTTGCCGGATTAGACTTAAGGGCCTTGACTACTTCATAGCCGTCTTTATTTGGCATGATAATATCCAGCACGATAAGGTCAGGGCGTTGGTTTTCTATTACCTCAAGGGCTTGGTCACCATCGTAAGCGACCGAGATAGAATATCCTTTATGCTCCAGGTGATATTTAACTGACTTCACCAGAGACCTATCGTCATCCACAACCAGTACCGTCCTTTTCGTCCCTATTAACAACTGATTGACCTTAGCCACAAGCTCGTCATTATTAAAAGGTTTCGTCATGCAGTCGTTTGCCCCCAGCTTGTAAGCCTTAAATTTGTCTTCTATTACAGAGAGAATAAGAATCGGTATGTCTTTAGTGTCATCGTCATTCTTAAGCACGGCCGTTACATCGAAGCCACTGATATCCGGCATCTGCACATCCAGTGTTATCAGGTCGGGATGGCGTTCCCTGGTCAAATCCAAAGCATCCTTGCCGTTTGAGGCCTTTAGTACGTGATAGCCCTTTTTCGTGAGTTCATGCGCCAGGAAGTTACGGATATTGTCTTCATCGTCCACGATTAATATCAGTTTATCTTCCTGAATCGTTTCCACCGGTTTTTCTTCTACTTCCGGCAGCGGCTCTTCTACCTTTTCCGAGGGTATTAAAGGTAAAGAGAAGGCAAAAGTGGCGCCCTTCCCCAATTTACTTTCCACCCAGATTTTTCCGTTATAATGCTCAATAATTTCTTTACATATCGGCAGACCCAGTCCAGTTCCTTTGGGTTTATCCGTCAGCGTGTCACCAACCTGTTTGAATTTCTCGAAAACAGCCGCATGGTTTTCAGGAGCAATGCCTATACCTGAATCGGTAACGCTTACAATAACAGTATCTGACTTATCATCAGACTTGCTTTCACTCACTATCTTTACACCCAAGGTCACTTTACCGCCCTCTGGAGTAAACTTGATAGAATTGCTAAGCAGGTTGGTTGTTACCTGCACCAGCCTGTCTTTATCACAGGTCACCACCGGCGGGTTTTCGGGAGCTTTGAATTCAATCTTCAGGTCCTTTTCCTTGGCTAGGGCTTGCGTAATAAGGATCGCGTTCTCGATTACGGGAATCAAAGGTTGTTCTTTGTCCTCCCACTGCATCCTGCCGGCTTCAATCTTGGAAAGGTCAAGGAAATCGTTGATTAGTTTGGTGAGGCGGTCGCTTTCCTGGTTGATAATGTTAAGGAACTCTCTCTGCGTTTCTTTATCTTCATCATAGGTCAAGAGTATTTCAGCAAAGCTCTTGATTGAAGTAAGCGGCGTACGCAGTTCATGGGACACCGTAGAAAGGAATGAGTCTTTCATTTTATCCAGTTCGCGGAGTTTTTCGTTGGCTTCTTGAAGTTTCTCCATATTGCGTTTAGCCTGCTCTTCCATCCTTTTGCGGTCGGTAATATCTATAGTCGTCACAATGAGACAGGGCTTGTTTTTGATACTTATTTTCTCGGCAGACATGACTACCGTGCATATCTTCCCTGACTTATCGCATTGGTCAAATTCTTCACCCCTTACCGAGCCCTGTTCTTTAAGAATTGTCAGCATCCTGACACGGTCCTCCGTCTTTTGCCAGAGATTCAATTCCCTGGTGCTATTGCCGATTACTTCTTCCCTGGAATAACCGTAAAAATTGAGGAAGCTATCGTTTACCTCGATAAATTTACCGTCTTTAAGAGTGGTGATAGAAACCATCGCCGGGCTGGCGAGGAAAGCCTTGGAAAATTTGTTTTCTGATTCCATTAACGCCTGCTCTGCACGTATCGAATCGGTGATATCTATGAAGTTACCAAGTGAAGCCTTTCTTCCTCTATACATCACAGAGGTGGTAGTTTCTACACCCCAGCGAATCTTGCCATCCCGCGTGATAGCCCTGAACTGATAGGGGGTATCGATTTGCCCTTTGAGCATTGCCACAGCATGGTCTCTGACTCTCTGCCGGTCTTCGGGATGAATGATTTCCATGGGGTTCATTTTCAATAATTCTTTTTCACTATAGCCGGATATCTGCTGGAATCGGGGGTTTACATAGCAAAGATGCCCGTCCTGGGCAATGTAAACACCCACTGGCGAACTCTTGGCCATGGTTTCATATAGCTCTTCAGCTTCCTTACGCATGACGGTAGTATGAACCATAGTATCTCTCCCTTTTATTTTCCTGCCTTCTGACACTGCCGGTGCTATGCTCTTGGGCTTAATCATGTTACGCCATCAACTCCTTCACCCTTCCCACAACCCCGATAGGGCTGAAGGGCTTGGTTATGAATTCGTTGGCACCCATGCTTAAGGCTTTTTCCCTATCTGCTTCCTGCCCTTTGGCAGAGAGTATGACGACGTGAATATCCGAGAGTTTTGCATCACTCTTTAATTCCTGGCATACTTCATAGCCGTTCTTCTTCGGCATCATCACGTCAAGAAACATCAGGCGTGGTTTCGACTCGCGGACCTTAGCCAGCGCTTCCTCTCCGTTTACCGCCGTAGCGACATCATATCCCTCTTTCTTCAACACAAATGTCAATGTTCTTACAACATTAGGTTCATCATCTACTACGAGTATTTTTTTGTCGATCATGGCCGATGTCTCCTTCCCTTGATTATTTGTTTTCAAACAACAGGTTATGTCTTACACACTAACACCGGTAACAGAATTAATAGTCCTGTTCAGCCTGTCTATTTCTTCCTGTGTAAAAAGCCTCCAGCCCCGGCTGTCCCGACGCTCGCTGCCGTTGAGTAC
>CAZRQP010000011.1:3000-7952 GCA_964602315.1 uncultured Dehalococcoidaceae bacterium
CCTCACTTTCGGGGTGATACGGTTCCCAGTACCGGAGGGGCTGTTATAGTGGATTTAAGCAAAATGAAAAAAATCATCAATGTCGACCGGGCGCGCCGCGTCGCTATGGTCGAGCCGGGCGTAACCTTTGATGAACTGATACCGGCGGCGAAAAAGGAGGGCATCCGACTCAATATGCCCCTCCTCCCCAGGAAGACCAAGACCGTTGTCGGCAGCCTGCTCGAGAGAGAGCCGGTCATAATGCCAAAGTACCAGTGGGATATCTCCGACCCCCTGGCCTGCGCCGAGGTAATCTTCGGCTCCGGCGACGAATTCAGGACCGGTCAGGCGGCCGGGCCGGGCTCGGTGAAGGAACAATGGGCGGTTGGGGGCGTGCAAAAAGCGCCGTACGGGCCGGGCGTGGCTTCCTGGCACAGGATTATCCAGGGGGCGCAGGGGACGATGGGCATCGTTACCTGGGCATCGATGAGATGCGAGTTACTCCCCAGACTTGAAGAGCCTTTCATGGTCGGCTCCTCCAACGTTGACACGCTGCTGGAAATGGCTTCATGGCTGATAAGACTTAGAATGGTCAACGAGTGCTTTATACTCAATAATACCGCCTTAGCGGCCATCTTCACGAAGAAGTGGCCTAAAGACTACCAGACCCTCAAAGACTCCCTGCCCGCCTGGGTGCTTTTCTACTGCGTCGCCGGCTACGAGTACTTCCCGGAAGAAAGAGTCAGTTCATATATTAAAGACATCACCAGTATCACCCAGCGCCTGGGCGTGGAAGCGGTCAAGGCGGCGGGAGGAGTCTCCGCTAATGAAATTCTTAAAACTATCCAGCAGCCTTCCTCGGAGCCCTACTGGAAACTGCGTTATAAAGGCGCCTGTCAGGATGTACTCTTTTTAACAATCAACGATAAACTTGCCGGTCAAATCGACGTCATGAACGAGGTCGTGGAAAAAGCCGGCTACCCGGTCTCTGATGTAGGTGTTTACATTCAGCCTATCGTGCAGGGCACCGGCTGCCACTGCGAGTTCAACCTGTTTTACGACCCCGCTAATTCAAGCGAGGCCAGCCGGGTAAGGGAGTTGTCCAACGCCGCTGTGAAGGCTTTAATTGCTAATGGCGCATTTTTCTCGAGGCCCTATGGTGAAAGCGCCGGGACGATTCTAAATAAAGATGCGGCTACCGTTGCCGTTTTGGCCAAACTCAAGAAGATGTTCGACCCCAATAACATCATGAATCCCGGGAAAGTGTGCTTTTAATGACAAACAATCTTAGCTCATCGTTGAACAAATACAGAAAGGAGCGAAGATGGCTCTAGAAGATTACCGTGGCGATATGGATATGTGCTGCCGGTGTTCCGCCTGCAAATTCATACCCATGCAAAAGGTGAAGGGATTACAGTATGCTAACGTGTGCCCCAGTATATCCAAGTATAATTTACACGCTTATTCCGGCGGGGGACGACTCAATATCGCGGCGTCGATGTTGAAGAACGGATTTAAATATACCGATAAACTACTTGATATTGTTTATAATTGCCAGATGTGCGGGGCCTGCGGGGTCTCGTGCAACTATGCCATGGACATGGAAGTCATCGAGCCTATCAGCGAATTCAGAATCAAGTGCGTCAATGACGGCAAGACCAACCCTGCCCTAGACAAGGTAATCAAAAATCTGCGTAAGACCGGCACCATGGTGACCGGCGCTAAAGGCAAGCGCGGCGCCTGGGCCTCCGGCCTGAAGCTCAAGAATGCCGCTAAAGAAAAAGTGGATGTACTTTTCCATGTCGGCTGTCTGACGAGCTATAACAAAGACTACTGGAAGCTGGCCAAGTCTGCGGCAAAGATATTGCAGAAGGCAGGTGTCGACTTCGGTATTCTGGGTGACGCCGAGACCTGCTGCGGTGGCCGAGCCTACCAGATGGGCTATAAAGACGACTTCATGAACCAGGCAAAAAAGACTATGGCTTTGATTAAGAAAACCGGCGTTAAGACCCTGGTAACGAGCTGTGCCGACGGCTATCAGGCCTTCAAGGTACTTTATGACAGGTTCAACCTCAAGGGAAACCTTGAAGTCCTGCATATTACCGAGTACATTGCTCGTCTCATAGAAACGGGCAAGCTCAAGCCGAATAAAAAGATTAATCTAAACGTCACCTACCACGACCCGTGCCGACTCGGTAGATTGGGCGAGCCGTGGATTCACTGGAAAGGTAAGAAGATACCGGGCGACAGATTTGTTTTCGACCCGCCCAAGCAATACCGTCGCGGTACCAATGGCGTCTATGAGCCACCCCGTGATGTTCTTAAGAGTATTCCCGGCGTCAAACTCACGGAGATGACCCGTATTAAAGAATACTCATGGTGCTGCGGCGCCGGGGGCGGTGTGAATGAGTCAAATCCCGAGTTTGCTATGTGGACGGCTCAAGAAAGAATCGATGAGGCAGTGTCAACCGGTGCGGAAGCAATCGTCGCCGCTTGCCCCTGGTGTGAAAAATCCTTTAACGACGCTATCAAGAAAAGCGGCAGCAGCCTCAAAGTTTACGATATCGTCGAACTCGTGGAAAAGGCGTTATAGAAAGGGGGTTGATGAATCATGGCTCTTAAGAAAGATGTTTATAAAGCGTTAGAAGATGTGGTGGGACCGGAGAATATCTGTGACGACCCGGCCATCATGCCGGCCTACCACTCGGCTGAACTCGCCGCGGTCATCCTACCCAAGGATACTGCGGAAGTCCAGGCAATCGTCAAGCTGTGTAATAAATTTAAGCTACCCTTCAGGCCGGTATGCACCGGCTGGACGGGTATGTTCCCCAAGGGCACCCTCTATTTAGACTTGAGGCGGATGAACCGCATCATCGAAATCAACGAGAAAAATATGTATGCAGTAGTCGAGCCGTATGTCATCTCGGCACAGTTACAGGCGGAGTTGATGAAGAGAGGCCTGAATTTCTGCATTAAGGGTGCCGGCTCCAACTGCTCGGCGCTCTTGAGGGGCCACGGGCACATGGACCAGACTACCAGCGGCGATGACCGGAACCACCTGGCCATCGAATGGGTTACCCCCGAAGGCGACATCGTCAGGTCGGGCTCGCTGGGGTCTTCGGACGAATGGTTCTGCGGCGACGGGCCGGGGCCTTCCATCAGGGCAATCCTTACCAGCGCCGTGCCCCCGGGCGTAACGCCGGGTGTGTTCACTAAAGCCGCCGTGAAACTTTACCACTGGCCGGGGCCTTCGAGCTTCCCGGTTGTAGGTCAGTCCCCCAAATACACCTTAAGCGAGATACCGGCCAACCTGATGGCACGCTACTACAGCTTCCCGTCGGTGGAGAAAATGTGGCAGGCAGAGATTGCGCTGGGCGAAGCCGAAATATGCTACGAGCTTATGGGCTTCAACCCTGCGATGGTCGCCTGCAACATTACCACCTGCAACGAAGAAGAGGAAGTCGTCTTTGAGAAGATGAACAAGGAAGTCCAGGGACCCGGTTTCTTCGTAATCATCGCCGGTAACTCCGCGGACGATTTTGCCTACAAGAAAAAGGCATTGGGACATATTGTCAAGGAAGCCGGCGGCAAGTCCCTGAAAATGGTTGAAGACCCGGAGGTCGAGGGAATACTGCTTTGCCAGTGTATCAGAATCTCCGCCTCAATCAGGGAGACTTTCCGCGCCGGAGGTGCGTTTAATTCCATTCCGATTATGGGCCAGCGCGACCTCACCATCAAGTGGGCCATCGGCGCCGGCAAGGCCAAAGAGCCTTTAATCAAGAAGGGCTATATCGTGGATGACGGCGGGGCATTCTTCGGGTGGGGCGTGGAGCAGGGTCACCTGGGTAAAACAGAGATATTCTGCAAGTTCGACCCCCAGAATACCAAAGCCAAGACAGCCGTAGAAACCTGGCAGAAAGAACAGAATGACAGGGCTTTCAAGGAGCGCTACTTCGCCTCGACGATGGGGCCGCAGGACGAAATCGGGCCTGCTTTATCGAACTACCATTTGTTGTGGCAGAAGCTCATCAAGGAACTCGACCCCAATGGCGTGACACCGGAGGGAGGCGCCCTGGTCTAGTTAACCTGCACTAATCATTGTATATATAACACACCCCCGTACAAAAACCCGGGGGTGTTGTTTTTTTAAAAGGAAACTGCGTTTATCGCTTTTTGTTTACCCTGTCAAGTCTCTCCAGCGCCAGCAGACCGTAGCCCCGCCGCCTCTCCCTCCCCTTGATGCGGATAATTCCCTGCGACCGCATGTAATTGGTAATTCGGGTGACGGCCGTAGAACCGGCGGATATCATGATTGCCCCTTTATCGGCAAGCAAACCGGACGCCTGGTCGAGCAGTAAAAATCCGACTTCTTTGCCTTCGTCCTCTCTTAGCGCGCCAAGAATGAGGTCGAATTCAGCCTCTCGTTCCATATCAAGTCCAACCTGATGAAAAATATTTATATTATCAGGAGGACAGCCGTTCAGGCCAAGATTCAATTGAGAATACCGCAGCGCCAGCAAATCCCGGTCGACGAGGACAATAAATGCAGGCTTCAGGTATTTCCACAAAGCCACCGCAACATGCCCCTGCCCGGGATTAAAGACCAGAACATTTTTAATTTCTCCGCCCCCCATTTGCCCCAAAGCTTTCACCATCATCTCACTGCCGTAGCTCAAGGAGTCAAACTCCGGCAGGCCGTCGGCCGTCTGCATCGTATATTCAAGGTTTCCCGTTCGCATGGTAATTTCCTGCCGGTGGTAAATGCCGCGTTCAAAAGCGCTTGGTTCGGGTTGGGGAGGGGTTTTAGCTTCGGAGAACCGGTAATGAAAGACCGCATGGCCGGTACGCTTGCGCTTGAGGAGTATCTCCACGCCCGGGGTCGTGTCCAAGACCTTTACGACCATCTCCTCAAGCGGGGTCACCACCACGATAGCAGTAATACCGCCGGGCGCCAGGTAATACCGCGCCTCCTG
>CAZRQP010000011.1:8052-20384 GCA_964602315.1 uncultured Dehalococcoidaceae bacterium
GTCGCGCAGTACGGCCGTAGCGGTTAGCTCGGGCATCGCCTCTATAATTGTCACTTTAGATGCTATTTTAGCCAGGTAAAGCGCCCCGCTGGCGCCGGAATCTCCTCCGCCGCATACCGCCACCTCCCGGTCTGCATACTGGCCGCCGTCGCAGAAGGCACAGTAGAAAACACCGCTTCCCGACAATTTGTTTTCCCCGGGCACGCCCAGTTTCTTCGGCACGGCCCCACCGGCGATTATTATCGCCGAGGTAGTATATACAATACCGTTGGCGCAGGACACCATTTTATCTCCCGTCGTCAACTGCACCATGATAACTTCGTTTCTCTCGGTTTGAAGTCCGTACTTCTGCGCCTGGTTTTTCATATCCATCCCGAGTTGTGCGCCCACCACGCCGTCGGGGAAACCGGGGTAATTCTCGATAAGCTCAATGTTCATGATATAGCCGCCGACCACCTCCTTTTCTACAAGGAGGGTGCGCCAGCCGCCGCGGCACAGGTATAAACCCGCTGTAAGCCCCGCCGACCCTCCGCCGATGATTATCGCATCAAAGTCAGGCAATTTACTTCTCCTTATCCTTCTATTGACCAGCCCTTGTCAGGACCGCGCCGGTTATCTTCTTTGTCATGATTGCCGTCTTGTTATAGGGCGGCACGCGGTAGTAGTTCAATGAGAAGGCGCAGCCCGGCGCGCCCCCGGCTACGAACACGTGCAAATCTTCCGGTGAGACCAGGACGGGCACTTTGCCGCCCGCTTTAAGCGCCGAGTAAAACAACTCCTTGCGACCGGCGGGTATAACGCCCAGTTCTATGGCTTTCTGCATGGCTTTCCTTTCCGCCGGATTGAGGTCTTCATAGGCAACCGAGGTACGCATGTAAATCTCGTTTTGCAGCTTCTGCTGGTCGTAGCCCATCTTCTTGAATTCGGCGGCCAGTTCTGGGAAGACGATTATCATGTGGTTCCTGGGGCCCTGGCCGGAGCCGGGATACTTGCCCACCCCTTTCGACCCCCAAAGGAAAAGGCTGCGCCGGTCATTCTTTTGTATGTCCTCGACCATCCTGTCGAGAACGCCCGGGGCCGTCCAGGTGCCTATCATGCCCCCGTAAAAGTGATTGAGCTGGCTCTCGCCGTGAATGGAGGCGACCGTTACACAGCTGTCCCCTTTATTAAAACCTCGCGAGGCGTGATAAGGCTGCCAGGGACTGAATTCCGCGTTTTCACAGATGGTGAAAAATGTGTGCGGCGAGATACGCCCCGTTAGTGCCATGTCGTTAATGGCCGGCCAAGTATGCCCAATATTAAGCGTGGCCAGACGTATTGCCCGACCGATGGTGTTGTTGGCGCGCCAGCCGTGCCCCATGAAGCCAATGCCGGCCTCCATGCCGATTTCCTCTGCGATGGGCCCGCTGACGACGGTCAGCAGGTTGAAAGACCCCGCCGATGCCAGTATGTGCAGGTCGTCGAAGGACTCGTCGGCGAGGCATTCCATAATAGTAATAATAACGGGCAAATATTCCGGCTTCGCCCCCGCCATCACGGCATTGATGGCAATCTTCTCGATGGTAGCAATACCGTGCTTGGGATTTATCGAACCGATAACCTCGTCGGAACGGCGGCTGGTGCCGGAGAGCATCCACTCAACGGCGTCTGGGGTGGGAGGAATTAACGGCAGGCCATCGCCCCAGCGTTTGTCCAGGTACATCTGGTTAAAATCCTCTAAAGCCAACCGATAGGAGTCCGCGGTCACGGTTATTTCCGCCGGTAAATCGTCACTGACGTTCTGCTCTCCTTTTTCCGACTCCTCCGGGGTGAGGGGGTCGGTTAAAGCTTTTGTCAGGGCGTTGAAGACGCCTTCGACCAGGGGACGTATTGTTTTCACGTCTCCGCGCAGCTTGTAAAAGTCCGCCGAGCTTATCTCGCGACGGCGTACGGTAGGCATGCCGTTATCGGCGGCCGCCGATTTAGCGTCATCGGCGAAGGTGTTGCAGACCATGAACACGCCGGGTAAGCCCATTTTTTCCAGTTTTACGGTGCCGGCAACGCCGACAAAGGTGCAGGAGCCTCAATCCCCGACCCCGTAAACAAAGGCGTCCGCCTGCCTTGCCAGCGATTGAGCGTCCTCGTCGCGGATTAAAAACGCTCCCTGCATGGAGACGGCCTTCGCAGTAGGGTATTTTTTCTTTAAAAACTCCTCGAAGACGGTGTAGAAGTTGTCCATGCCGGGCTTGCTGTTGGAATAAAGCCCGATTGTCTTGCCGTCGAGGTTGTCGAGTCGGGGGTTGGGGGAGGTAGCCGGCACGGCCTCAATTTTGCCACGGGGGTTCAATACATTCAGTGTAACCTCATCGGACTTAGCGGAAGCTGCCTTGCTGTTCATCTTTAGCTCCTATGAAATGAATGTTGTCCAGAAATAAAACCCGGGACGTAAAGGTATTTTATATTATGTTCGCGCCCTCTTTGAAATGTCAAACGGGGCGGCAGGGCTTAAGCGAGGCAGTTGGACGCTATTAAAAAGCCGATGAGTGAGGCTGCGGCAATCGGGGGCAGGGCGGGCATGGGCTTGCCCTTGAGCCAGGTCTTCTGGATGATAAAAGCCCCCATCAGACCGACGACGGCGAAAGCCCCCACGAGGACGGCGCTCCATATGTTGTAGGCGAAGTACACGGAGTTGGCCAGCATCAGAGGGAAACCGATATCGCCACCGCCAAGGACGGTATGCTCACGCTTTTCCGCCGTTTCCTTCTTAAGCTCGCCCACCTGCACTGCCTTGATATTCAGCGCCAAGTCTTTTGTCTTCCTGGGGAAAATAAAGGCGGGCAGGGAGGCAGTTCCGGAAAGCTTATCGGCCATCCAGACCATCAGCCCGAAGCGCACGGCTACCACGTCGTAAACGGCGATAATCAGCATGAAAATCATGAACGTCCACGGCGAAAATATAAACCCGAAGATAGCGCCGGCGGCTGCCAGGGCCACCAGGAGTAGTATGTTATGCAACCAGATTCTCGCCCAGAACAGCCAGAGTAAGCCGGCAATACCCGCCAGGGTGTATGCCGCGGGGTCCGGCATGAAAAAGTAGCTGACGATAAATACGCCCCAGGCGAACATCAGGGCGAACAATACGCGGAAAAACAGCCGCAGTTTGTCCAGCGGGATAATAAAAAGGATAACAGACATAACCACCACCACCCCGAAAAAGTAAACTAAAATCGGCCAGAGGGACACGTCCGGCGAGGTAATCTGCTGCTCTTCGGTAAACCTTTTTTCATGGACGGCCACGAAAAGAGAAAGCGCCAGCGAAAGGCACATCACCAGGGCGCTCCATACGTACGGGCCGATTCTCGATTTCATAATATCAGTTCGGGCCGGTATTCTTGAAAAAACTGGAGGCGACGACCGGATTCGAACCGGTGAATAGGGGTTTTGCAGACCCCCGCCTTAACCTCTTGGCCACGTCGCCCCGCTTACGTTTATCATTCTAAAGTAAAAAGGGGAATCATGCAATATTTGCACACTTTCAAATGTTTCTGTTAATCTAAGGCATAAGTCACCCGTGCGCAGGAGGTGCCGCGATGAAACAGACCTACGCTTCCGCCGGCGTGGATATCGACCTCAAGTCGAAAGCAATCTCTAAAATCGGCAAATACGCCAAAGCAACCCTACGTCCCGAGGTCTTGAGCGGGGTGGGGTTCTTCGGGGGGCTTTACGAGATGAAGGGCTACAAAAAGCCGGTCATCATCTCCAGCGTGGACGGCGTGGGCACGAAGCTCAAACTGGCCTCCGCCCTCAATAAATTCGATACGGTCGGCGCTGACATCGTCAATCACTGCGTCAACGACATCTTCACCAGCGGGGCGGAGCCCATCTTTTTCCTCGACTATATAGCGGTGGGGAAGGTCGTGCCGGAAAGGCTGGAGGCACTCGGCAGAGGGCTGGCTAAAGCCTGCAAAGAGGTCGGCTGCGCCTTAATCGGCGGCGAAACGGCGGAGATGCCGGGCGTTTATCACGGCGACGACTTCGACCTGGTGGGGTTCGTGGTGGGGGTGATTGAGAAAGACCGGATAATGATGGGGCAAGATATCGTCGCCGGGGACGCGATACTAGCCATGCCTTCCAACGGACTGCACACCAACGGGTATTCGCTGGCACGCAAGGTCTTCGGGGAAACGGCTTCGGCCCTGAACAAACGCTATACGGAGTTGGGAACGACGGTTGGCAAGGCACTAATGGCGACGCATACCTGCTATTATAATCAGCTAAAACCCCTGCTGAAAGACATCAAGGGACTGGCGCACATCACCGGCGGGGGCATCGTGGGTAATATTCCCCGCTCACTCCCCAAAGGATTGGCGGCACGACTGGACAGCGCGAAATGGCAGGTGCCGCCAATTTTTAAGCTTTTACAGAAAAGGGGCAACGTGGACACCGCGGAAATGTACCGGGTATTTAACATGGGCATCGGCATGGCGGTTGTCTGCGCGCCGGAGAAGGTCAAGAAATTAACCAAAGCCCTGCCGGAGGCGAAGGTGGTGGGGGAGGTGGTCAAGCAGAAGGGGACGGCGCGGGTGATTATAGATGGTAAAGGCTACCGGCAGGATAAAGTGGCGTAGAAATGGGGATTGAGGCACATGGCTAACGCGGTGCTGGTTATCGATATGCTGCGGGGGTTCCTGGAGGAGGGGCATCCCCTGTACGGCGGCGATAACGTGCGGCGCATTATCCCCAATATCCAGCGCCTGCTGGAAAAAGAGTCCTCTCTCGACTCCAAGATTTACTTCGTGTGCGATAACCACGACAAAGACGACCCCGAATTCAAGATGTTCCCCCCGCACTGCATCGCCGGCACGGCGGAGGCGGAGATAATACCGGAGCTTTCAAAATATGCTCTTGAAATCATTAAAAAGAAGCGCTACAGCGCCTTTTACGGCACCGACCTCGAAAAGAAGCTGGAAAAGCTCAAGCCAGACAGGCTGGTTGTCTGCGGCGTGCTGACCAATATCTGCGTCATGCACACGGTCGCCGACGCGCGCAACCGCGACTACGCAGTGGAGGTGCCGGCGGACTGCGTCGCTTCGCCAGATGAGGCCGCCCACCGCTTTGCCCTGGAGCACATGGAAAAGGTGCTCGGTGCCAAGCTTGTCTAGGAGGTGAAACATGAAGACACCAGAGTTCAAGCCGTCCGCGGAGGTGATATCGGGTGATACCGCCGATATCTACTTCATGCGTACGGTTGAGATACTAAAAAAGGAAGGCATCAACCCCAAGGCTACCATGGAGGTCTTCGGGAGTCGCGCGGGCGTCCTCTGCGGCATAGAGGAAGTGAAAGCTCTGCTGGACGAGGTCCTGCCCAAGGACGACCGGGAAGTGTGGGCATTAAAAGAAGGCGATATGATATCCGCCAAGGAGGTGGCTCTGCGCATCACCGCGCCGTACCAGAGCTACGGCGTTTACGAGACCTCGATAGTCGGGATACTGGCCCAATGCAGCGGCTGGGCGACCGCCGCACGCGAGTGCGTGGAGGCGGCAGGGAATGTGCCTCTCATCAGCTTCGGGGCGAGGCACGTGCACCCCTCGGTGGCGGGGATAATGGACTACGCGGCGGTGGTGGGGGGATGCAAAGGGTGCTCAAGCATCGTTGGTGCCCGGCTGGCCGGCGTGGAGGCCTCCGGCACTATGCCTCATGCCCTGATTCTGGTGGTGGGGGACACGGTCAAAGCCACCCTGCTATTCGATAAACATATGCCTCCGGAGGTGCCGCGCGTCTCGCTGGTGGACACTTTCAAAGACGAGGCGGAGGAAAGCCTGCGGGTGGCCGAGGCGCTGGGGAAAAAGCTCCAGAGTGTGCGTCTCGATACCCCCGGCGAACGCGGCGGAGTCACGGCGGAGCTGGTCAGAGAAGTAAGGGCCAGGCTCGACCTGTCGGGGTTCAAGCACGTGGGTATCTTTGTGAGCGGGGGCATCAACCCGGAACGTATAAGGTATTTTAAAGAGCGCGGCGCTCCCGTGGACGGGTACGGTGTGGGGAGTTATATCAGCAGCGCCCGGCCTATTGATTTTACCGCCGACCTGCATGAGATAGAAGACAAGCCCATCGCCAAGAGGGGACGCATACCGGGTATTACGCCGAACCCGCGGCTGAAGCGGGTATTATAGACGGGAGGAAATCATGCTCTGGGACTTAATGATATCCTTTCTCAAGTCCTGGTTCAACTATCCCGGGGTGGAGTGGGGCTATATGCTGGCCGGCATCGGTCTGGCGATACTCTTCGGGGCTTTCTGGCTGCTCGGTCTCCAGCCGTCAGTAATCAAAAAGCCCTGGCTGTGGGCGGTGGTGCTATTCAGCGCCTTCTTTACACTACTGGCGGTTACCTTCGTGCAGATACCGCTGCAGTATTATATCGGCACAGCCATCGAGAACACCTGGGATATGCAGACCATCTTTGACTGGCTGATGTTGGCGGGCATACCGACGATACTAGTAAGTGGTCTGGTACAGGAAGGCGCTAAAATGGTGCCGGTGGTCTTCTGGTGGCAGCAGTGCGGCAGGATAATCCGGCCCAGGGACGGGCTTATCATCGGGGCGATGGCCGGGGTGGGTTTCGGCGTTTTTGAAGCTATATGGGTGCATAACCAGGTCTTCATGTACGGCTGGACCTGGAACTCAATAAGCGTCGACTGGGTGAATGCGCTGATACCTTTCTGGGACAGGTTCTGGGTGATAGCCTTTCACATCAGCGCGGCGGCGCTGGCCGGATACGGGCTGGCCAAAGGCTGGGGCTGGCAGTTCTACCTGCTGGTATCCGTCCTGCATGGCGTGATTAATTACGGCGCAATAATCTATCAAACAGGCTTGCTGACGGAAAATCAACTGGAAATTTACGCGGCGGTCATCGCGGCACTAGTATTCCTGGCCGTCATGTGGCTACGCTGGAGTAAGACCAAAGAAGAACCGGATCTGCCCGTAGAAGCGACCGGACCCACCGCACCGGATATACCCGCAGAAACGGATGTCTAGGTACGTTTGAATTCCAGTCGCAGGACCTTATCAGTATCCGGGCGGACTTTACAATGCTCATCGATGCGGTAGCCGACGACCCATAAAATATCGTCACCGGAACAGATGATGGGGACACGCGGCCGCCATTTCCGGGGAATCCGGGCGCCAATCATAAAGACATTCAGCTTCTTAGGCTGCGCCATACCCAGCGGCTGAAAGCGGTCTCCGGGAAGTCGATGGCGAACGGTGAGTTTCCTGCCGACACTGGCAAAGTCGAAACAGGCGGAGAAGTCGTTAGCCTCACCGCCTTCTTTCTTAAACTGGGATGGCGTAACCATAGCAACGTCTATTTCCCAACCGCAAAACTTAGTTCTGCCGGGTATCTTTAACTCTTTCTCTCCTGCCAGGACGGGGAGGGGACAAAGCGAAATGGACTCGGGCGCCAGTACATACCTGTCATATTCAATAGTGAAACAAAGACCGAAGGGCAGCCCGATAGCCCTCCCCGCAGGCTTATCGAGTGCTTCAATGATATCCTCGATGTGGCCGGCCTCGATATCTTTAAGGCTGCCCAGCAATGACTCTATTGAAAGGCGGAGCAGACGACGCTGGAGGGCGGGGTACAGTACAAGAAAGCTTTTCTTTTCAATAACGACCGAATCTTTACTCACCTTAAGGACGCTGTTCATAAGCCGCCGAGCCTCGGCATCGATAAAATCGAGGTCGTCGGCGGAGGTGCGGGAGAGTCGCAACAGGGCTTGAGAAATCTGGGAATTGTATTTCTTAAGCTCGGGGATGAGGTTATGGCGTACCTTATTGCGCAGGGGCTCCACGGACAGGTTGGAGATATCGAGGTGGGGCTTGAGCCCGCGGGCGCGGCAATAAGCAACGGCCTCCTGGCGACTCAAACACAGGAGAGGCCGAATAACAGTCAGGCTGCCGCCGGATACCTTTAGATTGGTTGCCGGCTTCAAGCCGCGCAGTCCGTTCATGCCGCTGCCGCGAATCAGGTGCATCAGCAGCGTCTCAATATGGTCGTCAGCCGTGTGTCCGACAGCGACCTTACGCGCCCCCGCTTCTTTAGCGACGCTGGAGAGAAAGTCGTAGCGTACTTCACGGGCAGCCTCCTCCAAGGAAAGGCGATGCTGCTCCTGATAAACCTTTACGTCGCGTGATTCTACAGTGGCGAGAATACCCAGTCGTTTAGCCAGCCCGGCTACATATCTGGCGTCGGCCTCCGCGTCCCGGCCGCGTAGCCGGTGATTCATATGGGCGATATGCAGGTCGATGCCAAGCTCCTGTTTTAGTCCCTCCAGCACATACAGCAGGCAAACAGAGTCCGCCCCGCCGGATACGGCGACCAACACCTTTTCACCCGGCGAGACGAGCTTTTTCTCACGTATATAAGCGAGCACTTTTTGTTCTAGAAGGGAGGTTTTTTCATTCGGCATAAGTTGTTTCAGCCTTTTTAATATATCTAGTTAGTCTTGAGTATCAGCTTCTTGCGGTGTATCGACTCGGGATATTTCTCAAAACCCAAAGCCGCAGCTACTTGCTCCGGCCGGCCCGACCCGGTGCTGTCGCAGCGCAGCAACATGCCGATGTTGCAAAGCCCCTCACGCCAGTCGATGAGCCAGAGGTCGTCAATCAGGGCGCGCAGGTCGTATTTATGCGGCCCGGTATCGCGCCGGTGCTCCCAGGGGAGGCTGTCCTTGTCCAGCAGTGAGTTGATGGCCGACTCGATTTCACTCTTTTTTCTATCGGTGGGGATAACGACGGTATATTCCGCCTGGCGCACCTGCGACTGCAAAGAAGGCAGCTTAAGAGGGGTATTAAACACACCGCTGATAGTGACACCGCTCGGTAGCTGCCGACCCACGGCAGCGGTGAAGGAGTGCGGCGAGACGAATTTTCCCAGCACAACATCCATGAGTTCCGCCTCGCTGGTAACGCCCAAGGCTAAAGGCAGCGCCAGTGACATACGCGGGTGGGGACTGAATCCTTCGGAGTATGCCAGGGCGATGCCGGCCCGGTTTAAAGTCCGCTGCCACAGCCGCATCAAATCGAGGTGGGAGATGTACTTAATTTCCTCGCCGCGGCTGAACCTAATACGTAAACGCTGCATACTAATCCTCTGAATGATAATAACATCGGGGGGCGGGGGCGTCAAAAAAGAATAAAAGGAAAAGTGGATTAAGCAGGATGTTAAAATTCCGCTGCCAATATTATTCGTGGGCAAGCCACGATTCAGAATCAGTATAATAAAACCAACTGTTCCATAATAATGACGGGGAGAATGTATATAATTTAGCCAGCAGCAGTTTGCCCTCGGCGTTAATCTGCATATCGCTAATGGTACTCTCCAGAGGTAGTTGCCAGACCAGTGAAAGAACGTATTCGGTACGCTCCCTCAAGAGCGAGACATTTGCCTGGGCATCAGCGGCGTTCTCGTGGTAAAGTACAACCGCAACATAGCTACCGCTTTCATCCTTTCCCTGTCCGGTGCCGCAGGTGAGGTATTTTTTTAATAGGGGGCCGCTGACCACACCTCCGCTTTGTTCCGCATCAAAGCTGGACAGGGATGATGGGCCTATTATTGCCACATGGGCACCAAGGTCGGTTAAGCCGTTGGCAATGGCGGCGTATTCCGGCAGGTCGGCCAGGCTTGAGTATTGATTTTGACTGGCGTCAACCATCAACTTTACTGTTTCTACGTAGGCGGCGTAGAAAAGGTATTTATCCGTAATGGCGAGGGGTCTGGCGCGGCCTAATTCATCTATGTGTGGGGGAATCAATCTGGTCTCAAGATGGATATCGAGTCCGCTGCCCCAGCTGTGGATGGTAACGCCACGGTAATCTTCCGCAGTGTAAGCGGCCACCGCCCAGGACGGCCATCCATCCTGATTGCTCAAGGCATCGCTGGTATCTTGAGGGCTAAACCTGCCGATGGCCGCTAGGCTGTTAGATGGAGTATGCCCAAACTGGATTTCCGCGTCGATACAGGTAATATCATAGCCTACGTAGTCTTTTCTAATCAATGATGTATTGGCAAAACGACCATAGCCGGTGATAAATGAACCCAGTCCTACAATCCCGTATGAAATTTTATCTTTATCGGTCTTACTGAATAATTCATCAAAGGTGGAAAAGGTAATTTCTTCGTCTTGATATATAGAGGCGTAATCAATCAGGGTGAAATACAAAGGAAAACCACTTTCGCCTTCGGCAAAGTCCGCCGGCACCAGATTAAGAAGCTCAATAAAAGTATTGGAAGATGACCCGCCGCAGCCCGCAGCCAGGGGAAAGACGAGGACTATGCACAGAATTATCACGAAAAAGGGAATCAGCAAGCGAATACGGGGATTTTTGTTAAATCCACGCTCCATAGCAAGGAAATTATAAGACCAAACACGAGTGGTGTCAAATATGGGGAAAAGGAGGGAGGGGCTTGTGCCCCTCCCCAAGATTTTTGAAATATTTTAGAAAGTCGTGCTTGACTATTATTTTAACCCGGCTTCGGTGATGATTTGCGGGATCAGTTCATCCCAACCCAGGGGCATAATATGCACGCCCTGGCAGAAAGGCTTGACCTGCTTTATGATGCGAGAGGTGATTTCCACGGCCTTTTTCTTGCGGTCTTCCTTGGGTGTATCCGCCATCTCGGCGATAAGGTTATCGGGGACACTAATGCCAGCTACGTTCTCATTCATGTATTTAGCCATGGCCGCGCTCTTTAAAATAACAACTCCGGCGATGACGGGGACGCCGAAAGACTTAGTCTTATTGGCAAAGTCCTCGAATTTCTCTGGCGAATAGACAGCCTGGGTCTGGAAAAACCTGCATCCGGCATCGATTTTCTTCTTCATCTTGATAATCTGCGGTTCAACGGGGTCCAGGCCCGGCGTTACCACGGCGCCCAAAAACAAATCAGGGCTGCTATCGAGTTCATGGTCTGCCATGTCATGTCCCTGGTTAAGTCCTTTGGCAACATGAAGTAGCTGGACCGAATCGAGGTCATAAACAGGTTTAGCCTCTTTGTGGTCGCCCAGTATAGGATGGTCGCCGGTGATACAGAGTACATTCTCGATATCCAGCGCCCAGGCGCTTAAAAGGTCGGATTGGAGGGCAAGTCGGTTTCTATCACGACAGGTAAGCTGGTAAACGGGTTCCAGTCCGCGCTGTACAAGTCTGGCGGCAACTGCCATAGAGCCGATACGCAACACGGCACTCTGCTGGTCGGTAACATTGATTGCAGTGACATAATCGCGGAGCGTTTCGGCGTCATTAAGGCATTTTTCAAGGTTAACACCCTTTGGCGGGCCGATTTCACCGGTGATAACGAATTGTCCTTTTTCAAGTTTCTCTTTTAGTTTACTCATTATATAGAGCTCCTTCATTAATTTACGATTAATTCATCAGTCCACGTTGGATACGGTATGTTCACCCGCCAAGGATTTAAACGTCGCCTTGCTTCCACTCATCGAGAGAGAGCGGGGGCGACTCCACTTAGAATTGTTTTTCGGTTCTACGTATTCATCCATTTCATCCAGGCGTCCGAGTTCACGCAGCCTGTCATAAATAAGCTGCCAGCCGCAGTCCCTATTCCTATCGACCTCACATTTGCCATTAATAGCACCGCCGCAGGGTCCGTTGAGCAGGCCCTTGGCGCAAAGCGTGACGGGGCACAAGCCACCGGTTTTTTCAACGATGCATTCGCCGCAGAGCGAGCAATATTCGGTAATATAATCATCGTTTACAGTCTCGCCGCCGAAAATGGTGTCACACCCCGCGTGAACTTCGCCTCCCTCGGTGGCATCCATGACAGTATGAATGCCCTGGCCGCAGGCAAGGATGAGGAAAGAATCGGCCTGCTCTGTTTCGGCTTTATGTGTCTCGTTGAGCATTTTCTTGGCGACGTTCAGTTTACAGAGACTGACGGCATCGCCAGTGCAGGCGTAACCAGTGACCGTAACACCTCTACGGCGGAGTCTTTCAGCCATTTCTTTCGTTTCCGGCTCGCCACCGGAGTGGCATTTGGCCGCGCAGTTGCCGCAGCCTACGACGAATACCTTTTCTCCGGCCTTCAGGTTGCCTATGATTTCATCCATGGGTTTTTGAATCGTAGCGTGCACGAATATACCTCCTATGTTCTTAAAGGTTTGAGTAATAGTTAAACGCGGCAACATATATAGTACCGCAGGCCATTATCTGAAGCTATTATAACGTAGAATTGGAGAGCATTACAAATCAGGGTAAAGAAAAACGCTCTACACCATTCCGGTGAAAACCGGAATCAATTGAGTGCCGATAATAACTGGTTCCCGACTTGCGTCGGGAT
>CAZRQP010000011.1:20484-21591 GCA_964602315.1 uncultured Dehalococcoidaceae bacterium
CTAGCACTTGGTATAGCCGCAAGCGGGGCAGTGGTAGCACCCCTCGGAGAATACCAGCAGGTTCTGGCATTCCGGGCACTGCTTCATCTGCCCAACCACGCTCTTCGAAAGGCCGTAGTCTTCCGTCCTCGACTTATCGTCACCGTTGATGTGCTTTTCCAGCACGCTGGCGATGGCGTCGGCGCAGGACAGTATGGACTTGCCGTTTTCCCAGGCGATGGACGGACAGCGTATGCCGCGCAGGTGATGCACGATAGACGCCACGTCGATTCCGGAGCGCAGCGCCAGCGAAATCAGGCGGCAGATGGCCTCAAGCTGCGCCGAGGCGCACCCCCCCGATTTGCCGAGAGTGGAGAAGACCTCGCATATCCCCCTGTCGTCGTAAGCCACGGTGATATAAAGCGAGCCGCAGCCGGTATTGACCTTGGTAATCGTCCCCTTGGTCTCGGAGGGTCGCTTGCGCGGGGTTCGGGTAACTGACTCATTCGAGGCTTTTTCCTTTTTCTTGCCGGTGGTCAGCACCTGGGTATCTCGGGAGCGGTCGCGGTAGATGGTAATGCCTTTAAGCCCTTCCTCGTAAGCGAGCATGTAGGCGCGGGCGACTTCCTCGCGGGTGGCGGATTGTGGAAAGTTGATGGTCTTGGAAACGGCGTTATCGGTGGAGCGCTGGAAGGCCGCCTGCATCTTAACGTGCCATTCGGGGGTTATTTCATGTGCAGCGACGAATACTTTTTTAATCTCATCGGGCACACCATCGATGTCATCCAGATGCGCGCCGTCCGCCAGCCTCTTCATCAGCTCATCGGAATAAAAACCGCCTTTACGCGCCTCTTCCTCGAATTGAGGATTCACTTCCACGAAAGGAGTACCGTCGAGGACGGTCTTGGTATAGCTCAAGGCAAAGAGGGGCTCGATGCCGCTGGAGCAACCTGCAATCATGCTCAAGGTGCCGGTAGGAGCAATGGTAGTACGGGTGGCGTTGCGCACTGGCGAGCCGCCGGGCATGTCGTAAATGCTGTCCTTGAAGGCGGGGAAGGCGCCGCGCTCTTTAGCCAGATCAACCGAGGCTTTGAGTGATTCTTCAGCGATGAACGTCATCAGCTTTTC
>CAZRQP010000011.1:21691-24507 GCA_964602315.1 uncultured Dehalococcoidaceae bacterium
CCCTGCTTGGTGACGTCGGTGACGGTATCGAAGGCGCGCATGAAGGAAACGGGTCCGCTGGCCACGCCGCCCGTGGAACCTACTACGTCGTTTTCCGGTCGCAGGCGTGAGAAGGAAAAACCGGTGCCGCCGCCGCTTTTATGGATAAGCGCAGTGTATTTTACAGCGTCGAAAATCGACTCCATGGAGTCGTCCACGGGGAGGACGAAGCAGGCGGAAAGCTGCCCCAGTTTTTTTCCGGCGTTCATCAGGGTGGGAGAGTTGGGGAGGAAATCAAGACCGTACATGAGCTTGAAAAATTCGTCTTCTACAGCTTTAACGTTATCCTTAGATTTATAATTAAGCTCCGCCGCGGCGACGGCACGCGCCACGCGGCGGAACATTTCTTCCGGTGTTTCGGTCACCTTGCCTTTGCTGTCCCTCAACAGATAGCGTCTTTCCAGTACCTGCAGAGCGGTATTGGTAAGGCCGTCGGCTGACGCTGATTCTTCAGGGGTCTTGACTTCTGTTTCGGTTTCCATCTTGGCTTTGACCTCCTCTTTTTGTACCGGTTCCGGGGCGGGTTTCTGGGCGTTGAGGACCTCCATGACCATGGCTTCGATTTCCGCTTCAGTGGGCAGCGGGCCGCGGTAAACCTGGCGGGAATGCTGGTCGACCAGGTCTTCCATGCCGGGTAGGGTGGGCAGGGACTTTGCCCGGACTTTTTCCAGTCGCTCGATGACCTGGGTAGTCAGCTTCTCAACGAGATTGCGGTCGCGGATGCCCATAGCCGCCGCGTTATCGAAGACGATGCGGGCAATCTGGCTGCGGTTGACGGTCCGACCGTGATTGCCGACGTTCATCGCTTTGCCCTCCGCTGCTTCTGTGTCTGCACGGGCAGCTCATTTTGCTCAAAGAGAGGGAGTTGGTCGTCGGAGGGTGAAGGGGAGTGGTTGGCGAGGTTATCGACCTCTTCCTTGAGCGTGGTGATATCTTCAAATTCACGGTAAACGCTGGCGAAGCGCAAATAGGCAATATGGTCGAGCTTTTTAAGTTTAGCCATGACTAGGTCACCGATGTGAGAACCGGGCACCTCGGCGTGTCCTAGCTGGTAAAGCTCGCCTTCTATTTCGTCGACAAGTTTAGCTACAGCGTCTTCGGCGAGGGGCCTTTTGTCGCAGGCCTTGCGGATACCGACGAGCAACTTTTCGCGGTTAAACTCCTCGCGGCGCCCGTCCTTCTTAATAACAAAAAGGCTGGCACGCTGGAGTCGCTCGTAGGTGGTGAAACGCATATCGCAGCGCAGGCACTGGCGCCGGCGGCGGATGCCGTCGTTCACATCCCGCGAGTCGATTACCTTGGAGTCGGTATAGCCGCAGAAAGGACAGTTCAAACTTCAACCTCCACAAAATTTTGTGTAGAGGTCTAAAAGATACCACAACCTGTTGTGGTATGTCAATAGTTTTACACGAAGAATGTTAAGAAAATTTTAAAGATTTTTTACTTTACCCGAATATCGCGATAGGATATGATTATCTCAAGGAGCAAAGGATGGACTACCACGAAGCGCTGGAATACCTTTTGAAGTACGCGGACTATGAGAGGCTGCCGCGCTCCGGCATCGTGTGGGACATAAAACGAATCGAGAGGTTGTGTAAAAGGCTGGGAGACCCGCATCTTGCCGCCAAGACGGTGCACATCGCGGGGACGAAGGGTAAAGGCAGCACGTCCGCCATGTTAGCATCGATTTTGAAGAGCGCCGGGTACAGGGTCGGGCTTTATACATCGCCCCACCTGCTATCGTTCACGGAGAGGATACAGGTGGACGGCAGGAACATCAGCGAGGCGGACTGGGCCAGGCTGGTGGAGATACTGAAGCCGCACGTGGAGGCGGAGAATGCTTTAGGCGACCTGGGGGAGCTGACGACGTTCGAGATATACACGGCAATGGCGTTCCTGCACTTCCAGAGGGTGAAGGCGGACTGGCAGGTAATCGAGGTGGGACTGGGGGGCAGGCTCGACGCGACGAACGTGGTGAAGCCGGAGGTGTGCGTGATGACGTCCATCAGCTACGACCACACGGACGTGCTGGGGAACACGCTGACCGAGATAGCCGGGGAGAAGTGCGGCATCATTAAGTCGGGGGCAGAGGTGGTAACGGCGCCACAGTTCCCGGAGTCGATGAAGGTCATCGAACGGGTGTGCAAAGAGAAGGGATGCCGACTCATCAGGGTCGGTAGGGACGTGACCTGGGAGAGGTCCGGGTACGACGAGGAGGGGCAGAGCTTCAACGTCAAAGGGCTCAAGGGAGAGTACAGGGCCCGGATACCGCTGCTGGGGGAGCACCAGGTCGAGAACGCAGTCAACGCCATCGCCGCCAGCGAACTGCTCATGGAAAGAGGCGTAAAGGTGTCGTCGCAACACATCGTCGAAGGGCTCAAGAACGTAAGATGGCCGGGTCGGCTGCAGATACTACGGAAGAAGCCGTGGGTCGTCGTCGATGGGGCACACAACGCGTACTCGATGCAGAGGATGGCCGAGGCGCTGAAGGGGTACTTCCGGTACGATAAGGCGAAGCTGATACTGGGGTTCGGGGCGGACAAGGACGTGGCGGGCATGGCGCGTGAGGCGGTTAAGGTGACGGACGACGTCGTGGTGGTGGCAAGCAAGCACCCGAGGGCGCTCAAGGCGGAGACGCTGACGGCGGAGTTCCAGAAGCTCGGGGTGACGCCTCGGGTGGCGGAGACGGTAAAGGAAGCGATGGAGCTGGCGCTGGGCGAGGCGGGGCCGAACGACCTGATAGGGGCGGCGGGGAGCATCTTCGTGATAGTAGAGGT
>CAZRQP010000012.1:0-23445 GCA_964602315.1 uncultured Dehalococcoidaceae bacterium
GACTTTACGGTGTAGTTTCTATTTGGTAAACTGCATAAGAAGTACCTCAAATGCCTTAGCGAGGTGTTATTATGGGCAGTCATGGAGATTACTCTCATCGGGAAAAGAAGAAATCAAGGAAAGACTCTAAGAAGATAGCTCCGATTACTGTGACATCTTCGCCGGTAGAAGTAGAAGTTGTCAGGAAGAAGCGGAAGCCCAGGGAGGAAGAAGAGGGATAGTCCTGCCTCGTCAGGTTTAAAAATTTTTCGGGGAGAGGTGGCTAGTGGCGGATATGGCGTCGCTCCGGGTGACTGTGAAGGGTCGTGTGCAGGGGGTCTTCTTTAGGGCCTTTGTTGAATCAACAGCCGAACGACTAAAACTGAAGGGTTACGTGTGCAATCGGCCTGATGGCGAGGTTGAGGTCTTGGCGGAGGGAGAAAAGCCTGATTTGGAAAGGTTGGTTGAGAATCTTAAGCTTGGGCCGCCATCTGCGAGAGTGGAGGAAGTGCTTGTTACCTGGGGGGTATATACCGGGAACTATTCGAGATTTGGTATCAGGTATTAGTGTATCCGTATGTATAGTTAGGCTTCGAGTTCTACCTTGGCCGACTTAATCAGGTCAAGATAGCTTATTTTTAGTCCGAGTGTATCGGCTACCTCGCGGTCTGCGTCATAAGGCTCCCCGATGAAAATTTTATCGTACTCCTCAATTTCGCCTTCGTTCGGGTCTTCTATGACGGTGAATTTCTGCCTCGCCTCTACAATACCCAAATCGAAAGGCAGTGTAAAATAAAGGTCGGCTAATACCTTATCAATTCCAAGGCTATACAGACTCTCCCAACCTCCCAGAGTATCCCCGCTGTACTTGCTGCTGGGCAGCAGCGAAAGCAAATTGGGTATAGTAAAACTCCCGGTCCCGTTATAAGTCTTTAGCGGGGCTACGGTTATCAGATAGTCGCTGGACAATATAACATTAGGCACCCAGAAAGTCGGCACGGCAAAAGGCTTGGGCAGGGGATTATCCACCTCTACGAAGATGCAGTCCTTCACATCCAGCGTCAGTACGCGCGGGAAATTATAACCGAGCGCTTGGTAAATGGGCCTGGTTGGTACGCCGTATGGTGTTCCCTCCAGTAAAATTATATCGGCATCACTAACCCTTCTGATGCTGGAAATAATCGCGGCCAGCATCTCGGCACTGGTCGAAACAGGGTAGGGTAGCGGATAAGACGCAGTGGGCTTTATCAGAACACGCCGCGCTCTGGCTACAACCGAAGGTACTTTAAATACAAAATCCGAGGTATCAAAAATCAATGTTTCCTCCTCAAGGATACATGTAAATTTTTAACTTCACCGGTATTCTTCAAACCGGGTATCATGGCGGTAAGTGTGCGTGTCAATAGTTCTTCCAAATGAGGACTCACCTGTGTAGGTACGCCGTTGATAACCACTTTCAACTCATTGACGTTATTTTGGGAAAGAAGTGTTTTTTCGATGATATCGACTATTCCAGCCACGTCATCATGGGAAAATTGCGGAACGCTAACGTCCAGCGGTTCGTCGGTAACTACCGCCAATAAAAACTTCGAATCGGTCAGTAATTCCTTCCCCTGTCCGCTGCGGTGGACTTCTATCTTGGGATAATTGCTGCTTTTAAATCCTTCGGTCAGCAGGATATCAAAGTCCCACAGCACGAAATTAGATATATCCTGCGGGTCGAAATAGTCCTCCATGCGTCGGTAAATCGCCAGGTGGTCCAGCGAATTGATAGCAGATAACTCGCTGCCTGCCTTGGTAAAACGCCAGGTATCCTTAGCAGCAGTATCCAGGTCATCTTTATGGTGCGAGTGCTTGACGATGGCCACCTTATACTCCCGCTTTTTAAGCTCGGCAATTAGTTTTTCCAGCAGGGTTGTCTTGCCGGAGCTTGATTTGCCTACTATAGATATTATTGAACGCATACTAGTGTTTCCGCTATATATTTACTTCTTCATTCCAGTCCAGCATCAGTGCCTGGACGGTATCGCCTTTATTTACTCTTTCCGTTTCTTCCGGTATAATCACCAGGCCGTTAGCCAGGCTCATGGATGAAAGTATCCCCGAGCCCTGCGGGCCGGTCAACTTGGCATAGTAATGTCCGTTTCGTTTCTCAATGATTGCCCGGTCATAAATACGCCTGCCAGCGTCATTTTTAATTGTTTGTTCAATAATCACGTTTATTGAGGGTTTAGCCAGGTTCTGCTTGCCCATCATTTTCAGCAGGGTAGGCCGCACGAAAAGCTCGAAGCTGACCATACAGCTGGTGACATTGCCCGGTAGTCCCAGATGGGGTATAATTTTTGCCTTGCCGTTCCTGTCTTTGCCCTTTATCTTCCCGAAGGCCAAAGGTTTTCCCGGCTTTACGCGCACTTTCCAGAAGACCATTTCGCCATCCCTGGCCAGGATATCCTTCACCATGTCGTAATCGCCCATGGAGACCCCGCCGGTCGTCAGCAAAACATCTGCATCCTGCACCTGTTTCAGCTTTGTTACCAGTTCCTTTTCGTTGTCGCGGGCTATCCCCAGCATTTTAGGAATACCGCCGTAACGTTTGACCAGCCCGGCGATGCTATAAGCATTACTGTCGTGTATCTTGCCTTTGGGTAATGGTTTATCTAATTCTACTAGCTCGTCTCCGGTGGAAATTATCGCTACAACTGGACGCCTGATTACTTTGACCTGACTCCGCCCGGCGGAAGCCATCAGTCCCATTTCCTGTGGTCTGATAACGGTCCCCTTTTTCAAAGTTGTCTTACCTTGAGCAATATCCTCTCCCGCCAGCCTGATATTCTGCCCGGGCTTTGTCTCGGCGAAGATAGACACCTGTCCTGGCCGCTGATTTGAAGAGGCATCTTTATTCTTTTGGTCGTCGGTGTCTTCAAACTGCACCACACTATCGGCACTGGAGGGTATCGGGGCTCCGGTCATAATACGGATTGCTGTTCCCGGTACGACTTCTTTTTTGGGAATTCCTCCGGCTAGCACTCTATCGGTTACCTTGAGGGTTATCGGTGTTTTTTCGCTCGCTCCTCTGGTATCCTCCGACCGCACGGCAAAACCGTCCATGGCGGAATTATCCAGGGGCGGCACGTTGATATTAGAGACAATATCCTCGGCGAGAACCTGTCCCAGCGCTTCCATGATGGGGACAGTCTCCTCCTCCAGTACATTTACCTCGGCGAGTATCTTTTGTAGCGCTTCTTCAACGGTTAGCATTACTATGTGGCTCCTCTAGCTATCGATTTCGCTTTTTCCATGTCTTCAATTGTGTTTATATTAAAGAAACTCAAGTGTTTCGGGTCGAATCTGTCTATCTCCTCGGCTTCTATAAATTTGACCTTTACATAGTTGAATAGCTCAATAATTACTTTTTTATCCTGTCCCAGTATCGAGTTAATGGGGTTAATGCAATTTTTTGAATATATGGCATGCAACGGCTCGTATAATTTATTAACACGCGGTAGTATAAAATCATAACCGTCCGCAACCTTTATCATATATCGCAATAATGACTCGTTTAAAAATGGCATATCCGCGGCTACAACAAGATTATAAAACGAATCTGATTTTACTAATCCGGTATATATACCGCCTAAAGAACCTTGCCCGGGGAAAATATCATTTACAATTTTTACTTTTATGTTTTTAGCTATCCGGGTTAAGGTTCTTTCTTTCGCTGTAACGATTATTATTTCTTTGCTGATTGGGTCTATGAGGGATATTACTTTTTCAAGCAGACTTGTGTTGCCGATTCTTTCTAATATTTTATCGTGACCGAAGCGTTTGCTTCTACCACCGGCTAGGATAATACAGCTTATATCCAAATCGTCTGCCTGTTTTTAAACGCGAACGTAACCCCCTATATATTATTCTATCATAAAAAGTCAAGAGAAAATAGATGTAGTTTTTACGCTTTTCGGATTTGTTTGACTCGGGGATATTCCCAGTTCGTGTTATCGATGACCATATCGGGTACTTTAGTAGGGGGATATTTCTTCATATATTTTACCTGCGCCGGCAGGTATTTTTCATCGTACTTTCTTACATTTGCTTCTGAATCTCTTATAATAGCCCGTCTTTTGCTTTCTTCCAGCGGGATATCCATGAACACTTTATAGTCGATATATGAGACTAATTCTTTCCTGAATAAAAATACTCCTTCAAAGATTACTATCGCTTCTCGGTCTATTGAATATACCCTATCGACTTCATATTCATCCGTATCCGGGTCCAGAGCCTTGAGGCTTAGTGATAAAGGTTTTTTTTCTTTGATAGGGGAAAGCAGCTTTTCGATAATCAGACCTATATTAAAGCTCTTATTGTAGTAATTATCCGCCTGGTCGTTGCCGGAATAGCGCATTATCTTCGGGTTATGAAAGTCATCCAGTTGTATTAACTGCGTCTGATGCCCGTTTGTTTTGAGGTAAGTCTCCAGTGCTGATGCAAATTCTGTTTTCCCCGCCCCGTCAATCCCGTTTATCCCGATGACGAAGGCTTTGTCCTCCCGTTTTCTATGCTCTGATTCTTCGCTGATTCTTTGAAATACCGGCAGTCTTCGGTCGAAGATTTTAAGCAGGTCATCGAATTTATTAATCGTGATATCTGCCTGCTTAGGTTCGTCTCCACCGTAGCCGAAGAGAACTCCGATGGATAAAGAATCCGTATCCCTTGCGGCCTCGATATCGTGAGACCTGTCGCCGACCACCGCCGCTGTCAATCCCCCGAATTTCTCCTTGATTTTCCTGACCAGCTCTGGCTTGGTCAGATTGTTATGCTGTATGCACTCTATATAGTCGAAGTACTCCCGGATATTCAATGCTGACATAACAATATTGAGGTACATTACGGATGCATTAGTATATTGCACCAGCTTATAACCGCGCTTTCTTAAGGTTGACAGCGTTTCCTTTACGTCAGGGTAGGTCTGCGCCATGTCGCGGAAGGTGCCTTCATGTTCTTTACGCACCCTTTCCCTGACCTCATCGATAGACAGCTGGCTGTACGGCGGTGTAATGAACTCATAAAGACTGCCTCTGGCCGACGCCGTTGTTATCCCGAAGAACTGATTGATATCGTCCGGACTGAACTTTACCGGCCAACCCAGCTTGTCAAAAGCCCTCTTTATCGATTCATAAACGGCGGGAAGGGAAGGAATGATTGTCCCGTCCATATCAAAGATAATCAGGTTGACGTTGTTGGGATTTATCATCGGGTTTTTCTAACGTAAATGTAGCGTAATAAATGTGTGTGAGGGCCGCTGCCATGGTCTTCCGGGTCTTCCATAATCCCTGTTTCCAGTATTTCCATGTTCTTGAAGTGCGCCTTGAGGTCATCCTCATCAAAGTAATGGACAGGGCGGCCGGGCTTGCTTTCAAAGGTGTTTTTCTCTACTTGTTTGCCTTTGCCGTAGCTTTCTTCTTTATCCGAAAAGACGGTGAAAAACATAAGCCCCTGTTTTTTTATCCTCCTGACGCACTGGTCGATAAAAAGTGGCCGGTCATAATCACGGAAAAAATGGAGTACACTGTGACAATATACAGCATCATAATTGTGTGCAAGGAAAGACATGTCAAGAACGGTATCGTTAAATATTCTGGTAGCCGGGTCGAAACTGTACGCTATATTACAGGCTTTTCCTGAAATTTCAACGCCCACTACTTTTATGCCGGACGCCGAAAATAGTCTGGAGTTCCTGCCGTAGCCCGACCCTGGCACCAGCAGCTTCATGACATCATGGTCTTTAAAAAGTTGCAGAGCGTATTCGGCGGTCCGGCTGGGTGATTCGCCCCAGATTTTGCCTTCCGTGATAAATCTGTTTTCCCAGTATTCGCTCAAACGACTCCCAATTCTACAAAGATTGCTTAAGCACGATTATCTGTGCCAGGCTGGGCAGCTTACCGGCTTTTAGCTCGATTATACTTTCCTTCGAGCGGGTCACGTTGCCTTTGTCCTTGAGAAAAGGCTCTACATCGGAGATGGGGAAATTGAGTTTTTCTGTCTTATAGTGCATTGGGATAATTACTTTAGGCTTAAGCTGCTCGCATACTTTCGTTGCTGTCTTGGCATCAATCGTAAAAAGTCCCCCCACCGGAATCATTAAAACATCCACTTTCCCGATAGCTTTTGTCTGTTCGGCGGATAGCTCATGCCCCAGGTCGCCGGCGTGGCAGACGTTTACGCCGTCGACACTAAAGCAGAATACCCTGTTTTTCCCGCGCTGGTTTCCCCCTTTGTCATCGTGGGCTGTTTCAACGGCTTTTATATTGATGCCCTTAGCTAATTCGCTGGCCCTGATTATTTTAGGTTTTCCCGCCACGGCGGCTACGTTGTTATGGTCGCCGTGCTCATGGCTCACGGTTACTATGTCTGCTGTTTCCTTTATCGCGCCATGCTTTAGTCCCTCCGATGTTTCATAGGGGTCGGTTAATATACGGGTGCCTTTATCCGATGTAATTAAAAAAGCGGAATGAGCTAAATATTTTATTTTCATTTGCGTGCCTCCTGTGCCCTTATTTCTTCGCCTGTGTCAGTACGAAGTTCACCAGCGTCCTGACCGGTACGCCGGTCGCCCCTTTAACCAGGTAGCCCTTATCTTTATCGGCATCACCGGTGAAATCGATATGCACCCAGGGGGTTTTGCCCACGAACTCCTCCAGGAACTTGGCAGCGGTAATCGCGCCTCCGTATCTATTACCGATGTTCTTAATGTCGGCAACATCGCTCTTGATGAACTCTTTATATTCGTCGAACATAGGCAGTTGCCAGGCAGGCTCGCCGGCTTCATTGGCGGCGGTTATAAGCTTGTCCAGTAAAACTTGGTTGTTGGTAAAAGTTCCAAAAGTTATTTTACCCAGTGCTATCTGGCAGGCGCCGGTCAGTGTGGCTGCATCCACGATGGCATTAACACCGCTTTTCACGGCGTAACTCAAGGCATCGGCCAGTATCAGCCGTCCCTCGGCGTCTGTATTAAGCACCTCGATAGTCTTGCCATTCATGGCGCTGATGATATCGCCCGGTTTTAAGGCCGTGCCGCTGGGTAGATTCTCCGTGGCCGGCACGAATGCTGTTACGTTAATCGCCGGTTTTAGTTGCGCTATAGCAGACAGAGTTGCCAGCATAGCCGCTGCCCCCGCCATATCCCCCTTCATGTCCGCCATACTCTCCGAGGGCTTGATGGAAATGCCCCCCGAATCGAAGGTGACGCCCTTGCCGACCAGCCCCAGGTCGATTTCGCTGGATTGACGGCCTTTATAACTTAAAACGATGAACTTGGGCGGCTGCTGGCTCCCCCGTGAGACTCCCAGCAGTCCCCCCATCTCCAGTTCTTTTATCTTATCTTTATCGAATACCTGTATTTTAAGTTCGTACTTTTTAGCAAGCTGACGTGCCGCATTGGCCATCTGTGTCGGCGTCATGTAGTTACCCGGTTCGTTGACCATATCCCGCGCGAAATTGGCCGCTTCCGCTATAATTTTTCCCCTGGTAATAGCCTGCTCCATTAGTTTTTTAACCTTGCCGAATATCGTCAGTTCTTTTATCTCCCCAAAGCCGTTTTCTTTTTTTGTCATGTATCGGCGGAATGTGTATAACCCCAGCACGGCTCCTTCGGCCATCGCCTGGACGGCATCATTGGTTTTTATATTATTGATGCCGTCTCCCATAATGATGCTAGCTATGAGTGAAACGCCTCTTCCCCGCAGGTAGCGGCATGCCTCGGCGATAGCGCCGCGTATCTTATTAGTTGTTAGCTCCTGTTTCTTACCCAGACCTAGTACTACAACCTTACCGGTCGGTAGCTTACCCATGCTATGGAGTAAAGTAATCTCATTAAGCTTGCCCTTTATATCTTTTTGTTTTATAAGGTTTGAAATAACCCCATCCAGTTTTGTGTCGATATCGGCGACGGACCCTTGGGGTTTTTTCTCCCCCTCGTAATGACTGATTATAATAGCGTCAGTCTTTATGCTGGCTATATCTCCGGTGGCGGCTTTGATTTCCATTTACAGGTCTCCTTTCATCGCTTCACTTCTCTCACTACTTTATCGATAATGGGTGTAATATCCTGTGATGTGTCCGCGCTAAAGTGTTTTCTGCGTATTATTTCTACCGCTGGTTTCATTTTCTGGTAGACCGCCCAGTCTGCGTCAGAATTATCATGAACCTTTTTATTTTCCGCTCTCTTTTTAAGTCGTGTTTGTACTAGCTCCGGCGGCGCCTTAACATTTACCATAATCAACTTGGCACCGGCATTCTCGGCAATTTTATAAACTCGCTCCCTGTATCGCTCCTCAAGATTGGTCGAGTCTAGTATAAGTGGTATCCCTTTTTTCAGGAAGTCTTCAATTAGTTGATAAATGGCGCGGAAAAGACTGGCGCTCTCTTCAGCGGAATAAGTTGGCTTTGTAAAAAGCTGCTTGCGTAGAGCGTCGCTTTCCAGAATGAGAAAATGCAGGCGCTTCGCCAGCCGACGGCAGAAATATGACTTCCCAGTCCCCGGCAATCCGCTAACTACGATAATAGTGGGCTCGGCTTCTGCTTCGGATAGGGGACTAAAATATCCAGCCATTTGGCGCGAATTGGTTATAACCTTCGGGGTTTTCATCCCTTAGATTATAAATCGTTTCGCTCCGTTTGGCTAGACAGCGGGGAAAATTGTTATGTATTTTCTTCCCCGTAAAAAGCTGCGCCCACGAGCCCTGGTCCTGTATGTACCCCCATTACAGGAGTAAACTCGGTAATGTATATCTCTTTACATTCAAATTGTGATGTAATTCTGTCTTTCAGTGTTGTCGCTTCCTCGATGGCATCGGCATGCATGACGGCTACGTGTAATTGTTGCCCTTTCTTAACCGCTGCATCCATTAGCTTCAACATGCGGTCGAGGGCACTTTTCATCGTCCGCGGCAGACCAACCGTATGGGGGTCGGCGTGATTCAGCGTAAACACAGGTTTGAGGTTAAGGATTGTATTTACCAGCGCAGCAGCCTGGGGTACGCGACCGCTCCTCGCTAGGTAGTGTAGCGTGTCCAACGCAGCGAATAAATTGACCTTCGACATGAGGTTACCGACGATTCTCTTGACTTCTTCTAGTGAGTTGTCCAGCATGGCTGCTCTTGCGGCTGCCAGTGCAACCAGCCCCTGCCCGGCAGCGGCCGTCGTACATTCTAATACCTCGATCGTTACATCCTGAAGGGTGTTTTTTGCCATTTCTACCGCTGTTAGCGCCGAATTGAACATTGCACTGAACTTGGCAGGTTCTGTCAAACAAAGGATGCTCTGTGCCCTGTGGCTGGCATTTTCAAAAGCTTCAAGATAGGGAGTCGGCGAGGAGGCGGACGTGGTAGGCATCTTTTTGGTACTACGCAGCATGGCGTAGAATTCGGTGGGAGTGATGTCTATCCCGTCCCGGTAAGTCCTCTCGTTGATTATCAGGGGAACGGGCACCACTTCGATATTAAGTGTTTTTACCTGTTCCGGTGGAACGCAGGCGGTGGTGTCGGTGACGATGCTTACTCTTTTCGTTGTTGCACCTCTAAGGTGATACTTTATCTCGTTGGAATTGTACCACTCTTCTTTTGTTTTTAAGGCGTCTTTCTAGTAGCAGAGGAATGAGCAGCACTCCCCACATTAACACCAGCAGTCCCAGGAAAGCCAGGTTAGTCAAATTACCTGTTGAGTGGTAGACTATTAGGCTTAACGTAACTAAACTTGAAGCAACCAGCAGACTCACTCTTAGCCACCGCTGTCGCAGGCGGATGAAGGTTGCGATGGTCAGCGCAAGACCCATGAAGCTAAGCCCTATCCAGGGGGCGTAGTAGTAAAGCTGCTCTAAGCTTTCTTCGGAAAATTTGCCTGACGGCGATATCGCCAGTACCCACCCGATGATTATTGGTAGCGGCAGTAGCATTAGTGAGCTTAAAAGCCAGTCTCTCTTTATCGTCAGGCTAATGATACGGAAGAGCCACCAGAGCGCCAGCGGGAAATATACCGGTAAGGCTAGGAAAGACCACCCCCTGGGAAGATATAGCAACATCAGACCGACGATAAGTACTGGCAGCAGGGTGTACCCTAACCAAGGAAAGACCCAGGTGGGTTTACCGTGAAACCAGCCGTAGACCGTCGTGGCGAGAATCAGTACCAGGACAGGTGATATCCAACCGGCATAATGCCACCAGTTGAGTACAAACAGCAGCCCGAAGAGGAAATGGGGCATTGAAGCTAACAGAACCTGTTTCCAGCTGCCTTGGCTGTAGGCTTCATATATCTGTCGGGCAATTGGCTTGGTGTTGCCCATCTGCTGAAGGCATGTTTTAATCGCTTTTTTTCTGGACATACCAGAATCGGTGAACTCTCGGAGTCTGTCCTCTATATGCGCCTCGAGTTCACTCATAATAACGGTCTCATCTGAATGTTCGAGTCTGGCGTCGGACCGGATGCTTTCCAGGTATTGAGATAAATCCAGTGTCATTGGTCTATCCTTTTATATCCCTTCGCTTTCCGGCTGAAGTATTAGTTTGACAGCTGCGAAGTAGTCAAGCCATTGTGTTTTTTCCATCGCCAGTTTAGCTTGCCCCTTGGCGGTAATGTGATAATAGCGCCTTTGACGTCCGTTTGGCAACATTTCCCAGGTGCCTATAATCAGGCTGCTTTTCTCCAGCCGGTGTAGGGCAGGATAGAGTGTACCCTCTTTAAATTTGAAATATCCTTGACTCCTCACCTCTAGTTCTTTAACTATCTGGTAGCCATACATGGGCTTTAGTTCCAGTAAAGATAGGAGGAGGTAGCTTGAACTACCTTTTAGCAGATCGTGTCTTGTCTCCATAACAAATCACCTCAATTTTGCTATTTACTTAGGCATTCTATGTATGTCAATACTATCAGAGAAATTTTATCTTTGCAAGAGGCATTGTTTTGCTATTCCATCTATTTTACCGGGGCAGCCGATAGTCATTTTTTAAGTGTTATTAATCCGATTTTACCGAGCCGGCCAATGCCAGCACTGCGGCGATAGCACCGAAAACTATACCCACCCAGGAACCATCGATGAAAGAACCCAGCAGGACCCAGATTCCTAGAGAACAAACTGCAAGACTAAGTAATTTCACTTTATAATTGACCTCCCGTTTTTTCATTTTTTCCTCTCAAGGCTGCCCCGGTAGTGAATACCTAGAGAAACATAATACATAGATACTCTAGGTATATTATCAACAATATCCATATTTGTCAATCGTCGACACGGGAATTTTTAATACAGATAGTAATGGGTTATTGACGGATGATTTTACTTGAGACTGCCCGTGCAAAATGTTATAGTACGGAATAACAGCTGTCTTGCCTGCGGGGGAGTGCCGGAATTGGCAGACGGGCTGGACTTAGGATCCAGTGCAGCAATGCGTGGGGGTTCGAGTCCCCCCTTCCCCATTTGTTAAGTTATCTGCATGGCTTCGAGTAGAGAAGGCGCCGGCTGATTTATATCGTCATCCAACTGGGGCATGAATGATGCCTGCTTCTCATCAGCAAGCATACCTTTGAACCAGATAAAAGGAAGCGCCCGGCTAGTAACAACTCCCATCTTTTTTAGCTGTTGCAGTGAGAAAATGCTGTGTTCCCGGCGAGCTTGGACGATTCTTTTAGCTGATGTAGGGCCGATACCCGGCACGCGGATAAGTGCCTCATAAGCAGCTTTATTTAAATCTATGGGGAAAAGCCAGGGCTGTTTCCGGGCAATGGTAAGCTTGGGGTCTTTGCCGAGGGAAAGACTGCCATTACTATCAAGAGCCAACCCTAAATCATCGAGAGAAAAACGGTAAACCCGGAGCAGCCAGTCCGCCTGGTAGAGCCGATGTTCCCGTATTGGCGGGGTGGGTTGAAGTTCCTCTAGGGGGGAGTTCATTATCGGGCGAAAAGCACTGAAATAGATTCTCCTTAAACTTATCTCACTATAAAGAGCCTTCGTAGCACGCAGGATATCACGGTCTGTTTCACCGGCTGCGCCCACGACAAACTGGGTCGTTTGCCCCGAAGGTACTAAATTCTCATCTTTAGAAATAAGCTGTTTTACCCAGCGCATGCGTTCCAGAATGCCATGATGCAGGTCTTTCTTACGACTCAATCTGGCAAGATAGGGGGCCGTGGGTGCTTCAATATTAACGGAGACCCGGCTCGCCAGACGGCAAGCGGCTTCAATGCAGTCGAAACGGGCGCCGGGTAAAATCTTGAGATGAATGTACTCCTTAAATCTATAGCGGTAACGCAGGATTTCCACCACCTTCATCATGGATTCCATGGTACGGGAAGCGTCCGCGCCGATGCCGGAGCTAAGAAACAAACCCTGCACGAGTCTTTTCGCATATAGCTCCATAAATAGCTTGGCTAGTTCCTCCGACTGGAAAGAACAACGAGGAATATCACGACCAATTTGATTCACACAATAAGCACAATCATTAACACAGATATTTGTCAGGAGCACCTTAAGCAGGGGTATACAGCCACCACCGGGCAGAGCAGCGTTATATATGATACCCAGCGGAGACTTTGCTGCGGAACCGGCGCCACCACAGCCACAAATGTCAAACCGCGCTGCCGCAACGAGAGTATTCAACTTGTCCATAATTGCCTCTATAATTAGAACAAATGTACTATAACTATACCAGTTAGAAGAGCTAATGTCAAGCCTCAAATGCAAAAATTATCCAGCGTCTATTTAGAATATTAAATCAAAGCGCATCTCAAAAGTTCTGCCTATTGTCACCCTATCTCCACTTTATTACCGTGATTAAACACCCCTCCCATTGACAACCTGTTTCTGCCGTTCATACAATTATAATTAGAGGTAGAGGAAAATGGTTATCGTAACCGGGGCGACAGGACATATAGGAAATGTGCTGGTGCGTGAGTTGCTTGCTCGGGACTTGAGCGTACGGGTCCTGGTCTTGCCTAATGACGATATACGTCCCCTAGCGGGATTAAATGTAGAAACTGTTTATGGGGATATTACCGACCCCGAAAGTCTGAAATCGGCGTTTACTGGTGCTGATATCGTTTTTCATCTCGCCGGTATTGTTTCCATCATGACCGGTATGGCGGCTGTACTTGAGAAGGTTAATGTAGGTGGTGTGCGTAATGTCATCGAAGCTTGCCGTGTGTGCAATGTACGCCGTCTTGTCTATACCAGCTCTATTCATGCTGTTGCCGAACCGCCTCATGGCACCGTCATCGACGAGTCGCAGCTGTTCTCCCCCGAGCGTGTTCTCGGCGACTACGCGAGGAGCAAGGCCCGTGCTACATTGCTGCTACTTGACGAGATTAAAAAAGGCGGGCTTGATGCGGTCATCTGCTGTCCCACGGGTGTTATCGGGCCCTGGGATTACGGCATTTCCAACATCGGTCAGCTTATTATTGATTTCGCCAGCGGACACCTGAAATCCTATGTCAGCGGCGCCTATGATTTCGTAGATGTGCGCGATGTTGCCCGCGGTCTCATTCTTGCCGCGGAAAAAGGGCAGTCGGGGCGTCACTATATCTTCTCCGGCGCGCAGGTCCAGGTGCCGGAACTGATAAAAGAACTGGAGCATGATATCGGCTATCCAGCGCCGACTTACCGCATACCGGCTGTTATAGCTCGCGTTGCAGGGGTGCTTGCCAGTGTTTATTACCGCCTGCTGCGGCGTAAACCTGTTTTCACTGCTTACTCCATCGACGTGCTGCGGAGTAACTCAATGGTCAGTTCGGCGCGGGCGCGCCGGGAACTCGGTTTTACCTCAAGGCCTTGGCAGGAGTCAATTCACGACCACGTAGAATGGTTCCGCGCCGAAGGTATGCTTCCCATGAGAGGTTAATCTCAACTTGACACAGCCAGTGTAGCCGTCTAAAGTATGGGATATCCGGTTTTATTAGCTTTTCTTTACGAGTAGTCATTTATTTTATTCAGTAGTGGGTAAAGGGGTATAAAAATGGATCTTCAGTTGAAGGATAAAGTAGCGCTGGTCACTGGCGCCGGCAGCCAGATAGGCTACGGCAAAGCAATATGCTTGACCTTGGCCGAAGAGGGTTGTCACATTATCGCTGCCGATATTTATTTTGAAGGGGCTAAGCAAACGGCTGCAGAGGTGGAGGCTTTAGGACGTCGGGCATTGGCTATTAAAGTCGATGTTACCAAAACGGTAGAAGTCGATGCGATGGTGGCTAAAGCTATTGATAAGTTCGGTAAAATTGATATCCTGGTCAATAACGCTGGCGCCAGCAGCGAGTTGCGCCCCTTTATGGAAATGACTGAAGAGGACTGGCAGTTCGATATCGGCGTTAATCTCATTGGTCAGATGCGTGTCGCCCGTGCTGTATTGCCTCACATGCTGGCCCGCAAGTACGGCCGTATCATCAACACCTCCGGTGGACAGGGTATGCCTGATATCTCCATCTACGGAGCCGCCAAAGGAGGTGTCGTGCAGTTCACCAGGGCTTTGGCCAGGGAGGTCGGTGATAAAGGAATCTTTGTTAATGCTGTGGGTCCTGGACTTGGTAAGACCGGCCTGGTCTGGCGCGCTCCAAAAGAAATGCTGGAAGGAGAAAAAGGAGCCTCTATGCTCAATCGACTCTGCGAGCCGGCGGACGTGGCGAATGTGGTGGCTTTCCTGGCGTCGGATAAATGCAGCTACATGATGGGGCAGCTCGTCCAGCTGGGCACGTCTTAGTCCTTTATCAGTGAATCCCAGGGCGTTTCCATTTGCGGTACCGGTATCTCAATTAGGGCAGGGCGGTCGGCTTTAAGCGCTTCGCCGAGCTTTTTACCCAGCTCCTCACGTTTTTTCACCCTTATCCCTATGGCCCCGAAAGCCTCGGCGAATTTGACATAATCTGGATTGTGTAACTTATCACCGATATACCTCCCCCCGAACTGCCGACGCTGGATGCCGCTGACCGTCCCGTAGGCGTTATCGGTGAAAATAAGGGTAATCACGTTTATCTTTTCCTGCACTGCTGTAGCCAGTTCCGCGGAGGCGTATGAGAAACCCCCATCCCCGCATATAGCCACCACGGCTCTATCAGGGTTGGCTACCTTGGCGCCGAGAGCGGTTGGGAAAGCAAAGCCGAGCGTACCGAAATATGAGGAATCTACATAGCTTCGTATACGATTGACCGGGTAGGCGATGTCACACCAATGACCGAGGATTGTTACGTCCGGCACGATTATGCCGTCATCCCCGAGTGCCTCGTGAATTGTATTGATAATAGACATTTGTAAAGGCCCAGCTTTTTCCAGTTTTCTCTTCAGTCCGTTGCGCAGACGGGCAATCTCCGCTTTCTGCCAGCGGCTTTCGTTTTTCTTACCAAGCGTCTGTAACAGGGCTTTGAGTGTTAGCCCTGCATCTGCGGAAATACCTGTCTCGATACGGTGGTTTTTGCCTAGCTCTCCGGCGTCGCAGTCTACCTGGATTACTTTTTGTTCGTATTTCAGGTCGATATGGGTGCTGCCGGAAGCTCGCAGACGACTGCCCACCACCAGAATGGCATCGGCTTCTTTGAAAAATGGATTAAGCCATAATGTAGAATTGCCCCCGCAAAACGGGTGGTCGCACGGTATCAGCCCCTGTCCCTCCGGTGTCATGACCACTGGTGCCCTTAGTCGTTCGGCCAGCTGCGTGATTTCTCTGGTAACACCGGCTTTGACCGCCCCCCGCCCTGCCAGAATCATCGGTCGGTTGGCGCTGCTCATTGTTTTTACTACTTTTTTAATATCCTCCGGTTCCGGCGGAATTGGTTCCAGTCTTTCTGTACTGGTGAATGTCATTTCGCCCTGCTTTGACCACAGGTCGTAGGGAACTTCTATTTCCGTCGGTTGGGGCCGCTGGGTCTTGAGCTGGCGCAGGGCGTGGCAGAGAATATCCGGGATGTCCTCCGCCCGTGTTGCCCGGCTACAGTATTTCGTAAGGTAGCGGAATATATCGATTTGCTCATCAAGTTCGTGAAGGACTCCCCGGTGGAAGCCTATGTGTTGGCTGTCTATCTGCCCGGAAATTAACAATACCGGCGCTGATGCGGCGTAAGCTGTGCCGATGGCGGCTGCTGTATTTAGAGCCCCCGGACCGGGCAATACCATGGCTACGCCGATTTTACCGGTGGTCATTGCGTAACCGAGGGCCATATAGGCGGCGGTCTGTTCGTGGCGGGTAGATATCCAGCGGATGCTTTTATCGCGATATATGGCGTCCAGCGCGTCCATAATCTGCACGCCTGGCAGCCCGAAAATAACCTTTGTTCCCTCACGGACTAATAATTCTACCAGTGCTTCGGCCCCGCTCATTCTAGTCATAATTCGCCTCCATACCGTATATGGGCTTGTGGTTCTTATTATAGTATAAATCGTTTAACCAGGTAATAAGCAGAAGTCAAGCACTCAAGGATATTTCATTAGTTAAAGGTTTTTTATAATAGAGTCTATCAACCGCATGCAGGTATAAATTGATGGCAAATATATAATATTTGCGGGGGAATTAGGGTAGTATTAACATTGGCTGGAGCTTTTTAACTGCGTATCTATTTATCCGGGGAAAGCATTCTTATAAGAAATGTCTTATTAACCAGGTTCTTTATAATTTTGATTTGAGCTGTCTCCTGTACCAGGTGGTTACGACGGTAGTCAGCCCACCTTTCTATTTCTGTATTAGCTATATCTAGCGACCGCGCTATCTTGATCGTTTCATCCGTAATCTTCTTAGCATAACCTGTATTCTCTTCAATTCTAGCCCGCACCCCACGAGCGATCGCCTCCATGTTACTCATTAGTATCGTTTCTGTATTAAAGGGTGAACTTTGTGTAATGCTCGTACTAAAGTTGTCCATATATACTTGCCTTTCAAAAGTATGTTGATTGTGTTTGAAAGGATACCTTTCTATTTTTATACCATCAACAGGTTCTCTGGTTCCTCCGTGTGTTCTTACTCTTCAAAAGGCCAGCCTTTGACGGGCATGTTGAATTTTTCCAGGAATGTCTTAAAATCATTTTTATCAATACGGTAGTGTCCGCTTGGCAGACTGAAGGCCTTTAGCCTTTTACTCTTTATCCATTCCAGGACGGTGCTTTTACTTACCTGGCAATAGGATGCGATGTCTCTTGATGTTAGTCTTATTCTTTCGGGTCTTTTTTTAGCTGGCATGGTTGGACTCCTTTCCACCGATGCGGCGATGTGTTGTTTGTTTTTTGTGTTTTTAACGAAATTTGCGTGTTATACATATGATAGATATGGCGTGTAACAAATAAATCACAAAAAATGAGTGAATTATCACAAAAAAATCACAAATATGGTTATTTCATAGTTGGATATCACAATCAATCAAAGTCTCTCTGATGTGATGCATACTCATTTTTGTTTGACAATGCGTTATATTGTTGATAATATAGTACGTCTGGAACATCTTTATGATGAGTAGAAAAAAAGTAAATCAAGACTTCGTGCCTGAATTCGGCATAAAACATGGTTCCCGCTCCGGTCACAAACCGGAGTCCGGCATCGTGTTAAAGAGCAAAATCTGGCTGGAAAAAGACGGCAAGCTGTTCATGGGCTACGGCAGGGCAACGTTACTGGAACGTATCGACCAGCTTGGGTCAATATCCGCCGCTGCCCGTTCGATGAAATTAGCCTACCGCAATGCCTGGCTTTGGGTGGAAGCTATCAACCGCCTGGCGCCTAAACCGCTGGTAGTAAAGTCCACCGGCGGACCGCATGGCGGCTACGCACGACTGACCGAGGAAGGCCGCCGCATCATCAAGGAATACAAGGAAAAGCGTGCCAGTGTCCGTGAGGTAATCAAGCAAGGGAAATAAAAAAATTTAGCTTTGCGTTATATTGACGATAGTATAGCGTTGCTCGTTATCTGGATTTTACAAGTGGGGAATACTGGTTACCCGCCTCATACCAGCCGTGAAGTGAGTCTTAGTCTGTGGAAAGGTTGAGCAAATGTTCAGGATTTTAAAAGGGGCCAGCGGTGAGAGGATTTTTCGCACAGCCACGATAAGCGCCCTTGTACTTTTGGCGCTATTTTTCATCGGAATTATCGTGTCCCTGCTGGCTTATACTAAGTGGGATACCTTTATATCGGCTTTAGGCTCCAGTGAAATTCTATCCGCTATCAGGTTGAGCCTGATGACTGCTACGATAGCCGCTATTATATCCATGCTAATTGCTGTGCCAGTGGCTTATGCTATCTCTCGCTCGAGTTTCCCGGGCAAAGACATTGTCGATAGCTTGCTGGACCTTCCCATTGTCGTCTCGCCGGTAGCCCTCGGCGCTGCCCTGCTAGTCTTTTTCAATACCCCCCTAGGCTCTGCTATTGACGATAATATCTTGAAATTCGTTTTCTCCGTACCCGGCATCGTCCTCGCGCAGGTTACCGTTATCAGCGCACTGGCTATCCGCCTGCTTAAGTCCACCTTTGACGGTATCGACCCCCGTTATGAGCAGGTCGCCCGTACGCTGGGATGCAGCAAGCCCGAGGCGTTTTTCCGTGTCACTTTGCCCCTGGCTAGGGATGGTGTTATAGCATCCACTCTACTTACCTGGGCCCGTGCCGTTGGTGAATTTGGCGCTACTGTCATGCTCGCTGGCGCCACGGCCATGAAAACGGAAACCCTCCCCACCGCTATTTTCCTAAGTCTGGCCTCGGCTGATGTTGAAAAAGCTATCGCCGTAATTTTTGTGCTGATATTGATTGCCGTAGCGGCTTTACTGATTATCCGTAAGACTGTGGGTAGAAGGTACCACGTATGATAGAAATCAGGGACCTTTCACTACATCTGGGGGAGTTTAACCTCAAGAATATAAATCTGGCTATCCGCGATGGAGAATATTTTGTCATTCTAGGACCCACCGGGGCGGGTAAGACTGTCCTCCTTGAGTGCGTAGCCGGACTTCATCGTTTTAAAAAAGGGGCTATTTTCTTTGACGCCGCCGATGTTACCCGCCTCGTGCCCGAGGAAAGGAGTCTGGGTTATGTCCCCCAGGACTACGTACTGTTCCCTTTTCTAAATGTCTCTGATAATATCGCTTTTGGCTTGAAGCAGTCCAGAATTTCCGCTGCGGAAATCCGGGAACGCGTTAATGAAATCGCCGGTATTTTGGGTATCTCACTGTTATTACGTCGCGATACGCGTTCTTTAAGCGGCGGCGAAAAACAGCGCGTGGCTTTGGCCAGGGCTTTAGCTCCTTCTCCCCACACCCTCCTCCTCGACGAGCCGCTTAGCGCCCTAGACCTGCGCACTGCCAAATCTTTACGACTTGAACTAAAACGTATTCACCACCAGCTGGGATTGACAACTATCCACATTACCCATGACCTGATGGAGGCGCTGGAAATGGCGGATAGGGTGGCTGTCGTCCAGGACGGGCGCGTGGAGCAGGTGGCGGAACCGGAGGCGATGCTCTTTTATCCCGATGGTGATAAGGTCGCCGATTTCATCGGCTCGCCGAATATTTTAGACTGTGATTACTCTCGAAATCTCGGCCAGGGGGTTATGGAGGTCGGTTGCGGCAGTCTTAAACTAACTGTTGCCCACGAAGGAGCCGATATAAAAAAAGTTGCCATTTTACCGCGTCATATCTATGTCTCCGAGACCAGGCCGCCGGGCTTGAGTGTTAACGGATTTCAGGGCCTGATAACTGCTATCGAGCCTACCAGCAACATCGTGAAAATTTCTCTGGACGTGGCCGGAAAAGCGCTGATGTCGGAGATACCTACATATATCTTCGACGAGATGGACCTGGTCGTGGGCCAAGAGGTATTTCTTATCCTGCGTATGAGACGCATCCGTATTTATGAAAGTAACCGGTAAACATAAACTAAATTTCTAACAAGATCCCCTGTTTTTTTGCTAACCCTTTACTATTTTTTGCGTTATAATACTACAGAACGCCTATATTTCAGGAGGGCAATATGAAAAAAAGTATGATGAATAAAACTTTATTCGGACTTCTAGCTCTAATGATTCTCTCACTCTTGATAGGCTCACTTGCCTGCGCCGGCAGCAGTGAAGCAGGACCTTATGAGGGTACGTCAGGTATGAATGATGGCTTAATTATGCCCCAAACGACTCCTGCTGCCACCACAACTCATGCACCTGTTCCTACGGTAACAACGCCTGTCTCATCACTTCCCAAGGTTATCAGCCAGGAAAGTGGCGGCGGTGCGTATTATGATGTCGCGGTAACTACCGACCGCATGGTAATCCGTTCCGCGTATTTGACTATTGTCGTTGATGATGTTTCCATTTCATTGCAGCAGATAAATAGTCTTGCCGAGCTATACGGTGGTTATGTAGTAAACTCCAGTATCAGCGAAGATAGAAACAGGCTTTATGCTTATATCAGCTTCAGGGTAGATTCCGCCCGATTCAATGATACCTTACAGGCTTTAAGAGATATGGCTGTCGATGTGAAATCGGAATCCACTACGGGACAGGATGTTACCGAGCAATATACCGACCTCGCATCCAGGTTGCGTAATCTTGAGGCAAGCGAGGCGCAGCTACTTGAGTTAATGAACCAGGCGGGCACGGTAACAGAAATCCTTGCCGTCCAGAGAGAACTTACCAACACCCGTGAGAATATTGAATTAATCAAAGGTCAGATGCAATACCTTGAGCAGAGTGCTGCCCTGGCTTTGTTCACCGTGACTCTGGAGCAGTCCAAGCTCATCGTTGAATTCACTGCCGATTCCCGCACTGTAAAGGAAGGCAGCGGCATTCAGTTTTATGCTGATGTCTCCGGCGGTTTCTCACCTTATACCTATGAATGGGACTTCGGTGATGGTGAAACGAGTACCGATGCCAATCCTTACTATGTTTACAGTGAAAGCGGCGATTTTACCGTTTCACTTAAGGTCACCGATGACAAGGGGACTTCAGAGACTTATACGAGAGAAGACTACATTTCCGTCCTTCCTGGTTGGGGTGCCGGCACTGTCGCCGAGAGTGCCTGGAACGCGCTGGTCAGCTTCTTCCGTGGTTTGGGGGCTTTCTTTATCGGGCTGGGAATATTCAGTCCGCTCTGGATAATAATCCTGGTAATCCTATACTTTGCCTGGTGGCGTCGCCGCAAGAAGAAGAGTTCTTAATGTCAGAAAGGCATCTATAAAGCAAGAGGGGGGCTAATGCCCCCCTCCCTTTTTACCCCGGTGTGTTTAGTTTTTTTATTAGTTCTTCGCTGCTTATCCCATTGAAAAGAATAACTTTTTTACGGCTGGTCTCTCCTTTAATAATGGCTATGGATGATTTTCTTACCCCCAGCTTCTCTGCCAGTAAATCAACCAGCGCTTTGTTGGCTTTACCCTTTTCCGGTGCTGCGGCAACCTTAACCTGTAAAATCTCGTCTTTGTAGCCGGTTATTTCATTGCGTCCGGCATTAGGCGTAACTTTTATTGCTACCCGGATACCCGGACTGTCCTTTTTTATTCCCAATTATATCTCGATGCTGGTTAGAATAAACTAGTCTTCGTAGTTCTGTTTGCGTCCCAGCAGAAACGCGATTGCACCCAGGATAAGTATAATTGCCGCGTACATCCAGAATACCCAGGTAAGGTTATCGTGAATTAGGCGGTCCGATGTCACCTCAAGGATGTCCAGAACGCCGAGTACGGCGGCTATCCCGCCTAAGGCACCGAGAATCGCTGCTGTGAGTCCCATCTTTTAGCCTCCTTGTTATTTATCCTAATGCTTCGCATGATATAATAATATTGAACTGTAAATATAGTATCGTTTGGAGATAATATAGCATGAAATTGATAAATAATCTATATTTCTACCCGGAGCAGGGGATGCTTGACTGTAATACCTATGTACTTAAAGGAATGCCCGGTATTATTATCGACCCCGGCAATCCGGATTACCTGGATACAAAGGTTGCTGCGATGAATCAGGATGGCATAAAGCCCGAAGATATCGGTATTATTATTAATACACATCTTCATATCGACCATTGTGGCGCTAACGAGGCGTTTAAGAAGCTATCCGGTTCTAGAGTCGCCTTGTATCCCGTTCAGAAAAAGAATTATCAGCTGGTGGTTGTTGACGGCGCGCGACTTTTCGGCATGGAGCCGGGCGAGTTTACCGTGGATTATCTTTTAGAAGACCCTATTCTTAAGTCGGGGAATTTTAAAATTGAGATAATTCCGTCCCCAGGCCACTCTCCAGATAGTGTTTGCTTTTACCTGCGGCAGGAGAAAGTGCTGGTCTGCGGCGACGTTATCTTCGAGATGAATACCGGCCGCGTTGACCTGCCCGGCGGTAACGCTGACGACTTAAAAAATTCCATCGATACCTTATCTAAACTTGACGTAGAATATCTGCTGCCCGGTCATATGAGTATCGTGACCGGTGCGGAAAAAGTGCAGCAAAACTTTGAATTTGTCAGGAGTAGTGTCTTCCAGTGGTTATGACCGATTTTCAGGTGGGTTCGTATGAGTTGGGCCCCATCCGCCCGCCCAATGAGGCTTATTCGCTGCTTATTCGTGTCACCCGCAATTGTCCATGGAACCGCTGTAAGTTTTGCCCTATTTATAAAAACGATAAATTCCAACTCCGCTCGGTTGATGAGATTAAGCAGGATATAGGTACCGCCCGGGCTATTTATGATAAAATTCTGGAGTTAGCCGGAGAATCGCCCGATAATGATGCCGTCCGGGAAGCTGCCGCTCGTGTTTATCATGATGCCCCTAATGATGCCTGCCGTAATGTCGCCCTGTGGATGTATGCCGGCGCTAAAAACGCCTTTCTGCAGGATGCCAATACGCTTATCATGAAAACTCCCGGACTTGTTGAAGTTATCAAATTTCTTAAAAAAACCTTCCCCTGCATCGAACGCGTAACCAGCTATGCCCGTTCCCACACCGCCGCCAGGAAGAAACTTGAGGAACTTGTGTCCTTACGTGAAGCCGGTCTTTCCCGACTTCACATAGGGATGGAGTCCGGCTCCAATGCTGTGCTGGCTTTTATGGATAAAGGCGTTACCGCTGCCGACCACGTAACTGCCGGTAAAAACGTTAAGGCCTCTGGGATTTCCTTGTCTGAATACGTCATGCCGGGTGCAGGGGGCAAGAAATTATGGCGCGAACACGCGCTGGAAACGGCGCGTTTGCTTAACCAAATCGCCCCTGATATTATTCGACTCCGCACCTTGACCATCCAGCCGCGGATGCTTTTGTATAAAGACGTGGTTTCCGGTGATTTTGTTCGTTCTACCGATGAAGAAATTGTCGAAGAAATAAAAATATTCCTGGAGAAACTTGATTGTACTTCGCAGATCTTTAGCGACCATATGATGAATCTCCTGCCGGAAATAGAAGGCAAATTGCCGGATGATAAAGAACGGTTTTTAGAAATTATCCGTATTTTCCAGGCGTTGCCGCAACATGAGAGAGACATCTACAAACTGGGCA
>CAZRQP010000013.1:0-4854 GCA_964602315.1 uncultured Dehalococcoidaceae bacterium
GACTATACGCCCTCTACGGCCTGGTGTTTTTCACGCGGGGAGCGTATGATCGACGAATACATCATAGAGTCGGACGACTACATCGGCATCGGCGCCGGTTCGGTGAGTATCTTGGGGGGCAACTTCTATGTCAATTCCTTCGCTCTAAATCACTATCATGAACTCATTGCGTCCGGTAGATTGCCGGTAGTAGGTTGGCGGGGTCTATCAGACAAGGAGAATCGCCGCTACTACCTCCTGACCAAGCTTTTCGGACTGAAGCTGGACAAAGAGGCTTTCCGTCGGCGGTTCGGAGGGGATATAGGGGCCCAACTGCGACTGGAAATGGCTTTTTTCAAGTCGTTCGGGCTGGTGGCTGATGACAATATATTACGCGTCACGGAAAAAGGCATGTACCCGGTAAGTGTGATGATGCGGGAGTTCTTCGGGGCGCTCAATGCGCTGCGGGAATACCACATCGAGCGCCAGATATAATTACTTAAGAGCTACGTGAATCCCGGCCGCGCCAAATAGCAGAGGGCGATAACGTATATCCTTGAATCCGGCTGCCTTAAGCATGTCCCGGACTTCTGTCGGCGAATAAAAACGGGTGATTGATTCTGTCAGATAACGGTAGGCCCCACGATTGCGGGAAACTAATATCCCCACCGGCGCCACAAAGCCGCGAACATAGAGGTTAAATAGAGCCCTGATTACAGGGTTCTCCGGCTGGCTCGATTCCACGATTACGTAACGACCGCCGGGTTTCAGCACCCTTTTTACCTCGGCAAAGTGGGCTTGAGCCAGGGGGTTTTTGTAGGTAAGGTTGCGGAAAGCGAAAGAAATCCCCACGCAGTCGAAGTAGGCATCGGAGAAGGGGAGTGCGGTAGCGTTACCTTGAATGAAGTGGACAAACTTGGCGACGCCGGCTTTGGCAGCTTTCTGCTGTGCTTTTTCCAGCATCGGCCGACTGTAATCAAGCCCGATGATTTCAGTATCTTTTCCCGCCAGGCATGCAATGTTAACAGCAAGGTCGCCGGTACCGCAGCCGAGGTCGAGGACGGTTTCAGGATTGTTCTCGAGGCAGGTTTCGGCGGATAAGCTTCGCCAGCGTTTATCCAGTCCCAGGGTAATAATGCGGTTGACGAAGTCGTAGCGGGGTGGGACGGCGGTAAACATGCCGTGCAAAGGCTGGGAGGTTGGGGGTCTGGGGGGATTTTCCATAAAGTTATCCTGTTACATGAGCGATAATATATCCTATACCCATCAATAGCTGCGTCAGCATAATGTTCATTACATTGGCGGCCATCCCGGATATCAGTCTGGGGGGATTGGTATGGTGAAAAGCGCCGTCGATGGCTTTGAAGGCAAGCGGTAGGGTCAGCAACGCCAGCAGCGTCCAGACGGGCATCACTTTAGCCGCCACCCAGGCGATTATCCAGAGATAGACTGCAGCATTTACCACTGTATAAAAGACGGCGGCCTTATCTTTACCGATAGTTATGGGCACGGTCTTGCGGTCGGCGATTTTATCGGCCTCTACATCGGGGAATTCATTAAGCAGGAGGAGATTGTGTACCAGGAGAGCGGGTGGAATACAGGCAACTGCAGCCTGCGATGTATAAGCTCCGGCCTGGATGAAGTACATGCCGAGTATCGGCAGGGCGCCAAGGCCGGCACCGGCCGCCCACTCCGGCCAGGGTCGTTTGAGGATAACCGGACTGTAAAGCAGAATAAAGAAAGCCGCCACAAGCAATAGGGGCAGCAGCAGCCAGCCGCTTATAATGATGAAGTAGATGCCAATCGGCACGGCCAGGATAAAAGCGACTGTACCAAGCCAGAGGACCTGGCGCGGCGTAAGAAGATTATCGGGGAGAATGCCGCTGCCGCCGCTGAAAGGGGTGCGCTTGGTAGCAAGGTCGATGCCGCTGCGGAAATCGAAGTAGTCATTGAGGATGTTAACGCTGGCGTGGGTAAGCACCAGACCCACTCCGCCCAATAAAGCGTGCCAGATATTGATATTACCTTCATACCATGCTACAGAAGTACCCAGGAAAGCCAGGATGAAAGAAAGAATGAGAAACTGGGGCCGGGTCTCTAAAAACCAGGTTTTGAATTTATCCAAAAAATATCTCCCTGGTAATTATAGCATCTCCCGTAGCACAAGGACACGTGAAAGAGTTATAAGCAAGCCAGAGAAGTGGCTGCTTATCGGAAAATAATAGCCAGTAATCGTGCTTTACTAGATTTTATATAAAGCGGCGTTATTTGCTCTTGAAGAAGGGAGACTGCTCAACGTGCTTGTTTTTAAGGGCCAGGAAGGCCTCATCGATAGCGATAACTTCCTGCTTTAATTTATCTGCAAGGCTGTCAAGATTCTCTAAGACCTCGGAGATTCTGTCGTCGAGGACATCTTCCCTTCTGGTCGCCTCCTCTTTAACTTTGGTAACGGCAACCTCGGCGGCTTTTCTGGCGGCATCGGCGGCCTTTTCACCGCTCTCTTTAGCCTGTTCGGCAGCCGCCCGTGAATCCTTGGCGGCGGACTGGGCTAGTTTTACCGATTCCTCTACCTTATGAATGTAATTCTCAAGTTCATCGAGAATCATGGGAAGAGGTTTGGTCATGATTTTGGGTTGAGCCTCTTCGGCTCCCGACGAAGCATCGGTCGGTTTCTTGGGGTTCCTACTCATCGATGTCAACTCCTTATAAAAGAATACCTTCAGGCATTCTTCATTACCTATTTATAAAAACCAATCCCGTATAATCATATAACGTGTTGCTATAGACCTAAATTAAAGCCAGATATACCGACACTAAGGGCTACCGCGCCGAAGATAGCCGCTAAAGTAGCAACAATAAGTAACAGGATAAATTCCCAGGACCCGAGCACTTTCCTTACCAGGGCTTTGGGGAGGGCCTCGGTGGCTTTGATTCCGGCTTCCTCGGCAGCCCTTTCGGCAGATTCAGCGGCAGCTATGGCTTGCCTGGATACCTCTTCTGCCCTGGCTGCCGATGTTTGAGTGGACTTCTGGGCATCCAGGGCGGCTGACCTGGCAGCTTGAGATACTTCTTCGGCCTTTTTGGCAGCTTCTTGAGCGGACACTTTAGCAGCCTCTGCCTGTTTAGCCGCTTCTACGCTCATGGATTTAGCGGCTTCTTGAGCTTTGAGTGCCGCTCCTTGTGAGGCCTTTTCAGCTGACAGAGAGGCTTTTCTGGCGGCCTCGGCAGCGGCTTCAGCGGCTTTGGATAAAGCTTCGGCCTGCATTACCATCTGGTGTAACGCCTGGGAGGCGGCTTCAAGAGCTTCATCGCCGGCAACATCGGCCTGCACGGCTTTTTTACGCGTTTTATCGACGACCTGGAGGCCTCTGGCGGCGGCATCTTTGGCTTCTCTGCCGGCTTCTTCAACTCTTTCCGCCAGGCGACCGGTAACCAGGGCAGCTGCGTCGAGTGCTTCATCACCGGCGACATCCGCGGCCTGGGCTTTTATCTGGGCGGTATCGGCAGCCTGAAAAGCAGCGGCAGCGGCACGTTTGGCCACCCGACCTGTCTGCTCGGCTTTAACGGCCGTTTCAGCCGAAAGCTTTTGAGTGAGTTCGGCGCGGGCGGTTTTAGCGTTTTGGGCACCCTGATCGGCTTGTGTACCCGCCGCATCGGCCGCTTCGATAGCTTCCTGAACAGCTTGAGTTGCCAGAACAGCCTTTTCCTGCGAACGGGCGGCGGTCTCCTCAGCGACCCTCTCGGCAGCAGCCGCGGCTGCTTTAGCAGCCTGCTCCAACTCTTCCATCTTGCGGACGGCATCCGCGATGGTCTCTTCGGCGGTTTGCGTTGCTGCTTCAGCAGCGAGCCTGGCAGCTTCGCTTGCTTCTACGGCTTTCCTGGCAGCTTCTTCCGCTTTCTTGGTAGCATCAGAGGCCGCTTTCTGTGCCGATTTGGCGGCCGTTTCAGCCGCAGCCCGTGCGGCATTGGCGGCTTCTTGAGCTTTAAGCGCTGCTTCTTCGGCGGCTTTCCGGAACGCTTCGATAGCAGCCTTGGCGCTTAAATCAGCCTCTTCAGCCTTTTTAGCAGCTAATTCTGAAGCGGCTCTGGCAGCTTTAGCCGTGTCTTCAGCCTTCCGGGCGGCTTCAGCCGCTGCCCTGGTGGCTGTTTCAGCAGCCATCTGGCCGGCTTTCTTGGCTTCTTCAGCCCGCTTTTCGGCTTCCCCGGAAGCTTGGGTGGCGGCACCGGCGGCTTCTTTGGCGGCTCGCGCAGCCTCTTCAGCTTTCCGGGCGGCTTCAGCCGCTGCCCTGATGTTTTCATCCATCTCATCGAGTATCTGGGGGAGCGGCTTACTCATGATTTTGGGCGGCTTAGGTGCTTTTGGTTCCGGTGTAGGAGCATTTTTTGTAGCCATTTTAAATCTCCTTTACGCCTATTGTTTATTCAAGGGCAGCGTATCACTGCCACGAGAGGCTCATTACAGAGATAACCTGGAAGATGTTAACTCTTCCAAGAGTTACAATGAACTATTATATACCCTGAATTTTATTTTTTCCATAGTTATAACAACGAATTTTCAACATTTTTTAAAAAATCGCACCGCGCTAACTAATAATACTTGCAAAATAAAAAAGTAATGTGGTATATATTACTAAGCATGTTATATCATTCATGAATGATTACAACATGAATAATATCACCAATCATATTCTCATGTCAATAATATTTTAAACCGTTTTTAAGGAGAATGAACCATGTCCGAATGGACTTTTATCACCAGGCATGCCGCTGTTTTAAGTTTGATTGCCAAGCACCCCAAGATAACCGCTATAGAACTGGCGCATCAGATGGGTATCACAGAACGGGCGGTGCGTAAAATCATCGCCGATTTGTACG
>CAZRQP010000013.1:4954-20650 GCA_964602315.1 uncultured Dehalococcoidaceae bacterium
CATCAGATGGGTATCACAGAACGGGCGGTGCGTAAAATCATCGCCGATTTGTACGTTGCCGGATATATAGTCAAAAAGAGGGAGGGGAGGGGACTAAGATATACGATAGACCCTGCATTACCCTTGCGCCAGGCTATACATCAGGAGGTGGCTATCGGCGACCTGCTGACTTCCCTGGGGTGGGAAAGAGACGACTAAAACGAAAATAAATGGCGTCCTTGAAGCCCTGAATTAATTTTAAACAATTCTAAATTTAATTGTCTGCACATATTTTCGGAAACCAGTCTTATAATGATATAATCACATACGTATAGTATTTGGCGATACTTCGGAGTAATTATTACATATGAAAAAAGAACCGGCAGGTTTTACCGAACTTACGAGCCTGCAGTTGAATCAAATTATTAAATCCATGAGAGAGCCCGCTTACCGTGCGAAACAACTACGTAATTGGGTATATCAGCGCCTGGCGGCATCTTTTAGTGAAATGACCGATTTACCACAGGCTTTCCGGGAAAAACTGGAATCAAAAATGAGAGTAAGCAGTCTGGAAATGGTGCATAGTGTCACGGGAAATGACGGCACGATAAAAGTTTTGTTTAAGCTCGCTGACGGCAATACTATAGAATCGGCGCTGATGCATTATGATGGGGGAGGGGAGGGGGCAGGGAGGCACACGGTCTGCGTTTCAACGCAGGCAGGATGTGCTATGGGCTGCGAGTTCTGCGCTACCGGACAGCAGGGTTTCGAGCGTAATCTGACGTCCGGTGAGATAATCGACCAGGTATTGTATTTCGCGGGGTATCTGCGTGAGAATAGTAACGGAAATAAAAGGCCTGAAAATTCTAAAACCGAACGTATATCCAACGTGGTATTCATGGGCATGGGCGAGCCTCTAGCTAATTATGATAACCTCTGGCGGGCCATTGAAATGTTGAATTCATCGGAGGGGTTTGGGTTAGGGGCGAGAAATATGGTCATATCCACCGTCGGCCTGGTGCCCCGGATAAAACGCCTCGCCGAGGAAAAACTCCAGGTAGGCTTGGCTGTATCTCTGCACGCGGCGGATAATGAATTGAGGAACAGACTTGTCCCGATTAACCGGAAATATCCGCTGGAGCAGCTTATTCCCGCCTGCCGGGAATACAACCGAGTTACCGGGCGACGTTTGAGTTTTGAATATATACTTTTTAAAGGAATTAACGATTCTATCGTACAGGCGCGCCAGCTGGCTGCGCTGATACGAGGACTGAAGTGTCATGTCAATCTTATCCCGGCTAACAGCACGTCTAACTCGTCTTTTCGTCCTCCGGCTCACAGGGTTGTGCTTGCTTTTGAAGAAGAACTGAAGCAGTGCCATATTAACGTAACTTTACGCCAGCGCCGCGGCCAGGATATTGATGCGGGTTGCGGTCAGTTGCGGAGTCATTTCATTCAAGGTGCCGTATATAGCCGGAAAAAACCTACTGTCGCGGGGAAAGCATAATCATGTCTCACGAGACTATATTGTGGATAGTATTTGCGGTTCTGGTGCCGACGGTGCTGGTCCTGGACCTGGGGTTGTTCCAACGTAAGGCACACGTTATTAAAACTAAAGAAGCGCTACTGATGACAGCGGGATATATTTCGCTGGCATTGATTTTTGCGGTTGTTATTTTCTTTGTGCTGGGCAGCGATAAAGCATTTACATTTCTTACCGGCTATATCGTGGAATGGTCGTTAAGTATGGATAACCTTTTTGTGTTTATTTTGATATTCACCACGTTTGCCGTACCGGAGGAACACCGGCACAGGGTGCTTTTCTGGGGCATTGTCGGGGCTATTGTTACCCGCGGCATTTTCATCGCTACCGGGTTGACGATTATCGAGAAACTGGAATGGGTCATTTATATCTTTGGGGCTTTCCTGGTTTATACAGGTTTAAGGATAGCAGTTAAAAAAGACCAGGAGGTGAACCCCAGGAAAAATGTCTTTTTCCGACTTGGCTGCAAGTATCTCCCCATGACTGATGATTATCGTGGAGGTAAGTTCTTTTCCAAGGAGAAGGGGCGGTTGCTGGCTACGCCGCTTATACTCGTGCTTATCGTCATCGAGACGACGGATGTGGTATTTGCCGTGGACTCTATCCCGGCTATACTTTCGATTACCCTGGATTCATTCATCGTGTACAGTTCAAATATTTTTGCCATCCTGGGATTGCGGGCGTTGTTTTTTGCCCTGGTCGGCATGACTAATAAGCTGGTATATCTTAGTTATGGTCTGGCAGCAATCCTGGTTTTTCTGGGTATCAAAATGCTGGGTTCGCACTTTTTCCACATTCCCGTTTACGCATCGCTGGGAATAGTAGTGGGGATACTGGGTATTGCGGCACTGGCGTCGTTCTTATGGCCGCCCAGGAAGAAAGGCCTGCTTTCAGATGAACCTGCGGGAAAGGCCTCTGATAAGGAAGAAGGCTAATGACTAGCAAAGCTGCTGCGTTACTTTAACTTTTATCGAGTCCCTTTTTAAGCAGTTCGTCAAAAGCGGCGAACCACTTCATCTTAAGTTCATCACTCCAAGACGGATCGAAATTGGGGAACTTTGCCAGCAGCATACTGTGCCAGGAACTTGCTCTTGGAATTTCATCATCTGCTTGTGGAATTACTGCATTCCGATTTGTCCTTAAGGCGGCTTTTTTCGACCCTGCTCTTATCCCTGTTGTGGAATGGGTCGACCTGGTACGTTTAAGGATGAAAGGCGATAATGGAATATGGGCGTCCCTGGCAATGTCAATAAAGAATTTAACACACTTGCGGGAGACATCATCGGTAAGCTGAAAGGTGTGATGAAAGACCTCCTGCAGTTGGGCATAAGTAGCGCTCTCCAGGTCCAGCGAGCTCTGGCAAACAAAGTCGAAGGCGTCATTGGTCAACTCGTTAAGCAGCCGAGTCCTCGTTTCTCCCCTGGATTCAACCAGCGGCTTGAGAAGCTCCGTAGGCTTGCCGTTGATATCTATAAGGTTGAGAAAACGTAAAGCCGCCATAAGCTGCGTGCCGGTACTCCCGGAGAGAATGTCCCCCCAGTAGCTGCGGTCGATGCGGGACGGCATGTGCTGCTGTAGGTGTTCCAGGAAGTTGTAGAAAGTCCGATAGGATACATACGGGGGGAGTCGTTTTTGTCTCTTTTCAATAATCATAGTGTAATATCTTACGGTTATTTTTTATTATATTCCAAAAAAAGACAGGTTACAAGATTCTAGCTAGAATAGCTTATGGAACTATACAGGACAGATTAGTAATGGTAAGGACAATATTATTCTATTACTTTTGGAACGTAGTACCATTTTAATAGTGCTTTAGAAAAGCGCATATAAACGTGAGTAAAAACAACAAGGAGGACTAAATTTTATGGCTACCCCAATAGAGTATCAAAAACTGATGACGGAAATCGTGTACATCAACCTGCCGGGGCCGGAAGATTCGTCTCCGAACATGACAGGCGGCGAGCTGCTGCATGGCTTTCTCGCCGAGCTTTACCGGATACCGAATCAGGAGTTCAAGGAGCACCTGCTGTCCCTGTGCAACAAGTGGAATATCCGCTACAGAGATGCTAAAGGCAAATAAGCCTATATAGATATAGGTAGCAACGCTCGACACAGGTGGCTTAATGCCCCAAAGGAGGAAAAAGTGAAAATAGAAAAGGTCGGCGCAATAGATGTAGGGACGACTAAAGTATGTACCATCATGGCGGATATTTCTGATGATGGTCTTCGTGTTCTCGGGGTGGGTGTAGTACCATCGCATGGCCTGCACAAAGGCCTGGTAGTCAGCATCAATGAAGCCAGAGAATCGATAAAGGAATCGGTCAGAATAGCCGAACAGATGGCCGGACGAAAGCTGGAATCGGCGTATGTGGGTGTTACGGGCAGACACGTTTCAGCAATAAATAAAACCGGCTCCGTATCTATCACGCGTAATAATCAAATAGTACGCCCTGACGACATGAAACGTGTCCTGGATGTCGCCCGCAGTGTTAAAGTGGCTTCGGAAAATAAGGTACTGCATGTTATTCCAAGGGGATATACCGTGGACGGGCAGCAGGGTGTGAGAAATCCCGTGGGACTACAGGCATACCGCCTGGATGTGGAAACCCACATTATTACGGCGGCGGCTACTTCAGTGCAGAACCTGATGAAGTGCATCCGCAGCATAGGCGTGGAAGTAGAAGACCTGATAATGGAGCCTCTCGCCAGCGCAGATGCAGTACTGGAGCCGAATGAGAAACAGGATGGCGTCCTGCTGGCGGATTTAGGTGGGGGCACCACGGATCTGGCCATTTTCAAGGATAGCACGATTTACCATACTTCCGTGCTGCCGGTAGCCGGATACCAGGTGACCAGGGACATCTCGATAGGCCTTGGTATCAATTACGAACTGGCAGAGGAAATGAAAAAGAGATACGGCGATGTGACTCCGCAGCAACAGGATGAGAAAGGCGATGGCGAGGAAATTGCTATCACCGGTGACGGGCATAGTATTTCTTATAGCGACCTTTCGGATATTATTCGTGTCCGTATTGAAGAACTACTGCGGCTCATCATGCTGGAACTACCACAGGCAGATTACCAGAAACTCATTCCATCCGGTGTTGTCGTAACCGGGGGCGGCGCTAATATCCTTGGCATCGCCGAACTGGGACAAAAAGTGATGAGAATGCCGGTTAGAGTGGGACGACCGATGCGCCTGCCGGGCGTCTCGGAAGCGCTGGACAATCCTGCCCATGCCACAGGGGTCGGATTGCTGATGTGGAAACTGAAGAACGAAGACACCGAAGCATCTAAAACCAGGAGGACAGGGCTGCAGGCTCTACTCGCAAGGATGCTAAGGCTTTTTCAATAAACAGCAGAGATATTAACGGGAAATATTTATTTGGAGGGCTTCAATGGCTAAACAAATTACTGTATCTAACGGAGCAAGAATAAAGGTTATCGGCACGGGCGGGGCAGGCTGTAACGCCATTTCCAGAATGGTGCGTGAGCATTTGCATGGTGTTGAATTTATTGCCATGAATACGGACGGCCAGGCACTGGAAGTCACCGAAGCCATGGTAAGGGTCCAACTCGGTGAGAAAACTACGCGTTGCCTGGGAGCTGGCGGCGACCCCGTAATCGGGCGTAAGGCAGCCGAGGAAAGCAAGGATGATATTGCTGAAGTCGTGGCTGGGGCGGACATGGTCTTTGTAACCGCGGGCATGGGAGGAGGCACAGGCACCGGCTCGGCGCCGATTATAGCGGAGATAGCCAAGAAGTCGCACGCACTCACGATTGCCGTGGTGACCAAGCCGTTTTCTTTTGAAGGCGTTCATCGCTCCATGAATTCCGAAGATGGTATTAAAGAGTTGATGGATAAAGTAGATACCTTGATAATTATCCCCAACGACCGCTTGTTTGAGCTGTGCGACCGGAAAACCAGCGTGGATGGAGCTTTTAAAATGGCCGATGAGGTACTGCACCAGGGTGTGCAGGCAATCGCCGAGGTGATTATCGTACCTGGCCTGATAAACCTGGACTTTGCCGATGTGCGGTCGATAATGAAGGACGCCGGGCCGGCATGGATGTCTATCGGGCGGGGGAGGGGGCAGAACCGGGCGATTGAAGCCGCCAGGCAAGCGCTGGACAGTCCTATGCTGGATATATCCATGCAGGGCGCCAGGGGTGTACTTTTCAATATTACCGGCAACGATCTATCGCTTCATGAAGTAAATGGAGCGGCAGAGGTAATAAGACAGGCAGTCGACCCGAAGGCAAACGTGATTTTCGGCGTGGTTATGGATCCCAATATGGAGAATGATGTCAGGCTTACACTGGTTGCCACCGGTTTCCAAACGAGAGAACAGACGGCCGGCAAGGACAAGGAAAATGAATTGGCGCGCATCCTTCAGGGGATGAATGAGGACGAGCTTGATATGCCTTCATATTTGCGGCAGGAACAGCAGTCGTATAAACCGACGCGTGTCTCTGCGGGCAGGAATAATTAGTTTTGTTGGTGATTAGAGAAAGCGAAAGGAGCCCCGAATGACTATCTCCGAGGTTCAAAAGGGCAGGAGTTTATACATCGAGCAGCTGATGAAGAAATTTGTGCGGAATCGTAGTTATCTGGGACTGCTGCGGTTTTTTGCCTCATATCCCGGTGGCAGGTTCAGTAAGCTGGCAATATTTCATGCGATTGACGACGAGTGTAACCGATTGGAAATGAGCCGGGCACTGGAGGAGATGGTCAAGGGAAAAATTCTTGATGTCACCGTAGATAATGGTAATGACTACTATATGCTGGCTAAGGAGGAAGTGTTACGCCGGTTGGTGCTAAACATGGCGGTATTTGAAAGGCGCGATTGGCAGCTAATACTTAAGCACAAATAATATATTAAAAAAGACGATTACCGGTTTCGGGAGAAAGGCGTAATAGAAACGGATAAGCGTATTAGGTTATAATTAATATAAGAAAAAGAAACCGGTAAAGGATTAGAAAAATGGGAAGAAAAGCCGAAAAACAAGCACAGCGCAGAAACTACAAGGAAGCTTTCAAGCACGTGAAGCACGGTCACGGTACACGTGCCGTGAAGAAGAAGCAGGAATCGGCTCTGGGTAACTAATCTATCCGATACCGGGGCCTATTCCCGAAGGGAGGGAATAGCATGACAACTGGTGTTGTAAGACGTGTGATTGGCGAACACGGGTATGGTTTTGTCTCCAGCAATGCTGGAAAAGATATATTTTTCCATCACAGCCAGCTGCAGGGTATCAAGTTCCAGTCGCTAAGAGAAGGGCAGAACGTGGTGTATAAGGTGGGACTTGGCGAAAAGGGATTTGTTGCCAGGGAAATAAAGCCGACGGGTATTCACTAAATATCCGTCGGCCTGATAACCTTAGTTCGAGCGAAATTACGGATTATTCTTACTTCTTAGCGCGCCATTTATCGATTGGTGCGCTGCCGGCATAGCTGTAGTCCGCTGACTTAAACAGGGGGCTTGTCTCTCCGCCCACCACGATGATATTGATGTTCTCTGGGTTATTATATGGGGCTATCAACGCATCGTCAGGCAGCTTTTTCCATGATGCGTAGGGCTCCACCCCCTTGTACGCTTCGGAGGCAACCAGCATATCAATTTGGTCGGTCTTCCAGTACTGCCCCGCAGGTATTCTAATTTTCTTTGATAACAATTTTGTGAAGTCCTGCTTGGTACTAAAGCCTTCGTTCTCCTTTAAATTCCTTGCCACCAGGGGGTCCATGACAATAGTGGCCGAGGAATTCATTGGAGGCATTACCGCCAGCTGAATATTCAATTCCTCTACCAGCGACCGGTGGGAAGCTGCCCCAGAGGTGCTGAGCATTGCCCAACCCCGGAAGATACTGACGATACTCTCGTCTGCTTTGTACCCTCTCGTAACGTGGAAAGGCTCCCAGACGCTTTTCTCCTCGTTCTCTGCGGCGCACATATTATTGTAGGTATTATTATTCCCCTGGGAACTCCAGAAAGTTATATCAGGTTTGGCTTGTCCCTGGCAGAGGCTCATCAGTGTCCAGGCCCGGCCGATGACCGAGTTCGCCATATTTATCGGGCTGAACGCGCCGATGCCGGAATTCATCCCTATCTCATTGCGGATGGGACCGTTCACTAAAACCATCGTTCCGAAGGCTGTGGTCGACCCCATAAGCGCCGGTTGTCTGGTAGATGCTATAGCCAGTATCACCGGAAAATATTCTGGTTTGGCGCCAGCCATCACAGCAATAACGGCGATATTGGAGACGGTGTACTTGACCATTTCCATGGTATCGAATTTGAACGATTCGGCAACGACGTCGTCCGGGGAAGCGCTGGTGCCGGCGAGCATTTTCTTAACTCGCTCTTCGGTGGGAATGATGACGGGTAGTCCGTCCGTCCAGCCTTTTTCGTAGAACAGTTGCTGCAAATTGTCTTCCGTGTCCGGTTCCAGGAATATCGAGGGTGCCTTGGCCTTGACGACTTTGGGAGGTGGTGGGGTCGGCTTTTTGGTGCCAACAGGCTTGGTCAGGACATCGATAATTCCCTCGATAACAGGCTTGCCTGTATCCGGGTCGTTACTTACTATATATTTATCGAGGACTTCAGTAGACATGCCTACCACAGTCGACTGTGTAAATATGAAAGGTAGGGAAGCGGATCTCGGATTGTCCTTGGCTACTCCTTCCATTGTGTAGCTCGAAACAGGAGCTACAGGGATACCGTAATTCTGTTCAAGATTGGTGCTGCCTGCAGCGACCGCTGCAATACAGCCCGGTCAGCCGGCTACTCCAAGGACGGCGGCATTGCCTTTTTCTTTGATTTCATCCCAGAGGTCACTCTTGTCGTCCATAAACACATTCCCCGGTTTCCGCTTTACAACCGTGGTGACGGACGGCATGTTCTCTGTAAACCACTTCTGCAGCTGCTGCATGAATTCATAGCCGCCCCCGAAACCGATATCCACCAGATACACTATTTTGTTCTTTAGTGTATCCAGTCGATTAGCAAAAGACGGCGCAGACGGAGGAGCCCCCAAGCCTGGTGGTGGTCCACCTCCTCCCGGACGACCTTTTCCCTTTTCTGGCGGCGGCCCGCCCATGCCGGGTGGAAATCCGGCCGGGCCGGTCTGGACTCCGCCTTCAGGGCTCATTACTTTATCAATTAACTGTTTTGCCATGTTATTCCTCCATTCGAAAGCTCAAGGTTTGCTGCTATTTTAAGTTTGAGGGCCTTTGTTTTTGACCCATGTTAAATCTTCCCTGGCTCTACCCCAGCCGGCTTCGGCGGCGCCCTCCATCATGGGATTGGGGTGCTTTATCATTTCTTCCATGCGCTTTTTGTTATCCTCTTCCTGCCGCTTCATGCCTTCGGGAGTGGTGAAATTGACCATCCGCTCAACAATTCCCCGCATCATCTTATCTGGCTCCGGCATCGGGACGACGTAGAGCACGTCGTTTTCAATGCCTTTCTTGAATATGTGCGCCAGCTCCACGGGGTCGATGCCGTAAGAGTAATGCTTGTGCATAAACGCTATTGTCTTTTCATTGGTGTTATAACCGGTTTTTGCCAGGTGCTGCGGGCGGGTGTAGGAAGCCTCGCCGATATTCGTTCTGATGCCGGCCGGACACAGGCAGGATACGCCGATGTTATAAGGTCTAAGCGCCTGGTAGTAACTCTCCATGAGGTTGATTACCGCGGCCTTGGCGGCGGAGTAGGGAGCGCAGCCTGATGTCCCCATAAGGCCGCCCATCGAGGCGGTCGTGGCAATATGGCCGCCCTTACCGGCCTTTATCATCCTCGGGACGAAGGTTACCATACCGTTGACGACGCCGTCCAGACAAACGCCCATCACCCAGTCATAATCCTCAAAAGTCGAGGCTTCCGCCGGACCGAAGGCATTGACCCCCGCTGTATTGAATAAAAGCTGCGGTGGGCTCCCGAATACTTCCTCTACTTCGTCAGCGGCTTTGGCATAAGCCTGGCGGTCGGTAATATCCAGCTTGATGGTATGGACCTCCTCCTTTTTATCCTTAAAATATGCCATAGCCTCATCAAGGTGGTCCTGGCGGATATCGGCAATGACGATTTTGCAGCCTGCTTCAGAAAAAACCTTGGCCTGGCCGAAACCGGCGCCGGAAGCACCTCCGGTGATAAATGCAACTTTACCCGCAAAATCTTTCATGATGGTCCTCCATGATTTAGCCGGATTATTTTTTGGGGGGTGGGGGAGGGGGCATCCTCATCGGAGGCTTGACCCACTTTATATCTTTCCTCGCCTGCCCAAAGCCTGATTCCTCGAAGTTCTGATAAGGGCCTGCAGGAGGGGGATTTTTCGCCATTTCTTCCATACGTTTTTTCATTTCTTCAGCCTGTTTTTTCATGCCTTCGGGACTGGAGGAATCAATGACCCGCTCGAAAATACCCCTTAACATATCCTGCCCGTTGGGGAAGGGGAGAACGTAAAGCTGTTCGTTTTCAATGGCCTTCTTTAGTATATTTGCCAGCTCAATGGGATCGATGCCCTGCGCGTGAATGGAACGCAGGAAATCAATCGTCTTTTCACTTACGTTGTAGCCGGTTTTTTCCAGGTGCTTAGGCCGTGTATAGACTGCTTCGGCGATATTCGACTTGATATTGCCCGGGCAAAGGACGGAAACGCCGATATTATAGGGCTTGAGTGCCTGGTAATAGCTTTCCATGAGATTATTGACCGCGGCCTTGGCGGCGGAGTAGGGAGCGGTGGTTGAGCCTCCCATAAAGCCTCCCAGTGAGGATGTCGTAGCGATATGGCCGGGCTTACCGGATTTTATCATCCTCGGCACGAACGTCACCATGCCGTTGATGACCCCACCCAAACAAACGCCCATAACCCAATCATAGTCTTCAAATGTTGAGGCTTCAGCCGGACCGAAGGTATTGACCCCCGCCGTATTGAAGAGGAGCTGCGGCGGACCGCCGAATACCTTTTCTACCTCGTCGGCGGCGGCAGCGTACGCCTTGCGGTCGGTAAGATCCAGCTTGATGGCATGTACCTCCGCCTTTTTATCCTTGAAATATGCCAAGGCCTCGTCCAGGTGGTCCTGGCGTATATCTGCGATGACGATTTTACAGCCCGCTTCAGAAAAAACCTTGGCCTGGCCGAATCCGGCCCCGGAAGCGCCCCCGGTGATAAATGCAACTTTTCCAGCGAAATCTTTCATTTTTACCTCCGATATATTGTTATATAGCGTAATATAATTTACGGCATTATGCAAATACCGATTACTGCGGGTTGGGCAGTTGATTTTCAGATTTAAATGGCGTCCCTGGCAGGATTCGAACCTGCGACCCGCTGCTTAGAAGGCAGCCGCTCTATCCAGCTGAGCTACAGGGACGCGACCTGTTTATTTAAAAATGTAACATGAATTGAGATTGGCGGTCAATATATAAACCCTGGTACTATCGTGCTGAATTAAGTGGTAAAGACGTCGGCTATCGCCCAGCCGAGCATCGTGGCACAGGTGACGATTACTCCGGCGATAAGCACCCCCACCACGGCGGCGGAAAAAGAGTATTTGAATTTCATTCCCAGCAGGGAGGCCAGTATCGAGCCGGTCCAGGCGCCCGTAACCGGTAGGGGAATAGAGACGAATATTACCAGGCCGAGCCATCCGTAACGCTCGATTGACTTAGACCGGCGCTTGGTCCAGGCAAAGTACCACTGCATCAGCCTGTCGAGTAGCCGCACCCGACTTAAAAGCGGAACGATTGTATTGAAAAACAGCAGAATAAAGGGCACCGGCAGCAGGTTTCCGATTACGCCGAACAGGTAAGCATAATACCAGTCGAAATGGTAGGTGCTGATAGCCAGGGGGATAGCGCCACGGAGTTCAGATACGGGTAGCACGGCAGTGCCGATTACTTTCAGGATATCGATGGGGTCCATTCGAAAAACCTCTCGTGAGTGTAACAAAACCGCTATTGTAGCGTCAAGCCAGCTTCAGCGGGTGCTTTCATTCGAGGCTGTTTGCTTGACAATCGTTCTTCCGCAGGGCTACTATTTTAGTAGATGCCCCTCTCCGTAAAATAAAAATTATGCCGAAACTACTGGATACAATCGATAGTCCTGACGACTTGAAAAAAATATCCCCGGCGGCGCTCGAGGAACTGGCGGCCGAATTAAGACAGGAGATTATCAAAACGGTAACCGTCACCGGCGGTCACCTGGCTTCCAACCTCGGTGTTGTTGAGCTTACTATTGCGCTCCATCGGGTATTCGATAGTCCCAGGGACAAGATAGTCTGGGATGTCGGCCACCAGAGCTACGTCCACAAGCTCCTGACAGGACGAAAAGACAAGTTCGACACCCTGCGTCAATATGGGGGGATATCCGGCTATACGTGCCGCGATGAAAGTGAGTACGATCCCTTTGGGGCGGGGCACGCCAGCACCTCGATTTCCGCCGCCATGGGCATGGTTGTCGCCCGCGACCTCGCCGGTGAAGACCACGATGTAGTGGCCGTCATCGGCGACGGAGCGATTACGGCAGGGATATCTTTTGAAGCGCTGAACCAGGCAGGACACTTGGGCTCGCGACTTTTCGTGATACTCAATGATAACGGCATGTCCATATCACCTACGGTGGGGGCACTGGCTAAGTTTTTAAGCAGAGTAAGATTGAACCGGCCTGTACGCAGGGTGGAAAAAAGAAGCAAGAAAATCCTCGCCGCTTTTTCATTTGGGAGGAAACTGGCCGAATTCGGTGAATTCCTTGTTGACAGGTTTAAAGGTTTAGTGATACCGACACCCCTGTGGGAAGCGCTTGGTTTTACTTACATCGGGCCCATTGACGGTCACAGCATTCGCGACATGGAATATTTTCTTACCCAAGTTAAAAATACCAGTACTAAACCGACGCTTATCCATGTGGTTACTACCAAGGGTAAAGGCTATTCCCAGGCAGAAGACAACGCCGTATATTTTCACGGCGTGTCGGCTATGGGCGGCGGCAGTAATGGCGTAAAGACGTACAGTGAAATTTTTGCCCAGACTACGTTAAGGCTTGCCCGCGAAGAGCCGAAACTGGTGGTAATTACGCCGGCCATGCCGGAGGGAAACTGCCTTAATATCGTCGAAGCCGAGTTCCCGAATCGGGTGTTCGACGTAGGTATCTGTGAGCAGCATGCCGTAACTTTCGCAGCCGGGCTGGCGACGCAGGGCTGCATCCCGGTCGTGGCTATTTATTCCACTTTCCTCCAGCGTGCCTTCGACCAGGTAATACATGATGTGTGCCTCCAGAACCTGCCGGTAGTCTTCGCCATCGACCGTGGGGGAATCGTCGGCGACGACGGCAAGACGCACCAGGGTACTTTCGATATCTCTTACCTCACTCTAATCCCCAATATGGTCGTTGCCGCGCCCAAAGACGAAGACGAGCTGCAGCACTTGCTCTATACCGCCGTAAAATCAGGACGTCCCATGGCGGTACGCTATCCTCGCGGTCCCGGACTGGGAGTGTCTCTGGATGCGACTTTACATGAGATACCTCTGGGTAAAGGCGAGGTGGTCAGGGAGGGGGAGGATATGGCCATTATTGCCCTGGGTGCTTCTGTGTCCCCGTCGATTGAAGCGGCGCAGCGGCTGGCGCGTAAGGGCATCGAAGCTACGGTAGTCAACGCACGCTTCGCCAAGCCAATGGACAAGACCCTCATTACAAACCTGGCCGGTCGTGTGAAGAATATCGTCACCGTTGAAGAAAACGTATTGCGCGGAGGCTTTGGGGAAGGTGTAATCAAACTGCTGGAAGATTCCGGACTTTACGACACTAGAGTAAGAAATATAGGCATTCCGGATGAGTTCGTCGAGCACGGTACGCAGTCGGTATTACGTGCCAGATACGGACTGGATGCAGATGGCATCGCCCGGCAAGTCGTGGAGATGCTGTCCGCTAAAAAGGAAGACTTCTTACTGAAGAACAAAGATAAAGCCAGAACCACGCAGTAGGGCAGGGGGATGGCGACGGCTTGATACGGGAATACGTAATCTGTATAATAACACAGAAAGCCGATGCCGACTGTGTTAAGAGTAACGCAATGATATCAGGTAGCTAAGTTGGCGCCTGATATTTTCTTTTTATGCTTGGTTTTTGGGAGTTGCAAATCAGTGAACAAGATGACTGTCATGGATATTGAAGTTGCCGCGAAACGCGTTTTGGTAAGGGTGGACTTTAACGTGCCGATAGACGCCGTGACCGGTGCAATAACGGATGACAGCCGCATCCGCGCCTCGCTGCCGACCATTAAATACCTCCTGGAACACGATGCGAAGGTCATCCTGATGTCACATCTGGGAAGGCCTAAGGGAAAAGTCGTTGAAAGTATGCGGCTGGCGCCGGTAGCTAGGCGTCTTGCCGAATTACTGGGGAAAAAAATCAATACGGTGCCGGACTGCATCGGGCCGGCAGCGGAAAAAGCCGCGGCAACTTTGAAACCCGGCGATGTCCTGATGCTGGAAAATCTCCGCTTCCATACGGAAGAGGAAAAGGGCGATGAAGGCTTTGCTAAGGCTCTGGCACACCTGGGCGACGTATATGTCAACGACGCCTTCGGAACTTCGCACCGCGCCCATGCCTCGATGTACGGCGTCACGCGCTACCTGCCGTCCGTGGCCGGTTTCCTGCTGGAAAAGGAAATCAACACCCTCGGCGGTCTTCTGGAAAGTCCGGAGCACCCGTTTGTGGCTCTTTTCGGCGGGGCCAAGGTAAGCGATAAGGTCGCTGTATTGAAAAATATCATGGGTAAGGTAGATTTGCTGCTTATCGGAGGCGGCATGGCGGCAACGTTCCTGAAAGCTAAATCGTACGAGGTAGGAAAATCGCAGGTTGAGGCGGAAACCATCAGCACCGCCTCGGAGCTAATGCAGGCGGCTGAAAAAAACGGGTCACGTTTTCTATTACCGCTAGATGTAATGGTCGCTGATGAGATTGACATCGGCGTTCTGGGAAATATTGTAACGATAGATGCCGTGCCGCCCTATATGACGATTGTCGATATCGGCCCCGCGACTATCGAGCTATTCAGTCAGGAGTTAGAAAAAGGCAGGACGGTCTTCTGGAATGGCCCTATGGGTGTTGAGGAAATACCGCAGTTTGCCCAAGGGACGCGTGCGCTGGCAAAACTACTGCCGCAACTTCAAGCCAGGACAATTATTGGTGGCGGCTCAACGTCTGAAGTGATTACAGCACTGGGACTGGAGGATCAAGTAACATTCGTATCCACAGGCGGCGGCGCCTCGCTGGAATTCCTCGGTGGAGGAGATTTGCCCGGCGTGGTTGCACTACGTGATAAAATATAGTCGTAAGCAATAGGATTAAGAAGATGAACTTTGAAATTATTAAAGAATTATCTGTAACCTCGCCGGAAAAGATAGTGATGCTTGTGCTGGATGGCTTGGGTGGCCTTCCGGACCTGAAATCAGGCAAGTCGGAGTTAGAGACGGCTGTTATCCCCAACCTCGACGCCGTCGCGGCTGAAGGAATCTGCGGTCTCGCCGACCCCGTTGCCCCCGGTATTACCCCGGGCAGTGGCCCCGGACACCTGGCGCTGTTCGGCTACGACCCGCTTGTTAACAGGATAGGGCGGGGGGTGTTAGAAGCGGTGGGCATAGATATAGAACTTGGGCCGGATGATATGGCGGCTCGCGGCAACTTTTGTACCGTCGATGATAAAGGCATTATCACCGACCGGCGGGCAGGGCGTATCTCCACGGAGAAGTGCATCGAACTATGCAAAATACTCGACGGCATGAAAATAGAAGGGGTTGACATAAAGCTATATCCGGTCAGGGAACACCGTTTCGTGGCTGTATTCCGCGGCAGTAATCTAGATATTCACATTAGCGAATCCGACCCCTCACGTACGGGCGTGGCGCCGATGGAAATAAAAGCCGAAATTCCTGCAGCTAAAAATACTGCGGATATAGTGAACAAGTTTATAGCTAGGACGAAAGACGTTTTATCTACAAATCAACCGGCCAACATGATTTTACTACGCGGCTTTGCCAAGAAACCTCAATTGCTGTCGATGAAGGAGATTTATAAGCTGAACACGCTGGCCATTGCCGCCTATCCCATGTACCGCGGACTGGCGCGCTTGGTGGGCATGGGGGTGGCCGATACCAGGGCGGGAATAGAGGAGA
>CAZRQP010000013.1:20750-23213 GCA_964602315.1 uncultured Dehalococcoidaceae bacterium
CTGGCGCGCTTGGTGGGCATGGGGGTGGCCGATACCAGGGCGGGAATAGAGGAGAAAATTAAAACACTGAAGAAGAATTATCAGAAGTACGACTTTTTCTTTTTACATATTAAATTGACCGATACCGCCGGAGAGGACGGTGATTTTACCCGCAAAGTCAAGCTACTGGAGGAGGTCGATGTTGCCTTGCCCGCGCTGACTGCTCTTAAACCTGATGTTCTGGTAGTAACCGGAGACCATTCCACACCGGCGGTATTTAGCGGGCACAGTTGGCACCCGGTGCCGGTGGCAATATCTTCTAAATACTGCCGCACCGATGGAGTAGGAGAATTTTCCGAGAATGCCTTTATAAGCGGTGGCCTGGGCAGGATTCATGCTACTGAAATCATGCCCCTGGCCATGGCTAACGCCCGCAAGTTGATTAAGTTCGGAGCATAGGAGTCGAATTATGGCGCGCACACCTTTGATTGCCGGAAACTGGAAAATGAATACCACGGTCGAAGAGGCTATCGCGTTAATCAAGACCATGCAGTCGCCCCTCCACAAGATACAGGGTGTGGAAAAGGTTATCTGCCCGCCTTTCGTTTCGCTGATGGCGGCCAGGGCTATTGTCAGGGGCAGCACTGTTAAGCTTGGCGCTCAAGATATATATTACGAAGAAAAGGGCGCTTTTACCGGGGAAATATCACCGGCGATGCTGGTCGACCTCTGTGAGTACGTTATCATCGGGCATTCCGAGCGCCGGCAGTACTTCGGCGAGACAGATGAGATTGTCAGCAACAAAGTAAAAGCTGCCGTAACGGCAGGTTTAAGACCTATTTTATGCGTCGGCGAGACACTGGAGGAAAACGAGGCTGACCAGACCAGGGAAATCATCGGCCGGCAGCTCATGGTGTGTTCCGACAGGCTTTACCTGATGAGCGGCATGGTCATTGCTTACGAGCCGATTTGGGCTATCGGCACCGGCAAGTCCGCCACCGCCGATGATGCAAACCGGACCATCGGGTTCATCCGCCAGTTTATCTCACGTCTGCATGGCAGCGGCATCGCCAATACCGCCCGTATTCTCTACGGAGGCAGCGTGACCAGTACAAATATCTCTGATTTCATGCACCAGCCGGAAATCGATGGGGCTTTAGTGGGCGGCGCCAGCTTGAGGGCTGACGAGTTCGTGAGTATCGTTAAACAGGCTTCTGATATCAAGGGCTTGTAGCGCCGGTATGAAGCGTCTCATCGCTATCGTGGGGCCCACCGGTGTCGGTAAAAGTCGCCTGGCCCTGCATCTGGCCAAGGTCTTCTCGGGGGAAATCATCAGCGCCGATAGCCGACAGGTGTACCGCTACATGGATATCGGCACAGCAAAACCAACGCCGCAGGAACTTGCCGATGTACCGCACCATCTGATTGATGTCATTAATCCCGATGAAGAATTCAGCCTGGCTACTTACCAGGAAATGGCGAACAAAGCTATAGATGAAATCCACCGGCGCGGCAGGCTGCCGTTCCTGGTGGGGGGCAGCGGCCTGTATGTCAGGGCTGTACTGGAGGGATTACAAATACCCAGGGTTTTACCCGACCCCCAATTCAGGTATAATATTGAAAAGAAAGCCGATGAGGGGAAAATCGATGAACTATATCAGGAACTGCTCGCTGCCGACCCCGACGCGGCAGCTAAAATTGACCGCCGCAATGTGCGCCGTGTGATTCGCGCGCTGGAAGTGTATGCCGGAACAGGGCAGGCGTTTTCCCGGCTCGGGCGTAAAAAATCACCGGCGTTTACCCCTTTTATCATCGGCTTGACCGCCGAGAGGTCGGAAATTTACCGCATAGTAGATAAGCGAGTCGATGACATGATTGAGCGGGGACTCGTTGCCGAGGTGGAAAATCTGTTAAAAATGGGTTATGATTTTAACCTGCCTTCCATGTCCGGTATCGGCTATCGGCAAATCGCTCAAAATATCAGGGGCGAGATGACGCTTGAAGAGGCGGTGAAGAAAATAAAGACGGAAACGCACCGCTTTATCCGTCACCAGTATGCCTGGTTCCGGCTTGAAGATGAAAAAATACACTGGTTTGATATAGGGAGAACAAAGGATTTAGAGATAGAAGGGACTCTGCAAGAGTTCCTGACCGAATAGTAAGAACGACTGGAGTGTAAAATAGCGTAATGGACTTTACCAAGATGCATGGCGCGGCCAACGATTTCGTGGTGGTTGACGCGCGCAACATCGAGCGTGATTGGCCCAAGCTGGCGGTAGCCATTTGCGACCGGCACCGGGGCATCGGGGCGGACGGGCTGCTTTTACTGCAGAATTCGGATAAAGCCGATTACCGTATGCGCACTTTCGACACTGATGGCTCGGAGGCAGAGACCTGCGGTAATGGTATCAGGTGCCTGGCCAGATATATCATAGAGAAAGGTCTTGTCAACTCCGATATTGAAGCGATGGCCATCGAGACCAT
>CAZRQP010000014.1:0-5199 GCA_964602315.1 uncultured Dehalococcoidaceae bacterium
CCGCCCCTTATCTCCACCCCGATTTGACTCGACCCCGCGTCGAGGGCGTTTTCCACCAGCTCCTTCACCACCGAGGCCGGCCTCTCCACCACCTCCCCGGCGGCTATCTGGTTAATGGTTTCCTTATCGAGTACTTTAATCGACATCTTCTTAATACAATGTTACACGTTTCCGTGTATCTTGTCAAGTGTTTCTTTTGTTTTTAGTTTAGTCTTTTAAAGAGGGGTGAGTCAAAATTAATCTGTCATTCTGAGGGAGCGTAGCGACCGTGAGAATCTGTCCTGCCTCACCCCCTTTGCTTGCCCGCCGACCTGCCTGCCGGAAGCTTTAGCGTAGGCGGGAGCCTTGGCGTAGGCGGGTCATGCTGGAGTCCCGTTCGTGGTGAGTCTGCCGAATCCATCTTGACGAAGCATATTAGTTTTCCCCTTTGTCATCCTGAGCGCAGTGAAGGATCTCGGATGTGGGGTGGTGCTTAACCTTACCCCCTTTATCCCTGATAAAAATCCATCCCCCTTTATCCCCCTTCCTTTGGCAAAGGAAGGGGGAGGGAAAAGTGAGAGGGGCTGGCGCCCCTCTCCGCAGGCTACTCCCCTTCAATTGCCCTCTCTCTGCCAGCGGAGAGAGGGATAGGGAGAAAGGTCGGCGCATCATCTTGCACCTGAATTTAAAAGTGCTAGAATAGAGGCGTGAACATAAAAACATTACTAAGTGTATTAGCCATCATTGTTGCACTATTTATTGGTGGTGTAATGGCGTATATCAATGATGCCCCAAATTGGAGTTATATTCTTTGGGGATTAGCAGGCATTTTATTAATTATTTCATTGGTAACTTACTTTGTACAAAAACATAAAAAGTTCAATCCTAATATAAGATGGCTAGATTGATAGTAAGTATGAGTTTATTTGATAAATAGAAAAAGGATAAAACATTACCGATTATGAAATCTGATTGGAAAAAATCAAAAGCTCATCTACTGTTGCTAAGTAAGTTCATCCACGCAAATCGCTTTGAGGATTTTGCAAGACATGATTATTGGAAAGACATGTGGAACAATGTGCTTGAGGAACCAATAACACAAGCTATAAAACGATTTATGGATGAAGGTATGTTGGTGATAGTTACCAATTTGAATGAATTACTATCGTATAAATGTAAGGTTAATGAGCTAAAAGGCATGTTAAAGCAGAGAAGTCTACCTGTTTCAGGGCGTAAGGAAGAACTAATAGAACGCTTGGTGCGGGTAGACCAGAATGGAATGAGGAAAATCGTCGCTGGACTATCACTTCTAGAGTGTTCACAATACGGAAATGAGATAGCAGAACTATATCTACTTGATGAAAAAGAAAAGCGTGAAAATATTGAAAGTAAGGTAAAGGGATTTCTTGAAAACCGCAAATTCAGTGATGCAAGCCTGGCAGTTGCAATGTGGGAAAAAGAGCAAGTTTTCCCTAGTGAATTTGCAGTAGGAATAGGAACAGAATTACAGCGTAATAATCACAGTCAAGATGTAAAAGTGTCTCAGGATGAATTAAAAAGAATGAGCACTATTTTTGAGAGTAAGCCTCCGAAAATAATTGCTAGCTTGGGAAATGAAAAGCTAGAAGCTGTAAGGATAGCCGCGGCTATGATGATATTAGGTTTGGAGAATAATGCAAATAAATGGCTACCGGCTAACTTTGAAACGGATTTACCTTTTGACAATGAAACAGTCGTAAGAATGATGTATTTACACGCTGTACATCAAGATACTTTGAGAAGATATCGTAATGGAGGAATAAAATACGTAGAAATACTTCCAGCGCCAGATTCGTGCGAATCATGTAAGAAACTCGGCGGTAAACAATATAAGCTTAATGTAGCACCAGAATTACCAAATGAAGATTGTACACATAAGATGGGATGTAGATGCTGTTATTTGCCAGTCGTTTAGGTAGTTTTTCTTAAGCATGCGGGAAAAAGTGACTTTCCTCCACCCTATCCCCCACAAGCGCCAAATTCCCCTTGCCCCCGGTTCTATTGCGCGTTATCATTAGGTTGCATAAAACAGGGGACAGATTAAGATAACATAACGACTTACCATAACACCATGACGAATAACAACGAACCAGCTACAACTCAAAGCTAAAACACTAAAAAAATTTTTTCGAAAACGAATATTACGAATAGGGTGGGTTGGGGTTTGATTATTGTATATTGTACCTTGTATCTTCTTCAGACCTTCTCAATCTTCGCAAAGCTCATCAGAAACCGCTTCACGCCCTCCCCGTCGAAGGCTACCACCACCTCGGCGTCGTTCCTGGTCTTGCGGTAGTTGACCACCACGCCCTCCCCGAACTGGTCGTGCCGCACGTGGTCGCCGGCCTTGAACTCGGGCAGTTCGCCATCAAGCTGTATTTCCTTTTCCTTCGCCTCTGCGGCCGCCATCCACTCGTCTTCTTTTGCCGTCACCCCGCCCCTTTCAATCAGCTCCGGCGGTATGTCCAGCAGGAAGCGCGACGGCTTGTTGACCGTGCTGCTGCCCATGAGGCGCCGTCGGAAAGCCCTTACCAGATACACCTTCTTCTTAGCGCGTGTGATGCCCACGTAGCACAATCGACGCTCCTCCTCCAGCTGGGCGGGGTCGTCGATGCTCCTGTAGTGCGGCAGGATGCCCTCCTCCATGCCGATGATGAACACGACGGGGAACTCCAGCCCCTTGGCCTGGTGGAGGGTGATGAGGGTGACCGTATCTACTTTTTCCGGGAGGTCGTCCACGTCCGAGACCAGCGCCACCCCTTCGAGTAAGGCCGTCAGCCCCTCCGACGGCGGCAGGTCCCTGTAGTCCTGCGCCACCCCCCGCAGCTCCATGACGTTCTCCCAGCGGTCCTCCCCGTCTACCAGCCCCGTGATGTACTGCTTGTAGCCCGACTTCTCAACTACGTGGTCGAAGAGCTTGACCATGTCCAGTTCCCGACTCTTCTCGATGAAGTTTTCTATCATTACCGCGAAGCCGGACAGCACCTTGACCGTCCGTGCGCTGAAGGGGAGTTCTTCGCTGCTTTCATTCGACTGCGCTAATAACTGCAGGGCTTTGTATTCGTTGACGCCCTGCGACTCCGCCCAGCGGGTGAGTTCGTCCAGGCTGCGCTCGCCGATGCCCCTCTGCGGCACGTTGATGACCCGCCTTAAACTGACCGTATCATAGGGGTTCTGAATCAAACGTAAGTAGGCGATGACGTCCTTGACCTCGCGCCTTTCGTAAAAGCGCGTGCCCGCTACCAGCTTGTAGGGCATGCCGTAGCGGATGAAGGACTCTTCCAGGGCTCTCGACTGCGCATTGGTGCGGTACATCACGGCACAGTCGCCGTTCTTTATTTCCCCGCTCCGCACCAGCTTGTCGATTTCACTGACTACCCACTGCGCCTCTTCCTCGGCGGAGTAGGTCTCGATAACGTTAGGGGGCAGGCCCTTTTCGTTCTCTGTCCACAGCTCCTTGGGCTTGCGCTGCTTATTTGCCGATATGACGTGCGTCGCCGCGTCGAGAATCAACTGCGTGGAGCGGTAGTTCTGCTCCAGCAGAACCACCTTTGCGTCGGGGAAGTCCTTCTCGAAGTTGAGTATATTGCGGATGTCCGCCGCCCGCCATGAGTATATCGACTGGTCGGGGTCGCCGACCACGCACACGTTGCGGTACTTGCCCCCCAGCTGCTTCACCAGTTCGTACTGCACCAGGTTGGTGTCCTGGAACTCGTCCACCTGGATGTGCATGTAGCGCTGCTGGTATCTTTCCAGTATCTTCGGGTCCTGACGAAAAAGTATTACCGTCTTCAGCAAAAGGTCGTCGAAGTCCAGCGCCGAGCTGTCCGTCAGCAACTTTTGATATCGCTCGTACACGCGCTTGGTCACCTCGTCGAAGTAGCTCTTGCCGTGCAGGTCGGATGGCTCCTGCATCTGGCTCTTGGCGCTGGAGATGACCGACTGCAAGGCTCTCGGGGCGAACTGCTTGGGGTCGAGCGCCAGGTCCTGCAGACTTCGCTTTATCAGGCTTATCTGGTCGTCGTCGTCATAAATGCTGAACTTATTATCGACGTTGATAGCTTTGCCGTCCTGCCTTAAGATGCGGGCGCAGATGGCGTGGAACGTGCCGAGCGTCAGGTCCTTCACCGAGGCGCTGACCAGCTTGTTGAGTCGCTCCTCCATCTCGCGGGCGGCCTTGTTGGTGAAGGTGACCGCCATGATACTCCGCGGGTTTACCCCGACTACTCTGATGAGGTAAGCGACCCGGTGCGTGATGACGCGGGTCTTGCCGCTGCCCGGCCCTGCCAATATCAGTATCGGCCCGTTGATGGCTTCCACGGCTTCTTGCTGGGCGGGATTAAGTCCGGCGAGGATGTCCATATACCTGAATTATAACACTAACAGGGTGTGGGAAGCTAAAGGGGGGCATCGCTTGGAGTAATGTATTATTTAGTTTGCATATATAATTGCTGAAATCCAGCATTAGACGTTTTGACGTCATAATGCTTTGATGTTATAATGCCATTAATCACGGAGGTGTAATAATGGCTTCCTCTAGTAAGAGAATCACTGTTTATCTGGATGATGATTTGCATAAAGCCTTGCGGTTGAAATCTATCGCTAAATCAAAGTCGGTGTCGGACCTTGTTAATAGGGCTGTAAGAGAATCGCTTAAAAAAGACAAGAAAAATTATAACTTGATATTAGAAATAATGTCTAAACCCGTGCGCTGACGCCTGGAAGCCCACCGACTCGTAAAACTTGTGCGCCCCCTCCCGCCGCTTGTCGCTCGTCAGCATTACCTTGTAGCAGCCGGCCTCTTTGGCCAGTTTCATGCAGTGTTCCATCAATGCCCTGCCGATACCCTTGCGGCGCTTTTTCTCGTCCACCACCATGTATTCCACTACCCCGAAAGGCGAGGTGCCGTGCGCCATCCCCGGCAGGATTGCCATGAATAACGTGCCTGCCACCTCCCCGTTTTCCTCCGCCACCAGCAGGCTGCAGCCGGGCGTCCGGGATATTTTTTCAAGTGTTTCGCGGCACTCTTCCAGCGGCGCTGCCTTATAGTCTCCCGGCTGAAAAGAGAACTGACTGTAAAGCTCTAGGATGCGAGGGATATCCTTCTCCGTAGCAGGCCTGATAGTAGCCATTGTCTTTAAGTCCCGGCTAAAACAGCGACCTTCTGACGATGGTCTGCTC
>CAZRQP010000014.1:5299-22832 GCA_964602315.1 uncultured Dehalococcoidaceae bacterium
GGCAGGGTATCCAGCATGTCGAGTCGCGTGATAGCGATGCTGTTGAAGCCGTTGACACGGGCGCTCATGCGGGCGGCCACGGCATCGAACCAGCCGCAGCGGCGGGGTCGACCGCTTACCGTGCCGTATTCGTGAGCTATTTCCCTGATTTTATCGCCGGTCTCGTCGTTCAACTCGGTGGGCATGGGACCGGCTCCTACCCTTGTCTGATATGACTTATACACGCCCAGGATATGTGTAATTTTATTGGGGGCAATCCCCGCCCCCAGGCAGGCCCCGGCCGACAGGGGTGATGAGGAAGTAGCGAAGGGATAGGTGCCGAAATCGGGGTCGAGCAGGGTGCCCTGCGCGCCTTCCAGCAGCACCGGTTCGCCGCGGGTGATAGCTTCGTTCAGCACTGTTGACGTATCGCAGATATTGGTAGCCCAGCGGTCGGCATACTGGCAGTACTGTTTGTAAATGGTGTCAAATGACAGCGCTTCCACGTAATAGACTTGAGTGAAGATGTTATTTTTCTTTTCTAGGGCTGTAGCCAGTTTTTCCTTCAATACTTCCTTGTCAAGCAGGTCGCCAGCCCTGATGCCCGTCCTCGATACCTTGTCGGCGAAGGCCGGCCCGATGCCTTTGCGCGTGGTGCCGATGGCTTTATCTCCCAGGGCTTTTTCCTCCAGCCCCTCGATAACAATGTGGTAGGGCATGATGAGGTGGGCGCGGTCGCTGATGAGCAGCCGGGACGTGTCTATGCCGCGTTTATTCAGGTCGTCGATTTCTTTATTCAGCACGGCGGGATTGATAACGACACCGTTGCCGATAATAGAAGTGGTCTCTTTGTAGAAAATACCCGACGGCGTGAGACGCAGCTTAAATACGCCGTGAGGATTGACCACTGTGTGGCCGGCATTATCTCCGCCGGAAAAGCGTACTACATACTTGGCTTTTTCCGACAGCATATCAACGAGTTTTCCTTTACCTTCGTCTCCCCACTGGGCCCCGATTACAGCAACAACCGGCATTTTTACCTCCTTGAGCAAAACCCATACATTCTACCATCAAGGGCATGGGTTGTCTATCTTATTTATAATAGTAACGAAAAAAATTAATGATTGATATCAGGGGCGTGTCTGCCGCCAGGCGTACGCCATCCGCTCAATAACGGTAATCCAGCTGAAAAAGGTAATCACCGCCAGCGTAATGAGCAGGGCGTTCTCAAACTGGCTTAGCATCAGTCCCAGCGCCAGGATAATAACCCTCTCCGGACGTGTAAAAATTCCGGCCTTGCACTCGATGCCCTGCCCCTCCATACGGGCGCGTATATAACTGACGGTCAGGGAGCCCACCAGCGCCACCGCCGCGAGGATGATTTCCGTAACCTGCCCGTACTTGGCGAATACCGCCAGCAATGTTACCAGCAATATTGCCTCGGAAAGCCGGTCGAGCGTGGAATCGAGTATAGCCCCGAAGCGGGTAGTCTTGCCGGTGGCGCGAGCCAGCGCCCCGTCCAGCATATCGAACAGGCCGGCTACCAGCACTACAATCCCCGCCGCTAGCAGATGCTCGGTGACAATTAGCGCACCGGCCGCGATGGTGATTATAAATCCTATCCATGTGATGGCATTCGGCGTCAGCGGCGTCCTGGCAAGGACGTTGACTATCGGCCCGGCTATTCGTTCGGCGATTGTTTTACGGCATGATTCCATTCTGGTCATAATTCGGTATCATCCTGAAACAGCATTGGTCTTCGGGCTTTTTACTACGTTTTTACAGTCGATTGCTTGATATTGTTCAAAACCTGATTATATACATCCAGGACTTTCCTGGCGATAATTTCCCATTCGAACTGTCGCGCTCGGGGTATGCCCCTGTCGCCCATATGCTGCCTTAGCTGCTTGTTCCTCAAGAGCCTTAAAATAGCTTCGGCGAGTTGGTAGGAGTCCTGGGGCGGCACGGCTATGCCCTCCACGCCGTCGTTAAGAACGCTGGAATAGCCGTCGATATTAGATGCGATAACCGGCCTGCCGACCGACATCGCCTCCAGCAGCACAATGCCCTGGCTCTCCCGCCCCGTGGCCGGGAAACAGACGATATCCGCGGTCTTGTAGTATCTCGGCAAATCTTTGTAGGTTACATAGCCCCTGAAGTTCACGTCCGGCAGCCCGTACTGTCGCACGAATTTTTGGTATTTCTTACGCAGCCGCACCCCCGGCCCCACCTGTATCAGGCGGCAGTCGGGCACTTCCGGTTTGATTAATTTATAGGCTTCCAGCAGGAAATCGAACCCTTTTCTCTTTTCCAGTCTCCCCACGAAGAGAATATTCGCCTTTCCATCGTTAAAGTTATCGAATGGAGCTACTTTTTCATGGAAATGCTGGGTGTCCACCCCGTTAGGAATGATGACGTAATCGTTAGGGAAGTATGTATTAACATAGGAAAAGGCCACTTTTGAGACGGCGATGCGCCCGTCCAACTTACGGAACCAGCGGTCCAGATACCATTTAACGATTGGAGAGAACATAGTGTACCAGGGTTTGCCACCGGAAGCGTGGAATGTGCCTACCATTGGCGATTTCTTTAATCTAAGGATGGTCGTGCAGAGGGTGGGCATCAGGGGCTCGTGCAGGTGGCAGATATCGAACTTTTCCCGCTCGAATACCTCCTTGATCTGGCTCTCCAACCGGAGGGATATGGTAATGCGGGCGATAGAACCGCTGACCGGTATGGGGCGCGGCGTGCCGATGCGGATAAATCGGTCGCCCATGGTATAAACAGCTTTAGATGCCGGGGCGATTATTTTAACATCGTGCCCCAGTTTGGTGAACTGCTTTTCCAGACATGATATGTGGCTGACCACGCCGCCCGGTGAAGCGAAGTCGTAAGGGGAAACCAGGGCAATTTTCATGCCGCTTTATTTAGACCCCCGTTTTTTAGCCGGTTTCTTTTTTACAGATATCGCTTTCGCCGCGATAAACTCCTCGACCTTGTTGCGGGCCTCGGAATCGCTGTACTGTATCGGCGGAGTCTTCATAAAATAAGAAGAAGGCGCGGTTAATGACCCCTTCATGCCGCGGTCCATAGCGAGCTTGCAGCACCTTAAGGCATCGATGACGACGCCGGCGGAATTGGGGCTGTCCCAGACCTCCAGCTTGGCTTCGACCAGCAGGGGAACATCGCCGAAGGTACGGCCTTCCATCCTGATATGGCAGTATTTCTGGTCGAGCAGGAAAGGAACGTAATCGCTGGGACCCACGTGAATATCATCGGGGTCTATTTTATAAGGCAGCTGGGAGGTTACGGAGCCGGTCTTGGATATTTTCTTGGACTCCAGGCGCTCCCTTTCCAGCATATTGAGGAAATCGGTGTTGCCCCCAAAATTCAGCTGGTAGGTCTTTTCCATTTTCACGCCGCGGTCAACGAACAACTTGGCCAGCACGCGGTGGACAATCGTGGCGCCTACCTGCGACTTAACATCATCGCCGATAACCGGCAGACCGTGGTCGGCAAAGCGTGCTGACCAGTCCTTGCGGCTGGCGATGAACACTGGGATGCAGTTGACGAAGCCGCAGCCGGCCTGTAACACCTGCTCGACGTACCACTTGGTAGCCATTTCGCTGCCTACGGGCAGGTAATTCAATACAACATCGGTCTTGGTTTCTTTGAGTATCTTGACGATATCCGCGGTTGGGGGAGAGGCTTTCTGGATAATCTTGGAGAGGTACTTGCCCAGTCCGTCGTGCGTCATGCCCCGATTTACCTTTACTCCTGTCATTGGTACATCGCAGAATTTATAGGTGTTATTGGGCTTGACGTATATCGCCTGCGCCAGGTCCTTCCCAACCTTGTTTTTATCGACATCGAAAGCGGCTACGAAGTTGATATCGGAGATATGATAGCCGCCCAGATTAACGTGCATGAGTCCCGGCACTTTTTCATCGTCTTTGGCGTTTTTGTAGTAATATACTCCCTGTACCAGGGAAGAGGCGCAGTTGCCCACGCCGATAATTGCCACGTTTATTTTACCCATTTTTATTTGCTACCCCTTTCTTACAAGATGACTTTACGCTGGAAACGGATGATTATGTAGCTATAACAGGCATCCGATGCACTATACTCTCTTTGAGAGCAGGCTGTCAAGATTAGGTCATCAATTCACAATAAGATTACTCCTTATTCTCACGGTTGATTCGTTATACTAAATCAGCACCTTTTTCGGTCGCCAGTTCCCGTTGTCTTTATCGCGTATCAGTATCGCCAGGAAACGCCCGTCTCGACTGTATGCCCGACGGTATTTCCCTTGAGCATCTTCGTTGGCGTTTTCCCTCTGTTTAATCGGGCTGCCTGTCTTTATCGCTGTTTCCTCGTCCTCGTCGACTGTTAGCGCCGGAATGTCCTGCAGCACACTGTCGATAGGGTAGAGGTATTGCTGCCAGTTGCCTTCCTTAATGGCGTCCTCCAGTTGCTCTATGGAGACGGCGTCCTTAATATCGAAAATGCCGTACTGTGTGCGTACCAGCGTTTTTAAGTAAGCCCCGCACCCCAGCCCCTCCCCGAGGTCGTTGGCTAGCGCTCGTACATAGGTTCCTTTGCTGCATTCTATTTCCATGGTTGCCAGCGGCGGCTGCCAGGACAGCAAATCCAGTCGGTGGATGGTTGCTTTTCGACTTTTCCTCTGTACGGCAATGCCCGCCCTGGCCAGACGGTAGAGGGGTTGCCCTTTATGCTTGACGGCGCTGTACATAGGGGGGACCTGCTCGATATCGCCCCGGAATTGCGCCAGCGATTTCTCCAATTTGTCGGTATCAATGCCTGAAATGTCACCCTGATATATCGTTTTCCCGGAGCTGTCATAAGTGTCGGTGGCTTTGCCCAGTTCGACCCCGGCGCGGTAGGTCTTTCTGGTATGCATAAGGAATTCGACGATGCGCGTCCCCTGCCCCAGGCATACCGGCAGCACCCCGGTGGCGTCCGGGTCGAGCGTTCCTGCGTGTCCTGTGCGGCGCTCGCCGGTCAGGCGTCTTATCATGGCCACTACGCTGAAGGAGGTCTTGCCCGCAGGTTTGTTGATGTTAAAAATGCCGTCCAAAATAAATCCGTTTTTTTAATGATGAAACAAAATTATTGTGAGGTATTCCTTAAAGAGTATCTGGGTTATCTTTATGGGTAACTTCATCGATAAGATGCAGGATATGGTCGCCGTGTTCGATGGAGTTGTCCCAGAAAAAGTGCAGTTCCGGGGTATAGCGCAGTCTTACTTTGCCGGCCAGTGCTTTGCGCAGGAAGCCTGAAGCTGACTTTAGAACTCCCAGGATTTTCTGCTCCTCCTGCTGCCCGCTGATGCTGCTGATATAGACTTTTGCATGCTTGAGGTCGAGGGAGGTATCCACCTCCGTTACGGCGATAAATTCGGTCAGGCGGGGGTCTCTTAGCTCCTTCTGGATAAGCTCGCTGATTTCACGGCGCAGGAGCGTATTAACACGTTCGATACGATGGGACATGATATCGGTTCCGGCGGTGTGTTATTTGCCGGATTTCTCCATTTTATAGAATTCCAGAACGTCACCGACCTTGAAGTCGCTAAATTCCTTGATGCCTACGCCGCACTCATAACCGGCGACTACTTCCTTGGCGTCGTCCTTGAAACGCTTGAGACTGGATACCGTTGACTCAACCAGTGTATCTTTACCCCGCTTCACCCTCACGGACATGTTGCGGGTTACCTTGCCCTCGGAAACTAGGACACCGGCGGCTTTGTTCCCTTTGCCGGCCGAGAAGACCGCTCTTACATCCGCCCGTCCTTCGATTACTTCGGTGAATTTAGGCTCCAGCAGTCCCTTCATCGCTTTATCCACGTCGTCGATTAGATTGTAGATAATATCGTAGAAACGTATGTCCACGCCGGTGCTGGCGGCCAGGCGGCGTGCCCCTTCACTGGCGTTGACGCTGAAACCGATAATCAGTCCGTTAGAAGCTGCTGCCAGCATGACATCGCTTTCGGTGACGTTGCCGGGTGCGCTGTGTATTATCCTTACCTTTACTTCGTCTGTCCCCAGGCGCTCCAGCGAGCTTACTACAGGCTCGATGCTGCCCTGTACGTCCGTCTTCAGGATAACATTGAGTTCCTTGACCTTGCCGGTGCTTATCTGGTCGTAGAGATTATCCAGGTTGACTGCTTTTTTATCTAAAGCCGCTTGTTCCAGTTCGGCACGTTTCTTGGCAAGTATTGCCTGGGCGTGACGCTCGTCGCTGACGGCCGTCAGTGTGTCTCCTACCTTAGGAACATCGCCTAGCCCTAGTATTTCCACCGGCATGGAAGGTTCAGCCTTCTTTATACGCTTGCGTTTCTCATTGAACATAGCCCTCACCCTGCCCCATGTCATCCCGACCACCACGGTGTCCTCCTCTTTTAAGGTGCCGGACTGTATGAGAACGGTTGCCAGCGGACCCATTGTCTTGTCTTTTTCAGCTTCTATAACGACGCCGGCCGCAAGTTGATTGGGATTCGCCTTCAGGTCTTCCATCTCTGCCACCAGCAGCACGCTTTCCAGCAGTTCTTTAATGCCTTTCTTTTCCTTGGCGGAGACTTCCGCGCATACGATATCGCCTCCAAACTCCTCGACTACTAAGCCGGCTTCGGTCAGCTGCTGTTTTACCATATTGGGGTTGGCATTATCTTTATCTATTTTATTAATTGCCACCACGATAGGCACTTCCGCCGCCCGGGCATGATTAATGGCTTCTTTTGTCTGGGGCATCACGCCGTCATCAGCGGCCACTACCAGGATAGTGACATCGGTAATATTAGCCCCATGAGCGCGCATGGCGGTAAAGGCTTCATGACCGGGGGTATCCAGAAACGTAATCTTCTGATTGTCTATAGTTATCTGATAAGCGCCGATATGCTGGGTAATGCCTCCCGCTTCGGAATCGACGACGTTAGTCTTGCGTATAGCGTCGAGCAGTTTGGTCTTGCCGTGGTCGACATGTCCCATGACGGTTATCACCGGCGGGCGCGCCACCGGGTTCTCCGCCTCTTTCACGTATTTCCGCTTGAGACGCTTGCTTTCCTTGGCGGCACTGGCCATCATCTGCTCTTTAATCGGCACCAGGTGGGGTTTATAGCCGAAGCTGGTTGCTATGGATCCGGCTGTCTCATAATCGATAACCTGGTTGATGTTAGCCATGATGCCATTGCGCATCAGTTGCTTGATTATATTGATAGCGTTGATGTCCAGCATTTCTGACAGCTGGCGTACGCTAATTGAGTGCGGCAAGTTGATAACCGGGATGTTGTCCTTTTCCGGTTCTTTAACCAGATTTTCCGGTTCTATGACCGGATTTTCCGTAGCTTTGCTGACGGTTTTTCTCGGTTTACTTGCAGTTTTTCTCGGTTTACTTGCGCTTTTTCTCGGTCTACTTACGGTTTTTCTCGGTTTGCTGGCTCTAGCCAATGGTTGACTCCTTTAGCAGTTTTTCCCCGGCTTCACCGAGTCGTTCCAGGTTTTCGGTTTCAATTTTTACCTTTAGAGCGTGCTGTAACTGCTGTCCTTTTAAAACCTTTTCCCAGCACATCCTGTCCCGACATAAATACGTTCCTCGCCCCTCCATTTTACCCGTAACATCTATTTTCACTTCACCCGTTGGGGTGCGTACCAGTCGCACCATTTCCCGTTTGGTTTTCACCTTGCGGCAGGCTGCGCAGGTCCGCTGCGGGTTTGCCTTGCCGGTTGCCGCTCGGGTTTTAGAAATATTCCTCCTCCTCCTCCGTGTAGGCGCGGCGGCCTTTTCTACCCTTGCCGCTTTCTTCTCCTGTTTCTTTCGTACGGGCACCCTTCTTTTTCTTCTTGGATTTAGCGGGCTTTTCCTTTTCCTTGGTTCGCTTGGGTGTTAGTATATCCTCGGCGAAGCGCAGCTTCGGCTGACCTTCTTTGGACGGTTGCTCCGGCTTTATCTGTGGCGGCATCAATATTTCCGCCGCAACCGGTTCTCCTTCAGCCTCTTCTTTGACTTCTTCCTCGGCTGACTCTTCAACCACCTCCACGGGTTCTAGTTGAGCGAGGATTTCCTCGGGCAGTTCTTCTACGGCTGTCTCTTTTTCTATCTCTTCTTCTGCTTTTGCTTCGGGAGCGCCGGCTTCTTCGATTTTCTCGGCTTCGGCTGTAGAAGCACTCTTGATATCGATGCGCCAGCCGGTAAGCTTGGCGGCCAGCCGTGCGTTCTGTCCCTCTTTACCGATAGCCAGGGAAAGCTGCCTGTCCGGGACGACTACTGTGGCTACCTGTTCCTCATTATTAAGTTGTACGCCTACAATATGTGCCGGGCTTAACGCGTTGGCGATGAATGTGGCTGGGTCAGGACTCCACATAACCACATCTATTTTCTCGCCGTTAAGCTCGCTAACGATATTTTGTATCCTGATGCCCCGCAGCCCCACGCAGCACCCCACGGGGTCGATGCCTTCCTGCTTGGCGGCTACGGCTATTTTGCTTCTGAACCCGGCCTCGCGGGCAATCGACTTTATCTCGACGGTGCCATTATAGACTTCCGGCACTTCCAGTTCGAACAAACGACGTAATAACTCCGGGTGAGAGCGCGACACGATTACTCTGGGCCCCTTGGTGGTTCGGGCTACCTGTAGTAATACCACCTTCAGGTGTTGTCCCACCCTGTACCGCTCGGTGTGTACCTGCTCCGATGCTGGCAGGATAGCTTCGGTCCTGCCCAGCTCGACAAATGCCTGCCCTGCCTCGAAGCGCTGGACGACGCCGCTTACAACCTCGCCCTCTTTATCGGCGTATTCCTCGAAAATGGCGCTATGCTCGGCTTCATGCAGGCGCTGCAGGATAACCTGCTTGGCTGTTTGCGCTGCGATACGACCGGCGTTGGCTGGAGTGGACTCTATCATGATTGCCTCGCCGACCTTAATATCGCTATTAGTTTTTTTTGCCTCCCGCAGTGATATCTCGATCTCCCGGTCTTTGAGTTTTTCTACCACTGTTTTTTCCACCCATACCTCCACCGCCCCGGTATTTGGATTGATTTTGACGTCTATATTCTGCTCGGAGGAAAAGCTGTCCTTTTTGTAGGCTGAAACCAGTGCCGCTTCAACTGCGTTAAGGACGACATCCTTCGGCAGGTTTTTCTCCGCCGAAAGCTGCGTAATGGCGAGCAAAAAATCGCTCTTCATTTCGGATGCTGACCTCCGCTTTATTCTTTTTTAAGTATTCACTAATTAAAAAAGTGGGGCTCAAACCCACTTCTCATGTAAAGTTATTCTTATCCTGTGGCAGCTTCATTATAGCACGGTTTATATCGGTATGCAATATCAAATGAAACGATTTTATCACAATTATCAAATGAAAAGAATGTGGATGCTGGCTGTATTCTAGAAATCCTTTGTTTGCTGGGTTATAATATGGAATGTACTTCATCGCGGTTAACCCGGGTGAAAAATTAAAAAGGGGGAATACTTAAATGAAGACGATTGACAAAAACGTAGTAAAAATACGTCGCCTGGTATCCAGCGACATTACCCCCACGCTGGGAATCTGGTGGGCTGATATCCCTGAAAAGGAGATGGTGGCTGACCAGTTACGTGGGCCTCGCGATTTGAGCTTTATTGCCGAATATGAAGGCGTCTTGGTCGGGTTTATCCTGGCCAAACTTGAGTATTCCGGTTTTCCCATGACGGGCATGGGTATGGTATTTCTCATCGCGGTTAATCCTGATTACCAGAGAAGCGGCATCGGCACAATGCTTATCGACGCATTGGAAAATTACTGTAAGACCAAGGGAATAAACGTTATCCGTGCGCTTGTTCCCAGGAAAGATGAGAAAATGGTTAAGTATTTTGCCGACAAAGGCTTTTGTGAAAGCAACATGATAAATTACGACAAGCCATGTCCTACTAGATAGAAGTAACTTTATAATATTGAGGAACAAAACTTGGTTACAGACAAACTAAAGGGTGCCATCGCTAAGGAAATAGACAGGCGCTACAAGCAGCTCAATAAGTTGAGCCGGAACATTCATGATAACCCGGAGACGGGTATGAAAGAACGCCGCGCGGCGGCATGGCTTACCGAGTTTTTGAAAGAACATGGTTTTACCGTGACTAAAGGCACCGGCGGAATGCCTACTGCTTTCCGCGGTATTTATGGTAAAGGCAAACCCGCTATTGGTTTTCTGGCCGAATATGATGCCTTGCCTAAGATAGGACACGCCTGTGGACACAACCTGATAGCTACTAGTGCCGTGGCTGCCGCTATAGCCGCAAAAATGGCGGTAGATAAGTTCGGCGGCAGTATCGTCGTTTACGGCACACCTGCCGAAGAAACCGATGCCGGCAAGGCTATCATGGCTAAAAAAGGTGTTTTTAAAGAGCTGGATGCGGCCATGATAACCCACCCGGGTGCTAATCGGGTGCTGTTTCATGCTCTGGCATGCCAGACCCTGGAGGTCGAGTTCTTCGGTAAAGCCGCTCATGCTGCCGCTTCTCCCGAGGCGGGTGTCAATGCCCTTGAGGCTATGATTTTATCGTTTAACGCTATTAATTCTCTGCGTCAGCACATCGTGGACACCGCCCGTATCCACGGCATAATAACCGATGGCGGTGACGCTCCTAATGTTGTCCCGGCCCATAGCGCTGCTACCTTCCTTGTTCGCGCCGGGGATGATAAATACCTCGACGTGTTAAAAGACAAGGTGATTAATTGCTTTGCCGGTGCCGCGGCTGCCACCGGCGCCGAGCTCAAATATCGCTGGGCGGACGTGCGCTATGCCGCTATGTTGAATAACGTGTCCCTGGCCAGGCTTTTCCGTAAAAATATGCAGGCACTGGGACACTCTATTCCACTCGGTCGTTCCGGAAGTTTTAGCGGCAGCTCCGATGTCGGTAACGTAAGTCAGCTGGTGCCGGCCATTCAGCCGATGGTGCCAATTGCCTCGAAGAAAGTATTGATTCATTCCCCTGAATTTGCCAAGGCGACTGGCAAAGAAAAATCATTACTTACTATGCTTGATGCCGCCAAGGCAATGGCGATGACCGCTGCCGACTTAATAGCAAGTCCGGAAACGCTTGCTGCTGTCCGTGCCGAGTTCCGGAAAAATAAGTAGCCATTTTATATGTTAAAAGGGGATTGAGAGTAATAGTATTGTAGAAATTTTAGCCTCGCTCTACCTGTAAAATAGCATTTTTTTGATAAAAACATTAACATTTAAGTAGTATGAAAATTTATCTTGGTATTGACGTAGGTTCGGTCACGGTCAAGTTCGCGGCCCTCGATGAGGCTGATGAACTGCTGGCCGGGCTTTATCTGCCTGCCGCAGGCCGACCTGTAGCTGTAATCCAGCAGGGACTCGGTGAGATTGGCCGCAGGTTACCTTCGGACATTGAAATAAAGGGGGTGGCTACTACCGGCAGCGCGCGCTACCTGGCTGGGGCTATCGTCGGTGCTGATATTGTTAAAAATGAGATTACCTGTCAGGCAGTGGCGGCCGTTCGGGCTGTCCCGGATGTAAAGACCGTTATCGAAATCGGCGGGCAGGATAGCAAACTCATTATCATCCGCGACGGCATGGTGGAGGATTTCGCTATGAACACGGTATGCGCCGCCGGTACCGGCAGCTTCCTAGACCACCAGGCGGCGCGCCTGAACATGGATATTAAAGAGTTCTCCCGCCGGGCGTCCGCAGGCAAGGATAAAGTGCATATCTCCGGCCGCTGCACTGTTTTCGCTGAGTCGGACATGGTTCATAAGCAGCAGATGGGGCACAGCGTCGATGATATTATTTACGGACTCTGCCGTACACTGGTGCGGAATTACTTGAGCGATGTCGGCTCGGGCAAGGATATAAGCCCGCCGGTGGTATTCCAGGGCGGCGTCGCTTTTAATCAGGGCATTCTCCGGGCACTGCGGGAAGAACTGAAAATGGATATTATTGTGCTTCCCCACCATGAGCTCACGGGGGCTATTGGAGCTGCGCTGCTGGCCCATGAAGCGGCAAACCGGACAGCGGGCGCCTGCCGTTTCCGCGGCTTTGAAATCAGCGATGCTGAATATGAAACTTCCTCATTCGAATGTCATGCCTGCCCTATCTCCTGTGAGATAACTAGGATTTCACAGCAGGGCAATGTTATCGCGTCATGGGGAGGCCAGTGCGATATGTGGGAGGCTGTTGCCCCCGGCATAAAGGAGAGTAGTTGAAGACTGTCAAAATCGCACTCGATGCCGCCGGCGGTGATTACGCGCCGCACGAGATGGTCAAGGGTGCCATTAAAGCCGTCCAGGAATACGGCGTGGAAATCGTCCTTGTCGGCAGGAAAAACGTACTCCGCAAACTGCTGGGAAAGTCGCCTGTTAAAAGCGGCATTTCCATCGTTGATGCTACGGAGGTCATCGATTTTAATGAGCATCCCATCAGGTCGCTTCAAAACAAGCCGAATTCGTCGATTGTTATAGGCATTAACTTGCTGAAGAGGGGTGATGCCTCGGCTTTTATTTCCGCCGGGAATACCGGCGCCGTCGTGGCTTCCTCCCTGCTTACACTGGGTAAAGCTAACGGCATCAGCCGACCGGCCATCGGATGCTTCCTCGATATTTTAACATCCCGGCCTTCGCTGCTTGTGGATGCCGGGGCTAACTCCGATTGCCGTCCGGAGCATTTGCTTGAGTTCGCCCGCCTCGGCACTCTCTTTAGCAAATACATTCTTAATATACCTTTCCCAAAAGTCGGACTTCTCAATAATGGCATGGAAGAAGGCAAGGGGAACCGCCTGACCCAGGGGACCTTCCAGCTCTTGAAGGACGCTAAGGGTATTACTTTCATCGGCAATATAGAGGGGCATGATATTTCCCGAAATACTGCCGATGTCATTGTGACCGATGGCTTTACTGGCAATATCGTTCTCAAGACCATCGAGGGTTCCAATGATAATTTCCTGAATTCCATGCGGCAGTTGGGGCACGTCTTCTCCAGCGTTTCTCGTTTAAGGACGCGCGAGCTTTTAAAAGAGATTGGGCTTGGCTCCTGGACTAAGAAGCTGGATTTCAGCGAATACGGTGGTGCCTGTTTGCTCGGGATTAACGGCAATGTCATTATCGCTCATGGTCGCAGCAAAGCCAGGGCTGTGAAAAACGCCATCGTCCTGGCTAAGGAGACCATAGAGCGGGGTATAACCGAAAAACTTAAAGAGGAGAGTCATGAGTAAATCAGAAGAAGTCACTGATGCAAAATTTGATGAAATGGTTCTGAAGTCCAAGATGCCGGTACTGGTCGATTTTTGGGCGCCGTGGTGTGGGCCATGCAAAATGATCGAGCCGGTAGTCGATGTGTTGGCTGATGAATATGAGGGAAAAGTCTCTTTTGTGAGGATGAACGTCGATGATAGTCCGAATACCGCACGGCAGTATGGTGTGATGAGCATTCCCACTTTAATGGTATTTAAAAACGGGCAGCCGGTCTCTAATATCGTCGGGTTCCGTCCCAAACCGGAACTTAGCAAAGTTCTTGATAAAGCACTGGAAGACGGATAAACGATATGAAAGAAATCAAGAAAAAATATGATGTCATTATTATTGGCGGGGGACCGGCCGGCTTAAGCGCCGGCATCTACACTGCCCGCGCCCGTTTGTCCACACTCCTTATTGAAAAGAGTGGTATTGGTGGCCAGATTATCAATTCCGAGATGGTAGAAAATTACCCTGGTTTTACCAATGGCATCAGTGGTATCGACCTCACCCAGGCAATGCATCAGCAGGCTGTTAAGTTCGGCGTGGAAACCATTTACGATGAAGTCACCGGAATCAAGGTAGCCGGAAAGCAGAAAACGGTGACAACCGCCCAGGGCAAGTTTACCGCCACGGCGGTCATAATTGCCGGTGGCGCGTCACGTCAAAAGCTGGGCGTGCCTGGTGAATGGGAGTTTACCGGTAGAGGCGTATCATACTGTGCTACCTGCGACGGCGCTTTCTTCCGTGATAAAACGGTGGCTGTGGTCGGGGGTGGCAATGCCGCCACGACAGAAGCCCTCGAGCTTACCAAGTTCGCCAGCGAAGTTGTCCTCATACACCGCCGTAATGAGCTGCGGGCTACAAAAATCATGCACGAAAGGGTAAAGTCTCATCCCAAGATAAAAATATCCTGGGACACGGTGGTGATAGAGATACTGGGAGACAAAGCCGTAGAGCAATTGAAGCTGCAGAACGTCAAGACTAAAAAAGAAACATTGCTTCCCGCGTCCGGCGTGTTTATTTCCGTGGGCTCACAGCCCTATACCGGTTATCTTAAAGGAGTGTTGGAGCTGGACGAGGTAGGCTCTATCATTACCGATGATAAGCTGGAGACCGATGTGCCGGGGATTTTTGCCGTTGGAGATATCCGCAGCGGCTCCATCCGGCAGGTTGTCAGCGCCGCCGGCGATGGTGCTGTCGCCGCCGTTAACGCCGGCAAATACATCAGCGAATAGTAAGATATAAATTTTTTTAAATATTCTCTAAAGCCCGTGAGTGATGGAGGTTGACCCCTTACCATTTTTCGGTTAAATTTAAGTGTCGTCTAGAAAAGGAGCAAAACGTGAAGGTAATTTTCATCGCGGATGTCCCTAATGTCGCCATGGCGGGCCAGACCAAGGAGGTCGCCAACGGCTACGCGCGCAACTTCCTCTTTCCCCGTAAGCTGGCGGTCCTGGCAAATTCGCAGGCAGCGGCCACGGTGGAGTCGCATCTCAAAAAAGTATTGAAGCAGCGCGCCATTGAAGAAGCCGAGATGGCTGAACTGGCTAAAAAGCTTGAAGACGTAGCAATTACCCTTAAAGCCAAGGTCGGCGAGAAAGACAAGCTCTACGGTTCGGTCACCGCCGCTGATATCGCTGAAGCCTTAAGTAAAGAAATCAGCCGTGAAATAGATAAAAGGAAAATAGACCTCGCCGAGCCGATTCGTCAGGTGGGCGTCTATGATTTAGTGGTTAGGTTCACCCATGATATTACCGCCGGGGTAGTTGTTACCGTAATGTCTGATGCCGAGGGCGCGGAAATACCGGTGAGAGCTGAAGAAGCTGCTATACCGGAAGAAGAGATGAAGGAAAAGAAAGCCAAGGCCGAAAAGAAAGAGAAAAAGGTCAAGAAAGCAAAAGCTCCCAAGGAGTCTAAGGAAGAACAGCCCGCCGCAGAAGAAGCGGAAAAACCGGCCAGGGAAAAGAAAGCTAAAGCTGCCAAAGAAGAAAAACCGGCCAAGAAAAAGAAAACTAAAGTCGCTAAAGAAGAAAAGCCGGCCAAGGAAAAGAAAGCTAAAACCGCCAAAGCTGAAAAACCGGCTGCAGAAGAAAAGCCCGACAAAGAAGAGAAGAAAGAAAAGAAACCAAAAGCAAAGGCTAAAAAAGCGAAAGAAGCGGAAGAGGAAAAGAAGGAATAGCCTAAGGTGAATGAAGCAAGGCTTCCGCCCAATGATAATGACGCCGAAGAAGCGGTCATCGGCTCGCTGCTGATTGACGGTGCTTCCATTTTCCAGGTAGCTGACTTTTTACAGGCGTCGGACTTCTATTTCGAGCAGAACCGCCTGCTTTATGATGCCGCTATGGCGCTTTACCAGCGCGATGAGGCTATCGACCAGGTCACTCTGGCGCAGGAGCTTTCACGAACCGGCAAGTTGGAGACCTGCGGCGGTGCCGCCCGCTTGAGCTACCTGATATCCGTCTGTCCCACCTCCTTGGACATCGAGCATTATGCCCGCATCGTTTACCGCCTGTCTGTCATGCGCCAGTTGATAACCGCCGGCGACCGCATTTCTGCCATCGGTTACGAGTCTGCCCCCGATGTTGAGGAAAGCCTCGCCAAGGCCGAGGGTATCTTATTCCGTTTACGCCGCGGCGGCGCTGTTAACGACCTTACCCACATCCGTGAGGTACTGGATAAATATTTTGAAGTAGCCCCGCCCTCCTCCGAGGAGCGCCCCGAGCAACTGCCCTTCGTGCTTTCCGGCTTCGCTGGACTCGATGAGTTTCTTAACGGGTTTCAGCGGTCCGACCTTATTATTATTGCTGGTCGCCCCAGCATGGGCAAGACCAGCCTGGCTTTAAATATCGCCCGTAACGCCGCCGTCGAACACCGGGCTACCGTTGCCCTCTTCAGCCTGGAAATGAGTCGCGACTCCCTGGTCACGCGTCTCGTCTCCAGCGAATCGGGTGTCAATGCCCGGCGTATCCGCTTCGGCGAGCACAAGACCGAGGAGGAAGAGCGTAAAGTCATGGAAGCCACCGGTGTCCTTTCGGAAGCCCCTGTATATGTTGACGATACACCGATGATTCGTATGGCGGAGATGCGCTCCAAGGCCCTCCGTCTTAATTATGAGCGCGGTATCGACCTTGTTATCCTCGACTATCTCCAGCTGATGCAGGGGGAAGGCACCAGCCGCGGCGAAAACCGCGTCCAGGAAATCAGCTTGATCTCCCGTTCCCTCAAGGCGCTGGCCCGTGAAATCGATGCTCCGGTCATAGGAGTCTCCCAGCTTAGCCGTGCCGTAGAGTGGCGCGCCTCTCACGAGCCCCAGCTCTCCGACCTCCGTGAAAGCGGCAGTATCGAGCAGGATGCTGATGTCGTACTCTTTATCTACCGTGATGAATATTATTACAAGAGTGAAGAAGAGTGGATAGCCGCCCATCCCGACCGTGAATATCCACGTGAAGAAGCCGATGTTATCATCGCCAAGCACCGCAATGGGCCTACCGGACGGGTTAAAATGCGCTTCCGCCATAACCTGGCTAAATTTGAAACTCTGGGCAGCGTGGAGCCGACTCTGCTATGACGCAATTTCAGGGTTTTCCGTCCGGCGGCAAAGTAAAATATACGGCGGTGCCTGATGTCTTTTTCAGCGCCGTTTTACCCCAAATCACCGACATTAACGAACTGAAAGTAACGCTGCACCTGATGGCAACGCTTTATAGTCGCAAAGGCTACCCCCGTTTTCTCGATTATAGTGAGTTAAAGGGCGACGCCGTCCTGATGCAGGGTCTTAATAGCTCGGAGGAAGCGCTGCAGGAGGCTCTGAAAAAGGCCGTTGCCCGCGGAACCATATTAAGCTTAGCCGTAGAAAAGGAAAAAGCTACTGAAGACATTTACTTTCTTAATGATGTGCCCGGCCGTCAGGCTGTGGATAAAATAAAAAGCAGCGAGCTTGAGCTGGCCGGACTCAAAGCAGGGAAGTCCGTACCCGCCCCGTCGGAGCCCCTCCCCGATATTTTCACCCTCTACGAGCAGAATATCGGCATGCTGACGCCCATGATTGCCGACGAGCTCCGCGACGCTGAAAAGCTTTACCCGGAAAGCTGGATTCGGGATGCCGTTAAAGAGGCGGTTTTGCATAATAAACGTAATATAAAGTATATTTCCAGGATTTTACAAAACTGGTCGATAGAAGGTCGCAGCGATGGAACATATCAGCGAGATTCTAAAGCGACAGGGCCGGACAAATACATCAAAGGAAAATACGGACACATGGTCCGGCGCTGAAGAAGTGCCTTCGGATACCCCTGTCTGTCCCCTTTGCA
>CAZRQP010000015.1:0-14673 GCA_964602315.1 uncultured Dehalococcoidaceae bacterium
GGCAGGCCGTTGACGGGGTGGGTGTAAACGCAGTTTTCCGCCCCGTACACCTCCTTGATGTTGGCGTTGGTGATAACCTCCGCCGGCGTGCCGTTGGCTTGTATCCGCCCGTTGTGAATCAGTATCAGCCGGTCGCAGTACTGCGCCGCCAGGTTGAGGTCGTGGATGGCGGCCAGCACCGTCAGTTTGCTTTCCCGGCACAGGTTCTTAATCAGGTCCAGTATGTCCTCCTGCCGTCCGATGTCCAGGTTGGCGGTTGGCTCATCGAGGAGAATCGCCTCCGTCTCCTGCACCAGCACCCGCGCGATGAGCAGACACTGTATTTCTCCGCCGGATAGCTCGTTGACGTGACGGTTCGCCAGCTTCTCGGTGCTGGTCCTGGACATGGCCTGACGGGCTATCTCGAAGTCGCGCTGACTCTCTGCCTCGAACAGTCCCATATGAGGATTCCTGCCCATCAGCACAATCTCGAAGGCGGTAAAGGTGCTGGGAAGGAGCGGCAGCTGCGGGACTACGCCCACCAGGCAGGCGAGCTCCTGCCGCTTGATTTTTTCTATGTCCCTTCCCCCTACCGTTATTACCCCCGACTTGCGGCGGATAAGGTGGCTTAAAGCGCGGATTATGGTGGACTTGCCGGAGCCGTTCGGCCCGATTAGCCCCACCATCTCCCCCGGCGATGCTTTAAATGAAACGTCCTCCATCACCGTGTGATGGTCGTACCCCAGGGTTACGTTTCTCATTTCCAGTTCTATCATAGTTGTTCCTAAAATATGGCTTTCTTTCTACGGCGCAGCAAGTATAAGAAGAACGGCGCCCCGCAGATGGCTGTGATTACTCCGATGGGTATTTCCGTTGGCGCCATTATGGTGCGGGAGACGAGGTCGGTGAGTATCATGAAAATCGCCCCCACCAGGATTGAAAGCGGCAGCAGGAAGCGGTGGTCGGCCCCCCATATCAGGCGCACGGCATGGGGAATGATAATCCCCACGAACCCTATCGTCCCCACGAAGGATACGCTGGCGGCGGTAATCAGGGTGGCTGCTGCCAGCAATATTATTTTGAATATTTCTACGTTTACGCCTAGTTGCTGCGCTTGCTCTTCATCGAGCTGCATTACATTAAGCAGCCGGGCAAAAATCACGATTACTGCTATCCCCACCGCTATGTATGGCAGTACCATTAATACCTCCGACCATGCACTGCCGGAGAAGCTTCCCATCATCCAGAAAATAATACTATGTAGCTTGTTACCGCTGGATATGACAAGATAGGAGACAATCGACCCCAGCAGGGCGCTTAATGCCACCCCGGCTAGTATCAACGTAGTCACCGGCAATGTTTTTCCTACTCGCGATAGCAGGTAAACGACCACGGTTGCGACTATCGCCCCGATGAACGCAAACATCGGTATTACGCCTATCCCTGTCAGGTTCCACGCGGCGGGCAGTAAAAAGCCGATAACTGCTCCCAGTGAAGCCCCCTGTGCCACCCCGATGAGGTAGGGGTCGGCCAGGGGGTTGCGGAATAGTCCCTGGTAGGTGGCTCCGGCTATCGCCAGGGCGGCGCCCACCAGACCCGCCAGTATTACCCGCGGCAGGCGTATATCCAGGATTATCGTGGCGATGGCGCTATCCCAGGTCGGCGCCAGGTCCACGAACGGCAACTTGTCCACCAATATGCTGGCCGTTGTCCCGAGGGGAATCGGGACGCTGCCGACGCTCGTGGCAATGGCGATGATTATTAACAGCGCGGCACACAGCCCCAGCAGACTTATGATGCGTACACGCCGCCTGGATAAATAACCTGTGGTCTGCTCTGCAGACTTATTTTTTCTAGGCATACTATATTATTCCGCTTTTTTAGCTAAATTACTAATCGGCGAGTTCCGGGTGAATCAACTGGAAGAACTCCTCGAGCGCTTCTACAATCCGTGGTCCAGGCCGCCCCACCAAATCCATGTTTACGCTGTAAATCCTGCCGTTTTCGCGGGCGTCCACTACCTCTAACCTGGGCTCTGTTTTCATATACTCTAACGGCAGGTCCTGTCCCGTCCCCATGCTGACCCCGGCGATAATCACCTGCGGATTGCCGGCAAGTACTGCTTCCATGCTGATGTCTGCATAGCCACTAAGGTCGCGGGCGATATTCACACCTCCCGCCATCTCGATTAACGCATTGGCGAATGAACCCGCCCCGGCTGTCCACATAGGGTCGTGCCAGATGATGTAAAAAACCCTCGTTTTTTCCGCTTCCGATAGCGTACTTGTCTTATCGGTTATGGTTTTTATCCTTGCCTGCATTTCGTCGACCAGGCTAGCGGCTTCAGTTTCTTGTCCCGTGATTTGACCGACCAGCGTAATTGAAGCTAATACCTCATCAATGGTCGTTGGATTTAAACCGACCACTGTTATTCCATGGCTTTCAAGCTGTGCCATCTCCGTTTCGTGTTCAACAGTTGCCAGCACCAAATCCGGCTCCATGCTGATAATTACCTCGATATTGGGTTCGGTGTAATCGCCTACGCTGGGTTTTGTGGCTGCCTCGGGTGGATAGTTGCAGTAATCGGTAACGCCTACAATGCGGTCGCCCAGGCCCAGCGCGAACAGGATTTCCGTATTGCTCGGTGCCAGCGAAACTATTCTCTGTGGACTGGTATTCTCTATCGTTACTACTCTCTCGAAGTGGTCTGTAATGGTCAAAGGCGTCGGCACTGCCGCTGTGTCCTCGGAAGTGCCGCAGGACGTCATTATTCCTATCAAGATTACGATTCCCATCAATACTGCCCCGATTTTCCTTAAAGTGTTTTTCATTTGTTCTCCCTCAAGTTAAAAATAAATCCCCCAGCCTGCAATAAGACGAGGGGATTAATGACAACCTAATAAAAATCCCTACCACTTCCCCGCGAAGTACTGTAGGCTTTTCAGGGGTCGGCGTTCTGGCTTATGGTTCCTGTTATGGTTTACCAATCACAGTGGCGCGGCCGCGTCGGCTTTTCACCGACTTGCATTCCGTTTGGTCCCTCGCTCACGCTAGGGAGCCCCTGTTTAAATATTCAATTGTGCTATCAATATATAATATCTAAAGTAAAAAATCAAATTTAATTCGGTGCGCTTCATGGTATCCGTGGGGTAGGGGGTTCGTTAACGTGCCGGATACTCGACACAACAAAAAACGACTCGAAGCCGGTTAAATATGAGTCGTTTCCTGAAAAATATAATAATTTTCCGGCGTTTGTCTTATCAGGAGGGGGTGAGGATTTCTCCATGGTAGCGTCTTAGTTTGGCCTTAATCCTGGCGATGAGCGGCTTTATCCCGAAAGGCTTCCGTATAAAATCATCGGCGCCATGCGCGAATACCGTCCTTAGCGTTTCCAGTTCATTATCCGCGGTAATAACAATAATCGGGATATCGGAACGCTGCCTGATAATATCGAGGATTTTTAAGCAGTCGATATCCGGCAGGTAGGTGTCCATGATGACCATGTCCGGGTTTATTTTCTCCATCATGTCCACCGCTTCATCATAATCGACCACCACGACTGTATCGTACCCCTCCAGTTCCAGCGTGCGGTTCAATAACATCAACATATCCTGGTTGCTGTCCATCACCATGATACGCTGGCGCTCTTTAATATTGGATAGGGCTGCGTTTCCGTTATTCAATTGCTGTGTCCCCGGCTTAATTCTGTGAGCCTCTGGAAGGCGTGATTCTCCATATCGGCACGAGCATCAGTTTACCCTTGGAGTCGTAGATATTCCTGACCGGAACTGGTTCCTGGGGCAGGGTAACATCGAAGGGTATCGGCATGGTCTTGAACATTCTCAACTCCGCCTTCGGTGCGTTCTGGATATGCGAGAGTCGAAATTGCCTCATGTCTTCAAGGTGCTGCTGAAAGGTTTTTATGTTATTCCATACCAATATCATTTTCATACTCCTCGTTGCATTAACGATACTCGAGAAGGCTCACAAATGCGTCAAAAATCATTCTCTAAACCTTACAAAAACATCACACGGGTATTAATCACAAGGGTTCGACGTTAAGGTAGAATGAAGGCGATATCACACCGCTGTTGGCATGGAAGGGCAGGCTGTGATAACACCCGGACTCGACGGTGACTTTATAGCGCGCCACGCCGGGCATAACAAACCTTACCGGGCTGTTTTGCAGCGTGATATAAGTATCCGGCATTGCGGTCCCGTTTTGTGATGTGACCCGCTGCCATTGCCCTTCGGCGTTTTCAATGTAAACGGTGATTTTTAAAATGAGATACCTGAAGTAGTGTATAAGCTCATCGGGATTTGTGATATACAGGTCCAGGGACATATCGGCTTGACTATCGACAGCATCGATATAAAAAAGGTCGCCTGCCGTTACCCCGCCTATGGCCCGTCCGTAAAAGGTGGCTGACGGGGCGGCTTCGGGTGGTGCGGCTTCGATGAAGATTCCTGTTTGTTCCACCTCATCGTTAGTTTGCCCGTAGGCGACGGATGACAGCCATGAGGCGGCCAGTAGCAACATCACGAGTATGAGAGTAAATCTAAAAAATTTTCTCAAATGAGTCGCTCTTTTTTGAGGTTGTATTAAGTGTAAAAGAGGCGGCTCACGACTATATCACAGGGAGGATTGATACTGTCACATAAACATCAAAAAGGCTGTTTGTGACCGTATTGTAACAATTTAATCATTATAAAATGAAAAAACCCTCCATTTTTCAGGAAGGTTTGGTGAATATTATAGCTGGTATTTAAAAATGCCTTTTTAAGAAGGTTTGGGTATGATATAACCGATGCCCGGGCGCGTCTGGATATAGGTCGGGTTTTTAGCATCGTCGCCCAGTTTTTTCCTCAACCTGGCGACATTGACCTGGAGCAGATGTGCCGCCCCGACATATTCCTCACCCCAGACCTTATTCAGCAGTTGGTCCGGCGTGACCACGCGGCCGGCGTTGAGAGAGAGGTAGGATAACATTTTATATTCCGTCGATGTGAGTTTAAGCTCCTGGTCATTGATTAAGACCCGCCTTGAAGTAAAATCGATTATCATGTCGTTACAATGAAAAACTGCTTCTTGAGCGACTTCCTGGCTGCTGACACGCCGCAGCACTGCCCGTACGCGGGCGGCCAGCTCGCTGGCGGAAAAAGGTTTGGTTACATAATCATCGGCGCCTATATTAAGGCCTTCCACCTTTTCTTTATCATCGCCGCGGGCGGTGACCATTATTATCGGGACCTGAGAGAACTCCCTGATGCGGCGGCACACTGTGTATCCGTCCATGTCCGGCATCATGATATCAAGAAGCACCAGTGAAGGGGAATCTTTTTCAAATATTTTCAATGAGGCTTCACCGCAGTTGGCAGTTTGAACTTCAAAATCTTCCAGCTCAAGCATGCGCTTCATCATGCGCAGCATACGAATGTCATCATCAACCACGAGTATGAGAGTCTTCTTTTTAGGCATAGCGATACCTGATTTCTGCCTTATCACTCCCTTCAATCAATCATTATAAACCAATTATACATGTTTTGAAATATACAAATAAAACATTTGCGCTATTTTTTACGAAGTTAATGGAAGCGCGATTTTAATTGTAGTGCCTTTTCCTGTTATACTTTCCGCCCATATCCGGCCGTTGTGAGCTTCTATCAGGCACTGGCATATATACAACTCCAGCATCGAGTTGTTGATTCCGGGGCCTTTCATTTGCTCTATTTTATATAATAATTCGGGAATATCGCAAAACTCGCATTCGGGTACTCCCGGGTCGCGACCGGTGATACCTAATTCTATTTCCCGGTCGTTGGCTTTAGATGATACTAGAATCTCTGTTCCATCGGGGGAACTCTTGGCAGCGTTATCGATTAAATCATCCAGCACCAGTCGCATACGGTTTGGGTCGATATGTATCTTGGGCAGGTTGTTGGCCAGTGCGGTTAGTATCTCATGATGCCCATTGCTGATTTCCGCTTCTTTTACGGCTACCTCGATGAGTTTGGAGATATCAATATAAATCTTCTCCAGATTGAGTCGCCCTTCCTCCAGACGTGTTACGTCCAGAAGGTTTTCAATTAGCCTGGTCATACGGTCCGTCGCATTATCGATAGATTGTATATATTCTTTGGTCTCTTCAGCCGTGAGGCCTGGGAAATACTCAAGTAACATCGTCGAATAGCCTTTTATCGCTGTGAGCGGTGCGCGTAGTTCATGGGAGACTGTAGATAGGAGTTTGGTGTTTATTTCATTCTTCCCTGTGTAATTAACTGTTTTCATAACTCTATACACCTTTCATAAGTCGATAAAGAACTCAAGTAATTAAGGGAGATCAGCAATTCACTTCCTGTCTATCGAGCATTTCGGATAGCTCCTCGGTATCCATACTTCTGGCCAAGGCCTGTTCTCTGGTTATTACCCCTGTTTTAAATAGCTCAACAAGCGATTGATTCAACGTCTGCATACCGGCTTGCGTGCCTGTCTGTATAATGTTCATCATCTGGTATGTCTTACCTTCGCGTATTAGATTTCTGATGGCCGATGATGCCGTCATAACTTCAATCGCGACCGTCCTTCCTGAATTATCGGCGCGGGGCAAAAGCAGTTGATATATTATTCCCTCGAGCGCTATGGATAGCTGAATACGCACCTGCTGCTGTTGATATGGCGGAAAAACGTCGATAAAGCGGTTTATCGCCTCTGTTGTGCCTGGCGTATGCAGTGTGGTCAGCACCAGGTGGCCAGTTTCCGCCGCCGTCAGTACGGTGGACATTGTCTCGATGTCCCTCATTTCTCCCACCATAATTACATCGGGGTCCTGTCTCATCGCGTGCTTGAGGGCTTGAGCGAAGGAATTCGTATCTCTCCCCAGTTCACGCTGTGAGAACATGCACTTGGTATCCTGGTGCAGGTATTCTACCGGGTCTTCAATGGTAATGATTTTACGCTTGACGGTATGGTTGAGGTAATTCATCATCGCCGCCAGCGTAGTCGATTTACCGCAGCCGGTGGGCCCGGTTACAATTACCAGACCGCTGCTTTTTATCGCTAGCGTTTTGCAGATTTCCGGCAGACCCAGACCCTCGATAGTCGGGACTTCCATTCTAACCGGACGGCACACCAGTCCTATTGCTCCGTCCTGCTGGCAGATATTAATCCTGAACCTCCCGATGTCTTTTGCCTGGTAGGCAAAATCCGCTTCAAGCTCTTGAGAGAAGGCGTTCCTTTGCTTTTCCGTGGTAATTTCCGTGAAGAGACTATTCATTATCTCCGGGGTAATGGCGCCTGTATCTTCCTGTGAAAACAGCTCGCCGTTGATACGCATCACCGGAGACCGGCCGATTTTAAGATGCAGGTCAGAGGCATTCCGGTCGATAGCCAGTTTCAACAGGTCGTTTATGTGCATAGGGTTATCTCCTTATTCGGGAAGCGATATTTGCGCTTCGATCTCAAATGTAATGACGTTAACCTGGGACGGAGAGGAACCGTCTTCGTCTGTCTCGCCGGTTGTAATCAGGGCTTCATCAAGTTCCGTAATACGCACCTGCTTGAATATACCTTCGGCTTCCAGGCTGGCGGCGTAATCTATTACGCTGAAAATATCAGCGGTTTCTCCACTGATAGTAATAACATTTTTCTGAATTTCAATAGATGTGAATGAGGTGTTTAACGGTATGTCCAGGGTAACTTGCTGCAGTCTGGTATTAAAAACACCCTTCACGCCGAAAATGTCTTTATTGGCGGCTTCCAGGATATCGGCGGCGGTTTGGGTTTCGCTGATAATTTCCTGGGTGATTGTCGCCTCTTCATTATTCAGGGCTGTCAGGTAAATTTCACGGTTAATAATGTTTAGTTGGTTTTCCAGCGCGCTGTTTTCTGCGACTGTCTGGGTATTCGCCTGGTAAAGGGGGTAAATACAGGCAATCGCCGCCAGCAGCAGAACCGTAAACACCAGGTATCTCACGTTGATAGGTTTGGCTTTAGGCTTGCGGTATTTCCCTTCTAAAACATTAATGTTGATATCAAAAAACCGCGCTTTGCCGCTGCCTGACGGCTTTATCGACGTTCTTTTTGTCGCCAGCCCGATACTGGTGGTGTATGTGGTAACCGGCAATTTATCGGGGAAATCTAAAGGAGGTACCAGTGGTTCTATCTCGTATTCAACTTCGGACTGCAGCATCTGGCCGGTGGCGGCATCCGCCGCCATTTCACCCGTCAGCAGCAGCGGAAGATTGCCGTTCAGGTTAATATCCGGGTGATTGCTCTGGTAGAAGGCGGCTGTTTTCGTTAATTCGTCGGCCAGGCGGTGGATGTTATCTTCCAGGGTGGCCCCCTCGCCCCTGGGACTAATCGTATGTATTACCGAGGGCAGGCCTTGTGTTATAAAGACGATGTCAAAACAATCGGGCTCCATGTTGACGACGATGGCGTCGCTGCGGTTGGCCGCTCGTGCCAGTGCCAGCGGCCGTACGTCCATGAGGTACGGCTCCACGCCGGCTATCTTTAAAGACTGGGTAGCCGCATCGACCAGGTTACGCGGCACACCGATGACAAAGTACTCCTGCTCTTCACCTTTGTTCGGCATCGGCTGCCATGAAACGTAGAGTTCATCCAGAGGCAGGGATATTTCTTTCTTCGCGGCCCGAAGGATAGCCTCGGTAATAAGTTTGGACTTCATCTTGGGCAGGGTGATGAACCTGTAGGTGAAAGATAATTTGGCGATACTGATAATGACGTTGTTCTTGGGTATTCCGGTTGACTTGAATAACCGGTTGATTGCTTCACCAACCCCCTGCGGCTGCAGTATCAGGCCGTCCTGCACCAGGCCATCGGCAAGGTCGGCGCTTGCCCAGGTTATTACCTTCCGCCCTTTTATCGAGAGTATTTTTATATCACGGCTGCTAATATTTAGTGCAACGTACATTTTATTCGCTTAAGCCTTTCCCTATCAATCGGTTGCGGCAGGCGTGTAAATAGCTATTCCGATATCAGCGTTAACCGGCCCTTCGTTCGGGCTTTCAAACAGGAAGGAACCGGACTCTTTTTCAACGTTAACGTGCTCGAGTACGAGCGTCCTGGGCTCGCCGTTTTCCAGGAGGTTTAGAAAGTCCATCATTTGCGTGAAATTACCGCTAACCGCCAGGTCGATACGGAAAACGGAATAATCCTGGTTTTCATAGCTCTCGTTTGCCCAGGACTGGGTTGATAGCGGTATAGCTTTAACTCCGGTCTCTTCCGCCAGTCTAAGAATTCTGTTGACGATGCGGGTAAGATTGCTGTCTATATTCAACACATCTTCTAATGCCCATAGCCTGTCCTCGGCGTCAGCCAGCTGCTCATCGAGGTCGGTGGGGGGTAGAGGAAGCGATGCCAACGTCGCATTTGCCTCTGAAATATCGGCGCCCAGTATTTCTTTCTGGTTACGCTGGTTCATATAACCTGTGCCGATTATGCAGTAGGCTGCCAGAACGGCTATGATTAATGTGGCGATAAGTACTTTGCGTGTTTTCATCATATTTCTCTCAAAATAAAGACGTTTACCCCCTATTGCACCTGCCAGAAAATAATGGATGCTGTTTCATTAGCGGTGGTGACATGAGCTTGAATAGCCGTATCGCCGGCGGTGGCTCTAATTCTGTATGCGTTGGCGCCCCCGCTGCTGGTGGCGATGCCGATTGTTACCAGGCTTCCCTTTGAAGATGGAACGCAGTAAGCCACCGCCAGAACCCCATCTGAAACGGATATGATATCGGGAAAATATCCGTTGCTAGTATCATATTCAAAAAGGTCGGTTATCGTGCCGGGGATAGTGCCGTTTGATTCTATCGGCAGTGTTATCAGGTAGCCGTCGTTCTGAGGGCCGTGATAGACTATGGCGAATATATCATCAACCACGTGGGTAATTTGAGGTTCTTCACCGTTGGACGGGTCGAACTCGTAGCTGCCGATAACACTATTGGAAATGTCGCCGCCGGCCGAAATTGTCATCGTGGCTACAAAGCCGTCAGAACTAGGTCCTCTATACGATATGGCATAGACGTCCCCGGATATATTAAGAATGTAGGGATAACCACCGTAGCTTTTATCAAATTCCAGAGAGTCTGTAATACTGTTAGCTATATCTCCACTTGAGGTGATGGTAACGGTAACAAGAAACCCATCGTTGCCCGGGCCCCGGTATGCAATAGCAAAATAATTACCTGATACATGTATGATATCCGGCTCATAGCACTTGCTGGGGTCGAACTCGTAAGAATCGATAGTGCTGTCGCTTATATTCCCATCGGCAGCTATGGTAACGGTAACAAGAAACCCATCGCTGCCTGAACCCCGGTAGGCGATAGCGTAGTATATACCGGATACATATACGATATCCGGTTCATAACCGTTTTTAATATCGAACTCAAGAGAATCTATAGGGCTGTTGCCTATATCACCGTTCGCAGCGATAGATATCGTCTTTAAAAAGCCGTCGCTGCCCTGGCCCCGGTAGGCGATGGTATATATATCCCCGGACACGTGGATAATATTAGGGGTATTACATAATTCCGTTTCAAATTCCAGGGTATCGATGGCGACCGGGGTAATATCTCCGTCCGGGGCTATTGCCACTGTCCTGATGAATCCGTCGTTGCCGGGGCCTTCATAAGCTATCGCGTAAATATTTCCGGAAACATTAATAATATCGGGCTTATCGCAGTATGAACCATCAAAATCGTAGCTGTCTAAAACGGTTTTATCAATGGTCCCCACCGGGTCGCCCCCGCCGGTTGAATTGGAGGTTACGGTGACGGTGGTGGTAACGCCGTTGAGTGTATCCGGGAGTTGATAGATAGTCTGGTCGCCGGGATTGGGCAGCTCGTCACCCAGGCTGTCGTAAAGAAGCCTCCAGATGGCGTGCTCGACTCCCGCGTCGCAGGCCGTTCGATAGTCTATAGTCTCGGCATATACACGCGAGCCGAGAATACTGGTACCTGCATGACCCAGGAAAGGCACTATTAACAGTGTTCCTATGGTCAGAGCCAGAATGGCTAGAGGCAGGGCTTGCCCTTTCTCGCCGTTCATTTATGCCTCCACCTCTACCGACCTTAAGTGGACCATATACGTTCCATTCTCGCTGATGTTGTTTCTCCCGGGTGGGGTGGATGTCAGACTCATGGTCACCATGCGGTCATCGACCGAAAAGTCGGCGTTGCTTATGTTACGCGCCAGGATTAATTGCAAACCTGCGGAGGTACGCTGCAGAATCGTGCCGTCCAGCACGTAAGTGACGGTAGAATTATCGGTTAACGTCATCACCAGCTGACTGCCTGCAGCAGCAGCTTTGGCTTCCTGCCCGTCCTTATTGAACCAGTAGGCGGCGTTTTGCAGCTCGTGTAAAGCGGTGAACTTGTCGTTGCCGTATTCAGAAACGGTGATAATATGGTAGATGGCCGTCCCCAGAAAAGTGACGATGATACCGGTGATAGCTACGGCTGTAATCAGTTCAACCATGGTGGCGCCTGACTGTCTTTTCATCTGTTCACCTTATAATCCGAAACTGTAAGAATACTCACGCTATCCTTTTGCACGGTGACCGTTATCTTCTGTATGTTCGTATCGGCGCCGGGCACTGCCTGGACTCCGGCGGATACGCTGTATGTATCCGGTACATCCAGCACGGGATATGAGACTGCGCCGGGGATAAAGGCATAGTTCTTGGTGTATTCCAGCTGTGTCTGCGCCAGACTCTGTGCCATGGTCTCCTGGTCGAGTACATTTACTGCCAGAGAACCTGTTGAAAGAGAAATAACGAAAGCCACTACGGAGGTCCCGAGAATGGCTACGGCTACCAGCGTTTCCACTATCCCGATGCCCCGCTGGCTATTTAAATGAAATTTCGACCGTCTTAATTTAATCATCTCTTTCCCCATTTTTAATGCATGGATTTTAAGATGGAATAGAGCGGCGTTATCATGGAAAGCGCAATAAAAATCACCAGTCCGCCGATGACCAGTGTTAACGATGGCTCAATCATCGAAATGAGAGAGTCAATTTTTCTATCGGCCTCCTGTTCGTAAAAATCCGCCAGCATGCTGAGCGTGCTATCCATTGCGCCCGTCTTTTCACCAACTACTATCATTTCAACCTGCAGGGGAGGAAACAGGGGATTTTCGGACATCGGCTGTGATAGTCCCTCCCCCTGGACCAGCCGTTCCCTGACTCCGGTGAAAGCCTGGCGTATCACCCGGTTCTGGGTGGTCTGGGTAACGATATCGATAATCTGGGGCAGACGAAGGCCCGCCTGTAATAGCATTGAGGCTGTCTGGCAGAACAGGCTCATGCTGCGTTCTATAATAATTTTGCCTATTATTGGTATTCGTAATAATAATTTATCTTTGGCTAGTTTTACTGAATCCAGCCGCAGCAGGCCGATTATTATCAGGACGACTACGATAAGTCCACCGAGTACCGGCACGATGTTTGCGGAGAAAAAGTCAGCGGTAGCGATCAGCGTGCTGGTCATCCATGGCAGCTGAACGTCGAGGGAACTGAAGAGGGTTATTAGAGGCGGCAGCGCCACTGAAATCAGGAGAAAGACCACGCCGATAGCGAGAAGTAAAACGAATGCGGGGTACATCATGGCGCGTTTGATTTTCTGGTTGGCCCGGGCGCGTTTTTCCAGGTATTTAGCCGCCTGTTTAAGCCCGATCTCCATTGTGCCTGCCTGCTCGCTGGCTTTAATGGTCTGGCAATAGGTATTGGAAAATGTCTCGGGGTATTTGGCAAGTGCCTGCGACAGCGAGTTGCCGGCCTGAATTTCCTCGGCCAGCCCACTGCAGACCTTTTTCATCGACTTCTTGGCTGTCTGCCCCCCGAGGAGCTTCAGGGCAGATAATAACGGGATGCCGGCCTGGATTAGCGTGGAAAGTTGATTTGAAATATCGATTATATCCCGTGTCTTCACGCCTGTAAAAGACGGCAGCAGTTTTTCTATGTCCAGTCCTGCCGCCGCTACCTCTTCCAGGCTAAGGATATTCTGGAAACCGGCGCGGTATAGAGCCGCCTCGGCCATGTTCTCCGATGCAACTTCAATCGTGCCTTCAACTATCTCTTTATCAGTGGAATAGACTCTGTACTTGAATGTCATTTTTCCCTCGTCAGCTGATGGAAAATACGCTGCGCATTACCTCGCTGATGGATGTTAGTCCATCAGCAACTTTTTTCATGCCGTCGTGTTTCATGGATATCATTCCATCGGCGACGGCCTGTGCTTTAATCTCGCTGGCTCCCGCGTTGCTCCGCAGCATTTTTCTTATGGAATCGCTCATAATGAGGAATTCAAAAATTCCCGTCCTCCCGCGGTAGCCGGTATTGGCGCATAAATTACATCCTGTGCCCTGGTAGAACTTGGGGACTTCATCACCCATTTCCTTGCTAAAAGCCTCCAGTTCTTCTTCAGTCGGATGGTAAACGGAGCGGCAATTGGTGCAAATGCGGCGGACCATACGCTGTGAAACAATGCCGATAAGCGTAGATGAAATAGAAGCCGGCTCCGCATCGAGGTCCATCAGGCGGAACAGCACACCGGCGGCATCGTTGGCGTGTATCGAGGAAAGTACCAGGTGGCCGGTAAGAGCGGATTGGATGGCGGTTGTTACCGTGTCCTTGTCCCTTATCTCTCCCACGAGTATAACATCCGGGTCGTGCCGCATGATTGCCCGCAGGCCGCCGGCAAAGGTAATACCCGCCTTGGCGTTGACCTGGGTCTGGTTGATGTCCATGAAACTGTATTCTATCGGGTCCTCGATTGTCATAATGTTGCGTTCGTTTCTATCCAGTTCGTTAATGGATGCGTACAGGGAGGTAGTTTTACCGGAGCCGGTGGGGCCGCCCACCAGTATCATTCCGATTGGGCTTTTTAGCATGGCGCGGTACTTTTTTAATACTTCAGACTGAAAACCGAGCTCGGTAAGCGTGAAAAGCGCCAGCGATTTGTCCAGAATTCGCAGCGTTACCCTCTCGCCGTAAGGCGTCTCCATTGTTGCCGTGCGGATGTCAATTTCGTTGCCGCCTATTTTAATGGAGAACTGACCGTCCTGCGGACGTCTCTGTTCCGAGATATCCATCTCGGCAAGGATTTTCACCCTTGACACCAGCGGAGAGTGGATGCTAAGGGGAAAAGAGAACATGTCATGGAGGATGCCGTCGATTCTGTACCGTATCCTTAGCCGGTCTTCCTGAGGCTCTATGTGCACGTCTGACGCGCGGTCTTTGACGGCTTGTGCCACCAGTAGGTTAAGCGTCTCGGCAATCGGCGTATTCGTGGTAATGGCGGGGGTTTCTTCTGTCTTTTCCTCCGCAGTCGGCGTGAACTGGCTTACCTGTTTTTCAATAGCGCTGCTGGAACGGTAATGTATGTTTATAGCCCGTTCTATATCGGAACGGACACCGAGCGCTACCTCCAGTCTCATCTTGGCCTGGGCTTTGATATCTTCGATAGTCCGGATATCTTCCGGGTCGGCCATGACCACCATCAAGGAGTTGTTGACGATATCCAGTGGAATAAGCGCATGTTTACGGGCCATTTCTTCCGGGATGAGCCGGAGCGCCTCCGGCTGGACGGCGTGCCTCTTGAGGTCGATAAGCGGCAGCTTCAACTGGATGCTAAGCACAACGGCCAGTTCTTCGGCTTTAACCAGGCC
>CAZRQP010000015.1:14773-21926 GCA_964602315.1 uncultured Dehalococcoidaceae bacterium
GGATTCGGACTTTAACCGGTAGCAGATTTCAAATCCGTCCATTCCCGGCAGCATGACGTCCAGGATGACAAGGTCGGGTGATTCACCGATTGCTTTTCTTATCCCCTCCAGGCCGTTAGAGGCTGTGATTATTTGGTAGCCTTCCTGCTTTAGTGAGTAATCTACCAGTCTTTGAGTTGCCGGATCGTCTTCTATTATCAGAATTTTCTTTCCCATTTTTTTCTCCTCCTTTGTTATTTAAAGGCAGGGTAAAGCTGAAGGTGCTGCCCTCGCCGTATTTACTTTCAGCCCAAATTTTGCCTTTATGTGCGTCAATAATCTGCTTGGATATGTAAAGGCCCAGTCCTGTTCCGCCCCTGACCGTTTCACCCTCGGCGCGGTAAAATCTCTCGAAAAGATGGGCCATGTCCACTTTCTTTATACCTGTGCCGTGGTCGATAACCTGGAACAACACCTCTCCGTCCTGTACCTTTACATTGATGTCAATAATCCCCCCTCTTTCGCTGAACTTAATGGCGTTGCCAACCAGGTTTAGTATTACCTGTCGCATCCTGTCGCTATCCGCCTCCATTTCAGGTAATTGCTTCAGAATGCTTTCTTTCAAGGTAATGTTCTTCTCCCGGGCCAGGCTGTGCAGTGTTTTCAGGGAATCGATTATAATATCGCGTATTGACACGTCATTCTTGTAAATCTGGAACCGGCCTGACTCCAGCCGGGACATGTCCAGCAGACTGTTGATAAGATTGCCCAGGTGGGATATTTCCGTATCTATTATCTGTAGAAATTCCTGCTGGGTGGTGGTGTCGGGCACCTTGCCGGTCATAATCAGCTTGGTAAAACCGCTGATAGACTGCAACGGGGTACGCAGTTCATGAGACACGTTGGAAAGAAACTCGGATTTCATCTGGTCGATTTTGCGCAGTTTTTCCTCCGTTTCCTTGCGTGCCGTTATATCCCTGATAATCGCCGTGGCAATATACCTGTTACCGGCTTTTCTGGTGGATATTGATAACTCGACTGGTATTTCGCTTCCGTCCTTCCTGATGCCGGCCACATCAAGAACCCGGTCTCTTATTTTAGTCATGCCAGTTTTGTTGAACTTAATATAACTACTGGCCATCGAGTCATGGATCATTTCAGGAACGATTTTCATAACGGATTGTCCAAGCATTTCCTTTTCTGTATACCCGAAGATTTTTTCTGCTCCTTTGTTCCATATCGTAACTCTCATACCTTGGTCGGTGGAAATAATGGCATCGGTAGAGGTATTGATAAGTTCACGGTATTTTTCCTCGCTCTGTTTCAGATCTTCCTCGGCCTTTTTCCTTTCACTGATATCCGATACCAGTGTTATCCATCCGGTTCTCTTACCGTTAACCTCCATCGCTTGACATTGAGCATCAACCCATACATTGCCTTTCGGTGTCTGGTAAATCTGTTCTTCTTTATTAAATCCTTGCTTTATAAGTGTGTCTAAACGTTTGTCATTTTGTCCCGGGTATTCTTCAACCAGCGTGAATGTATCGTTAGCAAGTTTCCCGATGACATCGGATGCTTTAATGCCAAACATCTGTTCGCACATCTCATTCCAGCGGGTTATTTTAAAATCAACGTCAGTAGCGAATACTCCTTCACGGATCGATTTCAAAGCGATATCAGAAAATTTTAGTTCTTCTTCTGCTATTTTACGTTCGGTGATATCGGAATTAACGGAAAGCATACGTGGTTCGTTGCCTATATTTATTATTTCCGCGGAAAAAAGCCAGGTGCGTACTTCTCCAGATTTCATCCGGAAAAGGCATTCCTGGTCGCAGACCAGCCCTTTATCCACTAAATCCTTCACTACGGTAGTGCGTTCTTCTGGTTCAGCCCATGTTTGAATTTCACTAGTATTCTTTCCTATGACTTCTTCACGCGTATAACCGGAAAGACGTAAGAAGGTGTTATTTGCCTCGATTATCGTCCCGTCATCCAGGTTGGATATTACTATTGCTTCCGGGCTATTCATGAAGGCTTTAGAGAACTTCTCCTCCGATATTCTTAGAGACTCCTGGGCTTTTTTCCTCTCTGTTATATCCCGGGCTGTAGAAAGAGCGCCGGTCACATTTCCGTCCTGGTCCTTAAGCACCCGGCACCACCACGCCAGCAAACGCTTTTCTCCATCCCGGCGTCTTTGCCAGCTTTCTACGTATGTCACGTTTTCATTGCCGCTGAATAGCGGTTTTACCTTGTTATAAGTATCCTGTTCACCTTCAAAGTAAAAAGATGCCTCTTTTCCTACAACATCATCCCCGAAGAAGTCTATTCCGGCCTTATTGACCCAGGTATATATTTTATTGTTATTCACCTCCATAATAATGTCCGGCACGGATGCCAGGATTGCCTCCTGCCGCGAGCTTAACTCTCGTAACGCCTCCTCTGCCCTCTTGCGCTCGGTAATATCCGTGACGATTGTCTGAACTCCGATAATATTGTCATCGGCTTTCATAAGGTTTGTGTTAAGTTCGTATATTCTTGTCTCTCCGTCTTTTGATTTCCATGGTATTTCCAGGAGCGGATTATTCTTGCCGTTCAATAGAGATACGAACATCTTTGTATAATCAGGGAGTTCACTGAGATTTATGTTGGGGATTTCTTTAAAATGTTTCCCGACAATTTGCTCTTCCCGATATCCAATCATATTCAGGAAAGCGAGATTACATGATGTAACTAATCCCTTGGTATTGGTGATAATAATGCCTTCATGGGACAATTCAACGATGTTGCGGTATTTTTCCTCACTGGTGCGCAGGGCTTCTTCCATTGCCTTGCGTTTGGTTATATTGTGCATGGAGACCATACGCGCTGGTCTTGCTTCCCAGGTAATGTTCACCACATACATTTCCGCTATGGTCTTTTTACCGTCTGTCCGGTATACTTCTATTTCTGATGTTTTATCACCTGCCAGTGGATACTGGAATGTCTGGTTCAGCATTTCTTTAGGTTTCTGTCCGAAAAGGGACTCTACGGCCGGATTTGTGAAGAGTATGCCGCCGTTTTCACCGACTACCACCGTAGCATCGACACTGTTTTCCAGGATTTTCAGTAAATTACTATGCAGTTTGGAAATTTCCTGTGAGTTCTGCTCCAGCTCATACTGCAGGTGCGCCCGCTCGATAGAATAATAAATAGAACGTTCAAGCTGGGCGTCATCCAGGCGGCCTTTAACTAGGTAGTCCTGCGCCCCGGACTGTACCGCCCTGATGCCGGTATCTTCGTCATCGAAACCGCTTAGCACAACCAGCGGTATATGCGGTATCGCCAGGAGGATTTTCGTGACCGTGTCAAGGCCGTGACTGTCCGGCAGTCCCAGGTCGGAGACAATCAGGTCAAACTCGTTCATTTCTGCTTGCTTCAGGCCGTCCTCAAGCTTACACGCTAATGCCACCTGGAATTTGATATTAGCAGATTTTTCCAGTTTCCTCTTGATTAATTCCGCATCGTCAACGCTATCTTCTATCAACAAGACGGATATTTTTTTATTCTCCATGCTGCCCACCTTTATCGGTACTGGTTTGGGGAAAATCGGCTGATTAGTGGCCGTCAGGCGGCGGTTCATTTATCAGCAGCCAGTAAAGCCCGATATTTCTTACCGCATCAACGAATTCATTGAAATTTATCGGTTTTCTAACGTAACTGTTGGCCCCGAACTTGTAGCCGGTTATCAGGTCCTGCTCCTCTCTTGAGGAGGTAAGGATTACCACGGGTACCAGCTTGGTGCTATCCTCGGCGCGCAGAGCCTCAAGGACTTGCAGGCCGTCCATTTTAGGTAATTTCAAATCTAGCAGAATCAGCCGTGGCGTGTCTTTCATATTCCTATCGCAGAATGCGCCGCGGCAAAATAGATAGTCCAGCGCCTCGACGCCGTCGCGGGCGACCATCAGGTTATTGGCAATGTTGTTTTTACGGAACGCTCGCATTGTTAGTTCGATGTCATCAGGATTGTCTTCAACGAGTAAGATTGTTTCATCCATTTCAATAGCCATATCCATACTCCTTAATTAAGTGTGAAATAGAAACTAGCCCCTTTGCCCGTGGCGCCCTCGGCGCGGACGTCTCCGCCGTGCCGGTTTATAATTCTCTGCACTGTGGCCAGACCAATACCGGTGCCGGGGAATTCAGCCGTATCATGCAGGCGCTGGAAGGCGCCGAATAGTTTATCCTTAAAAGTCATATCGAAGCCGGCGCCGTTATCTTTTACAAAGAAGGTTTTTGCTCCGTTTTCTGTGGTGCTGCCGAACTCTATCCTGGACTGCTGGGTATTTTTCGTAAATTTCCAGGCATTTCCGAGCAGATTTTCCAGCAGCACTCGCAGCATTTGTGGGTCGCCGGTCGCTGACAGGTTATTGCCGATGACAAATTGAACGTCACGCTTATCATGTGTTTCCCGCAGCCTGTTAGCTATCTCGTTAGCCAGTGAACTTAAATCAACTTTTTCATGGTGCATTTCACTTCTGGTCAAACGGGACAGCTTAAGCAGACCGTCAATGAGTTCGCCCATCTTTTGGCTGGCGTTGCGCAGCCGGTTGAGATAGTCCTGTGCCTTTTCATCGAGACTGCCTGTATAGTCTTCCAGCAGTGCCTGGCTGAAGCCGTCGATACTCCTCAACGGCGATCGCAGGTCGTGAGACACGGAATAGCTGAAACTCTCCAGTTCTTTATTGGTAGCTTTCAATAGCGCGCTGTTTTGCTCCAGGTCGGCCATAGCCTCTTGCAGCTTGTTTTCAGCTTGTTTACGCTTGGTGATATCGTTGCCTATAATTAGGAGGCAAGGTTCCCCGCTTATTTCAATGGTATCGGCGGAAAAGAGGAAGGTCAGCATTTGACTTGATTTGGGTGCTTTAAACTTTATCTCTAAATTGGTAAACTGGTCTTGTTCTTGAAGTATCTCACGTAGCTTATTGCGTTCGTCACCCGGTTTGATTAACTGTATTTCCGTACTGGTACGGCCGATTACCTCTTCACGCGTAAGACTGTTGAGTTTAAGGAAACTCTCGTTAACATCCAGGAACTTTCCTTCTTTAAGAGTGGAAATCGATAGAGTTTCAGGGATTGCATGGAAGGCTTTGGAGAACTTCTCCTCCGATTCTGCTAATGCCTGTTCCATCATTTTACGCTCGGTGATATCACTGCTGATGCATAAAATACATGGTTCGCCGCCGATGTTGATAATATCGGAAGACATTAGTACTGTATGTATCTCGCCTTTTTTAGTTTTTACTTCACATTCTATGTTTTTGGCATAACCTTGTGTCTTTACCATTTTTACCATTTGTGTACGCTCATTCTTGTGTACCCAGTTGTCTAAATCGTCCCCGGAATAGCCGATTACTTCATCCTTTGAATATCCGTTGAGGGATAGGAAGCTGTCATTGACTTCGATGAATTCACCGTTTTTCAGTCTAGCGATAGAAACCGCTTCCGGCATATTGTGGAAAGCGGTGGAGAATTTCTCCTCTGACTCTTTAAGTGCTTGTTCTATCCTTTTACGCTCGGTAATATCGCTGCCGATGCTTAAAAGGCAGGGTTCGCCGCCGATGTTGATTTTATCGGCAGCAATCAGTACTGTATGCAGCTCGCCCGATTTTTTCCTGAATTCACATTCCAAGTTCTCCACGCGGCCTTTTTCTTTTACCATCTTTACAATCTGTTTCCGTTGACTGGGTTTTACCCAGTGGCCGGTATGGCCGATTATCTTTTCACGTGTATGCCCGGTGTCGCGGCAGAAACTTAAATTGACATCGACAAAGGTGCCATCATCTAATTTTGAAATTGAGATAGCTTCCGGCATGGCATGGAAGGATTTGGAGAACTTCTCCTCCGATTCTGTTAGCGCTTTTTCCATATTTTTACGTTCGATAGCGATAGCAGCAATCCTGGCTGACCACTCCAGTACCCTGATATTATCGGCGGTCGGTTTACCAATATGGTTGCTATAGTTAGCAATGGTTCCGAGCAATTCGCCATTTGATGAGATGATGGGTTCGGACCAGACGGCCAGCATGTCATTTTTAGACATCAATTCAATTGCTTCCTTAAAAGGTTTGAAAAGCGGACTCTTTTTTATGTCTGGAATAATTACCCGCTTCTTGCGGTGCGCCGCTGTCCCGCAGGAGCCGGCTACCGGGCCTGTAGGTATCCCGGCTTTCATAGAATCATTGTATTCCTCTGATAAGCTGGGGCCGGAGCCTGAAAGCCAGTTCTTTGATCCATCATAGAGCATGATAGAGCCTTTAATGGAAGGATCGTTTTGCTCACACAGCATGATAATAGCATCCAGTATTTCTTTTTGTTCCGCGCCCTGACTTAAAAGCATTAGTATATGGTTTTCAGCTTTTTGCAGTTCTTCCCTTCTCTTCCGCTCGGTAATATCGGTGCCGATGGTTAGAAGACAGGGTTTACCACCGAAATTAATCACATCGCCTGACATTAATAGGGTAATTGCTTCCCCTGATTTCCTCCGTAATAAAAACTCCTCGTTGTTAAAATGACTATGTGTATCTTTTAGCTTTTTCATACGGTGATAGTCATCGGGGTTAACCCAATCAACTACTTCTTTGGTGGCATGACCGATTATCTCTTCGCGGGAATATCCGCTAAAAGAGATAAAGCCATCGTTTACTTCAATAAATACATCGTCTTCCAGTGAAGCAATGGAGATGGCTTCTGGAATAGCGCGAAAAGCTTTTGAAATTCTTTCCTCTGATTCTCTTAGTTCTTTTTCTATTCTTTTACGTTCGGTGATATCCGTAGAAACAGAAAGCCAGCACTTTTCACCGCTGATGGTTATTGGCTCGATGGTAATAAGCTGGGTGTGTTTCTGCCTTTTTTTATTTATAAATTCAAATTCCTCGTTGGTAATGCGCCCATAATCTTTCAATTTTTGCTGTAATTCTTTGTTATCTTCTGGAACTGTCCAGACTCCCAGTTCTTTGGAGGTTTTACCGATGGTTTCTTCACGTGTAAAACCGGTTGCCTTGGTATAGGTATCGTTTACCTCGAGGGTTACATCGTCCCTCTCCCTGGTGATGATTATCTGCTGCGGTGTGGCATGGAAAGCCTTGGAGAATTTTTCCTCCGACTCCCGGAGGGCCTGTTCCATCTTCTTGCGTTC
>CAZRQP010000016.1:0-18211 GCA_964602315.1 uncultured Dehalococcoidaceae bacterium
AGTAACGTGGTGGGGAACGGCATTAAATGCGCGGGCGGTTTCCGCCGTGCCGTACACCCACTTCCTGTATTCGGGGAAGTAGTTGAAGTACTTCTTGTTCGCCTCGCCGCTAAGGTGGCACTCAACGTCCATCTTAAAATAGTCGTCTTTAACAAATTCAGGATATTTTGCCTTAGCCATTGCTTTACTCCTTATAACGTAACTAAGAGGTTCTTATTTTTTCTTTTCCGGGCGGAAGCTGCGGAAATATTTGGTCTTGTTAAGACGCTCCTCGTACTTCTCGTGCATCTTGTGGAACGCTTCCCTCTCGCCCATGGACTCGCGGTCGCGGATGAACATAAGCTCTCGCTCATCCTCGCTGTACTTAAGGTTGGTGCTGAAGGTGTGATAGAGGATAACCTCTTTGAGGTTGGTCAGTCCCAGCCTGTCCAGCATATGGCGGCGAGCGAACTTGCCCATCACCACGCAGTCGCGCGGCAGCAGGGAGATGGCGGCGGCCAGGTTATGCACTTCTGATTCCAGGTCTTCGTCGGGGACCGACTTGGTAACATAACCGGCTTCCTCCGCCTCTTTGCCGCTGATGGTGCGACCGGTCAGCAGGATTTCCTCGACTTTCTTGGTGTGGCCCATTACCAACTCGAGGGGAAGGGTGGGCAAACCGCCGAAAGCCAGTCGCTGGCCCATCTGGGAGAACTTGGCGTTATCGCCGGAGACGACGATGTCGGCTGCCTTGGTGATGTACAGGCCGGCTTCTATAGCCCAGCCGTGCACCTGCACCATGACTACCTTATTGCAGTCCAGGATTGCCTGCGGGAAGCCGTAAAGCTGGTCTTGGTCCGTCTGCAGCCTGATTCTCTGGCTGGGTTTAACGCCCTTGGCCCCGCCGTATACGCGGTAAACCATGGAGAGGTCGAACCCGGCGCAGAAGTTCCTGCCGGCGCCCTTGAAAATAACCACGTTGCAGTCGTCATCATGGTTGATTTCCCACATGGCTTTCTTGATATCGCCGGTCATGTAATCTTCGCCGATGCTGATACAGTTGTTTTTATCCGGCCGGTTCAGGATGAGATAAGTTACCTTGGGATATTCTTTGTCCTTTTCAAGTAAAATTGATTTGAATTTCGGATAAGCCATTGTTTCCCTCCAGTTTTTTCTTTTTTTAAATCCTTTTTAGTATCTCAACTTGCCGATTGCATCATGGTAAAACGGTAAGGCAAGGGGAAATATGATGGTTTTGAAGCCATCAAGATGTATCAACTGCTGTCGAACCAGCGTTGAGAATAAACAGAACCGATAGCAATGATAATTGCTGTGAAGTAAGAGTAATGCGAAATTGCGTCCCTTCCCGTCACGTGTAATCCCATATCACTGATATAGCTTCGATGTCCTATTAAGGCCGGTTGCCTTTCTAGCAGGTGGGGACTTGGTATTGGCAAAAATGGTGAACGGCAGAGGTCTCAAGTAACTGTGTCCCCATTGTTCGCTCGGCACAAATAACCCCCTTGGGGGATCGTGCTGTAAATATTTTACTTTATCTTAAAGAATGATGTCAAACGAGCCGCGTGGCGGGATAGCTTAGGGACGTACGGCGTGTATGTCTGCAGACAATTACTTGGACCGCGGTTTCTTTGAGTCCTCGTCTTTTTTCTGCAGATGCAGACGCATGAATTTAAAAGCCAGGTTCCTTTCGGCTGGTTTAACGGGCACCTTTTCTTCGATGGTATCTACTTTGAATTTAAAGACCTTGGTCAATGCCGCATAAACTTTATCCGGGTCGACGACTTCGGCAATACTATCATAATGCGCGCGGGTAAAGTCATCGGCGGACGGCTCGGGTTTTTCCGCCGAGGCCGGTGGCAGATAGCACTTAAGGAACCTGATGGCGTTCTCCGGACTCGCTGAAAAAGTCTTGGTCAGGTAGCGGTTGGTCTCGTCCCTGGAACCGTATTGCAGCCAGATACGCAGCATCATGGTGGCATCTTCCGGGTGTTTAATGTACAGATTTTCTTTCTTGGTCAGTTCGCGAATTCTCTCGGCAACCTTCTTTCCCAGGGATTGCTCCTCTTTTCCTGATAATGCGGTTTTGCTTCCGTCCGCCCCCTCCCCCTCCGTCAGCATCCACATGAAGGACTTAGCGGCGAAAACGACCGAGGCTCCTTCCTTGCTCTTTTCAATCGTGGGAGGACGCGTGGCTGCTTTCTCCGGCGGTTCGACCGGCTCTCGCGCCCTTTCGGTCCCGGGTATTTCGTGTTTACGCCTGGGGCCGGTCGGGCGTCTCACTGGCAGTTTGACCACGGGGCGTCCCCCAAAGGTTTTATATATCATTAAAGCGACAACACCTACTAGCACCGCTAGGGTAAAAATAATGATGTGGAAAAAGCCTGGGGTCACTTCTGTAACCAGCACGGACGTTGGCGGCAGTAAAAATGACTCCTCCTGTTGCAGCGGCGGTATGCTTATAACTATTGGCGGGGCTTCTTCTATTATTACCGGGGGTATAGGTTCAGCCGGCTCTTCGGCCACCGTAAAGACAACCAGCGCTGACCAGCTGCCTTCCTTGGGTTTTATGGGCCTGACCTGCCAGTAATACGTCTCGCCGTATTCCAGCGCAATATTCACCTTGAAAGCAGTTGTGCTGACAACTTCGTTAATAATAGGGTCGGTCATTTCCGGGTTGTCGCTTAATCTGAACTGGTACTCGGTAACTCCCTTCAGGGGCAGCCACGAGAACGCCGGATTCGGACTCGTAACCATGCCGTTCTGGCCTTCCACTATCATTTGTGCTGACACGTCCAGCAAGCCTTCTATGACAAAGTATCTGGTAACAGAATACGAGCTGTAGCCGGGCTTTGTAATGCGTATTTTCCAGTAATAGACTGTCCCTGCTATGAAATCGATGTTGGCGGGTCCAACCTGCTGCGGCCCTACCAGAACATAAGCTTTGGCATTTGTCATGTTCACGGTAATGGTTGCCGTCGGGTAGAAGAAATTTTCATCGTAAGCGATAAAAAGCTCGTATTCAGTCGCAACACTGGGTCGGTCCCAGGTGAAAAGTACATCATAGGCGAGGCCGTTTAGATAATTTACGTGCACGATGTTTCCTTGTGCAGGCGCAACTAGTTCTATTGTTGCGTCAATGATGACATCGGTATAACTGTAAAGCTTATTAGTCAGGTTAGTCTTGACCGCCCATAGTTTTCCATTACTTGCCTTCAAAGCTCGCGGTGCGGCATTAAGTATGACATTAAGGTCATCAGCATCGGTGATAAAGTTAGTAATGCTGGCATTCCATTCTGCCGATGATGCCGCCGCCGTTGACGGCGAGATATGCCGCCAGAGTGTGCTCTGGCTAGCAATGGCATTATATTCCAGTGCATAGAGAATATCGTTGGTAATCGCCAGGCCGTAAATCCCTCCTGTAACGACGCCGTTAAAAATATCTGTCCACGCAATACTGCCGCCGATTGTCCATGTAACGATATTATGTCCGGGGGTGACGGTGGCGGCGTAGATTATTTTGTTTGTGGCGAAGTTTACATCCGCGACTACATGAACATCACCTGCGCCAGCCCCGATTGATTGTGGAATCATTGTCCATAATACGCCTCCGTCTGTTGAATAAGCTACGAATCCGTTTTGACTGCCGACGAGTATATTGTTTGTGCCTGCACTGACTATTGTAGCCCCATTGCCAAGGGTGGTAGGCACGGCAACACCCCAGATATAACCGCTGGTAATGGACTTCGATACTGCCCCGGCGGCGCTTAAAGCGTATGCAACTTGTGCACTTTCCACGGCGATATCCTGGACAGTTACAGCGCAGGTGCGGATTGACCATGGAGACGCCCCGCTGTTGCTGTTGCAGTAAACGGTAGTCCCGCCTTTTTGGGCCAGATAAATGATACTCCCGCTTGATGCGTCCACGCGAACGATATAGTTCGTGGTACCTTTCAGGCTTAATATTCTTTTCCAGTCGGTTGCCATACGCCAGAGGCTCGAATCGATGCCGTCATCGGTGACCATATATACCCTGCTGCCGTCGCTGGTAACGGACACATCTCTAGCATTGGTAATAACCGTATCGATAAGGCTGATATCATCGAAGGTAGCCCCACTGTCCTCCGATACGGCGAAGGAGCTTTCGTTCCCTGATGTTCCTGCTATGGCAACACTGGCCAGCCATGCGGCTAACACCCTGTTTTCTCCGCCCGGCCTCTTGGTGATGTCTGTAAAGCTTAACGTCGGAATAGCCGCGGATGGATTAATGGAACGGTAGACGGTGGTGGAATCATAGGTGCCGGCAATCAAATAGGCGCCGTTAAAACCAATACTATGGATATTTACATTAAGAAGAAGAGCTGTCTGGATTGTATTCATTATTCTGTAAATACCGCTGGTAGCATTGGCTGATGCGTCGCCGTCTATCGTCATGCCGATGAAAACCTTATGGCTGTCGAGGTCGTCTCCCTGGAAAGTAGGGGAAAGCGCCAGCGACGCTGAAGTGAGTCTGGTTATATTACCGCTGATTATCGTATCTGGATAGCCCGTATAACCGGCGTTGGCATTCCATGCCCCGGAATTAATGTTAAGAAGCTGGAGTCTTACCCCCGCGGTAATGCTGGCATTGTCGGTAATCACCGCCAGCGTGTTATCCCACATAAAACTGGGTGAAAAAGTTAGTGTGGCTGTTTCGTTATCCGTAGCAAAACCGGTCAGGTCGTTGGTTTCATGCCAGGCTTGCGTCGCCGAACCGTAATTAAAGTACCAGACATTGGCTAGGCCTGCCGCTTCTTTACCGGCAGCGGCTATATACTGTATTCCGTTTGCGGTCGGTGATATTTCTATATCATAAATAGCTGCCGCCGCCGCGCCACCGGGGGTCTCCTGCACGGTGCCCATCGTTTGCCATGTCACCCCTCCGTCGAAGCTGATGTGTACCGCCGCCGTAGTGCTGTTGGCGATGACCACGAGATTATTATCATCCGGGGCGACCGCTATCAGGTCGGCTGTTATAGGTGTTGGATACTCCGTCCAATTTGAGCCGCTGTCGGTGGTCTTATAAATAAAGTTGCCCCCAACGCTGTTGCCGGGGGCGGCATAAATCGTTAAGTAATCGCTGCCGATGGCCAGGTCCCGGACATCTATCCCGGGACGGCCCAGAACCTCGTTCAGTCTCGTTGGGATTGTCTCCGCCGACCACACGGATAAGCCTGCCGAGACCGGTTTAGGCCAGGAAAATATGCCAAGCAGCAGTAATAAACATATGCCCAGGCTGAATATTCTCGCCATTTTTTGTGTCATGGGCCTGCGGTGATAAATACTTCCTGTATTATTCTTCCCTGGTCTGCAACTTGGCGTAGAGCTCTTTTTGTATGGCTATGGCTTTTTCCGGCAGCTGGTTGACCTTTCCGGTGGACAAAGCCAGAAAATAGACCCTGGCGGTTTTCTCGATAAGCTCGCAGGCAGTAAAGGCATCCCGCATGGTACGCCCCGTGCCTACCGCCCCGTGGTTCGCCAGCAGGACGGCGTTCCTTTTGCCCAGGGCAGCTACGGCATTAGTCATTAGTTCCGGCGAACCGCTGACCGCGTAATCCGCCAGCTTTATTTCTCCGCCCAGATAGACTACCTGGTCTTCCAGTAGCGGCGGAATATCGATTCCGGCTACTGCGGCGGCGCTGGCGAAGACGGAATGGGTATGGATTATAGCGTTAACGTCTTTTCTCGACCGGTAAATCCCTGTATGCATTTGCGTTTCTATCGATGGTGGTAACTCACCCGCTACTCTTTTACCGTCAAAGTCGATAATCGGTATATCATCGATTTTTAAAGTATCATAATGCCTTGAAGTAGGGGTAATCGCCATCAACTGCTTTTTCCCGTCGGAAGGCAATCGCAGGCTGATATTCCCGGAAGTTCCTGCCACCAGCCCTTTTTCTGACATCTTACGGGCGGCTTCGATTACCGTTTTCCTGGCTTCTTGCCACTCATTCATTTTTATCTCTTTCCAGACAAGATTTCTCTTATTTTAGTACAGATGGTTGATTACGTCCACTTAAAAATCGGAGAATTTGACGGAGGGTCTAAAAGGTGGTATAATAGTTTACAAATTATACTATTTATATAGTGAACTAATATCATATTTCGATGACTAGAGAGATTCTGGATACGGTCACTAAAGATTTACTGGCTATCACCCCCTCGATACGCCGCAGTCTTCAGCGTAAGCTGGTGAAAACGGCCTTCAGGCAGATTGAAGAACATATTACCCTGCCGCATATTGAAATTATGAAGACCCTTCAGGAAGAGGGAACGCTGCATATCGCGGAAATAGGGGAGCGACTCCAGATACCCAAGTCCCAGATGACCCATCTCCTTGACCGACTTGAACAGTTGAATTTAGTCAGGCGCCGGTCTGACCCCGCCGATAGGCGGATTTGTAATGTGGCGCTGACTGATAAAGGATGTCGGATTGGGGAGGAGTTTCACTGTGTTATCCGTACCGGCGTCGAAGAAAAGCTGGCTTGCCTTACCGATGCCGAGCTTGAAGAATTGTCCGTTTCTCTTCATAAAATCGACGAGTTATTTTCTAGACTTTAGTAATAAAATATTAAGGGAATAATTTGGAAAAATTAGCGGTTGAAACATACCAGAGTCACTTGCCGCGGCGCCAGGTCATGACGGCGTTGATAGGCACGATGTTTACCATGTTTCTCGGCTCGATTTTCATGACGGTGACTTCTACGGCGATGCCGAGAATCGTCGCCGACCTCTCCGGTTTCAGCCAGTATACCTGGGTGCAGACTGCCTATATAATTGCGGAATCGCTTTCCCTCCCGCTGGCGGGCAAGTTATCCGATATGTACGGCCGCAAATGGGTACTGGTTACCGGCATGATTATCTTCGTTATCGGTACGCTGCTTAGTGGCTTCAGCCAGTCGATGAACCAGCTTATCATGTTCCGCGCCGTGCAGGGCTTCGGCTTTGGCGCTATGAACGCCCTTGGTTTCATCATCGTCGCCGACCTTTTCCCCCCGAACGAGCGGGGAAAATATATGGGTCTGATGGCCGGCGTGTTCGGCATCTCCACGGTTATCGGCCCCACATTAGGCGGTATCATTACCGATGCCCTTTCCTGGCGCTGGTGCTTTTTCCTGACCACGCCTCTCGGTATTGCTATCATCATAATATTCATCTTCCTGTTCCCGAAGCTGCGTACTGCTACGGGAAAGCATCATGTTGATTATCTTGGTATCATCACGCTGTCGCTTTTTATGGTGCCTCTGATACTGGGGCTTAACTGGGGAGGAGTGAACTACGCTTGGGGTTCTTCCGTTATCATCGGCCTCTTTATCTTTTCGGCGGTTATGCTTTTTGCCTTCATTATGGTAGAAAAAAGAGCTGCTGAGCCCATAATCCCCATGGACCTGTTCAAAAATCGCGTGGTTTCCGTGTCTTCAATTGTAGTCTTTCTCCAGGGCGCATCCTTCTTTCCCGTGATGACCTTTGTGCCGCTCTTTTTCCAGGGTGTGCTGGGCGCGTCGGCAACGGAGAGCGGCGGCTTCATGACGCCTATGATGCTGGGTATGGCTTTCGGGAGCTTTGTTGGCGGCCAGCTTCTCTCCAGGACCGGAGGACGCTACCGTATACAGGGCACGATTTCGCTGGGTTTTGCCTGCGTGGGCTTCCTCCTGCTTTCCGGCATGTCGGTAAACACGACCTTCGCCGTAGCAACCGTTTATCTGGTTATTGCCGGGTTGGGTAATGGGAGTGTCATGCCGGTGCATACTCTCGCCGTCCAGAATAGCGTGCCTTATTCGGTTCTGGGAACGGCCACATCGCTTATTTCATTCCTGCGGCCGCTTGGTGGAGTGGTAGGACTGGCTCTCATGGGCTCGGTTCTGAATAACCGTTTTGCATCGTCTTTTAAGGCTAATATATCGCCGGAGGTAACCTCTGCCGTATCACCGGCCGAGCTTTCGGGCATACTTGACAATCCGCAGGCTATTATCGACCCCGCCGCTTACGATAATATGCGGGGCATCTTTGAGGGTATGGGGGCTAACGGACTTAGCCTGTTCGACCAGTTGATTACTACGCTGCGTGAAGCTCTTAGTTCTGCGCTGACGTATATATTCTTCATGTTCATGGCAGTTGCTTTACTGGCGATCGTGGCCAATTTCTTCTTGAAGGGCGTGCCGCAATATACGGATAATCCCACCGACTCCTCGAATACGCAGACTAAAGATTAAGATACTATTTAGTTAATTCCTGTTTGTTACTGGCGATTTCGTATGGCCAGGCGTCTAAACTGCCGTCCACGAAGCACACATTTTTATAGCCGGTATCATCCAGTGTCCTTTGCGCCTGGTAGGCGCGCGTGCTCGTCTTGCAGTAAATCACTATCTCATCGTCTTTATTGAGCTCGCTCATTCTCTCGTCTAGCTCCGGCAGGGGCAGCAGTTTTGTTTGCGGGGCCTCAATGCGCTGTTCTTTCCATTCCATCGGGAAGCGCACGTCCAGCAGGACGAACTTTTCGTTTTTATCCAGTTTGCTTTTTAGTTCCTGCGGTGATATCGCCCGCGCGTAACCTGCCTGCTTGTTGCGGATGACGTTGGCCGCGTGGTGCAGCGGGTCCATGGCGCTGTTGTAGGGCGGCGCGTAAGCGAGGTCGACATTCGCCAGGTTATCTACAGTTGCCCCCATGGTCAATGCCGTCGCCAGCACGTCGATGCGCTTGACCGCCTCCCCTAGACCGATTACCTGTCCCCCCAATAGCCTGCCGCTCGTCTTTTCCGCCACCAGCTTTACCAGTATATCTTTGGCCCCCGGATAATAAGTCGCATGTTCTTCGCTTGGTACGAGTGAGTTGACGATTTCATAGCCGGCCTCTTTCGCCTGCGTTTCGTTAAGCCCCGTCCGCCCCGCGTTGAGGTCGAATGCCTTCAAGACGCCTGTCCCCACCACCCCTGGGAAGGTATCTTTACCGCCGGTGGTGTTGGTACCGATAACCCGGCCGTGCTTGTTGGCCGTCGATCCCATTGGGACCAGCGTCTTCTTGCCGGTAATGATATTGACCATCTCCGCGCAGTCGCCCCCGGCGTAAATATCCGGGTCGCTGGTCTGCAGGTACTCGTTGACGGCGATGCCCCCTGTCGTCCCGATTGTCAGTCCTGCTTCTTTGGCTAATGATACGTTCGGCCTGACGCCCAGTGACAGCAGTACCATGCCGGCATCGATACTGGTATCCCCGACCATCACTTTATTTACTTTGCCCGTTTTATCCCCTTTGAAGCCGGTGACGCGCTGCCCGAACATCAGCTCGACGCCTTTGGATTTCATGTGTTTCTCCAGCTGGGCGGCGATTTCCTCATCGAGAAGAGTTGGCAGCGGCCACCCCAGCATTTCAAGTACCGTTACTTTCAGCCCCATAGCAACGAAGTTCTCCGCCGCTTCCAGCCCGATTAGCCCCGCCCCCACAATCACCGCCTTTTTATTTTTTAGCCCTGCCATGTAGTCGCGGATACCGACGGCGTCCGGGATATCGGAAAGCGTAAATATACCCTTGAGGTCTTTGCCTTCCCAGTTGGGCACGGTGGGCGTGGCACCGGTGGCAATCACCAGCTTATCGTAATCGAGTGTTTGCTTCTTGTTGGTTTTTATATCTACTATCTCCACGCGGTGTGCCTTCGGATTTATCGCGGTGGCTCTGGTACCGGTGAAAACCGTCATTTTTAACCCGTTGCGGAAAAACTCGACCCCGCGGGAGACAAGTTCGCTCTTGTTCTTGATTATCCCTCCGACGAAGTAGGGCAGGCCGCAGGTGGCGCTGGAGAGATTGTCCCGCTGCTCTATAATAGTTATCTTGGCATCGGAGTCCAGTCGCCTCGCCCGTGCTGCGGCTTTAGTCCCGCAGGCCGTCCCCCCGATGATGACGATGTTGTTCTTCCTTGACATAAAGTACCTCCGGAATTAATGTGGGCTATTATAATTTTAAGTGAAAAAATATTACGGCGCAAATAAACTGTGTGGAATGACATTAATCTATAATTAGTGTTAGTCTTGATAAAGGTAAAATGATAGTTGAGGAGATACGCTATGGAAAGTAATATAGCCGGAGATTCTGCTTTTACACGGCTGGTGCACATCGGGGTTGTGGTCAGGGATATGGATAAAGCCGTCGAGCGTTTGACTGCCCTGGGTATAGGCCCCTTTAAGCCGAGGAATTTGCCCCCGGACGCCCGGGAAACTTACAGGGGTAAACCTTTCGTCCCCAGCCAGAGAGTGTCGATTCAGACCGCTCAAATCGGTAACATGGAGCTTGAGTTAATACAACCCATCGACGGAGAATCGCCTCATCAGGAATTCCTTGAGGCTAAAGGTGAGGGCATCCAGCATCTGGGCTTTATAGTGGATAATCTTGAAAAAGAAGTGAAGCATCTGACCGACCAGGGCTCCGAGATATTACTTAACTCTCAATTCAAGGGTGGCGGCGGCGTCACTTACCTTGACCTCGATGCCGCTGGCCTGATAGTTGAACTTGTGCAGCCGGGCGTAAGATAAAAAAGGGGGGAGTATTTACACCCCCCCTTTAAGCCTTTTTTAACCTCCGACTATCTCTTCTTGCCTTTAGCCAGCGGTATGTCTCCCAGGTTAACGTCTTTCTCCGTGTTGAGCTTCTTGAAAGACTTCGCGGTAAATCCTTTGGCTTCAATCGTGAGGTTGTAATTGCCGTCGGTCAGCCCGTGTAACCAGAAGTCCCCGAAGCCGTCTGTGGTAACCATGGTTGTCTTACCGGCTTTCGGCCCCGTCAGCGTGCATTTAGCGCCTACAACCACCTCTTTCTCGATGGGGTCGTAAACCGTGCCGGCGATAAACTTCTTGGGGATGTTCAGGTAATAGACCCTCGGCTTGGTTTTTAATTCCGGCTTAAGTACTTCGGCCTTGGCTATCATGTCTTTGAATTCTGATTCCTCCCCGAACTTTATGGCCTCGGTAGGGCAGGCGTCCACGCATCGTGGTACCTTCCACTCCCCGCCGTCCAGCAGGTGGGCGCAGCCGGTGCATTTCTGGGCGATGTTCAGGCTGTCGTTGAAGTAGATAGCGCCGTAAGGGCAGGCGTCCACGCAGGCTTTGCAGCCGGTGCATTTCTCCGCGTCGATAATGACCAGCCCGTCGTCCCGCTTGTAGATAGCCCCTTTTACCGGGCAGGCGGGTATGCAGGGGGCTTTGTCGCAGTGCTGGCAGAGAACGGGGACATAATGCATCTTTACCTTGGGCACCGTGCCCCGTATATACTCGTTGAGTTTCATCCAGAACTGCCCGGTGTCCGGTTGTGGTTTGGCGTAGGGCGACCAGTCGTTGCCGACGTGCTCGTCCTTGCAGGCAATCTGGCACGCATAGCAGCCGTTACAAATCCCGACATCGATGACAAATACCTTCATTATTCCATACCTCCTTCGACCCAGGCGTTAAAGCGCAGGCCGGAAGCCTGGTCGTATTCTCTCTTGAAAGCGGCGTCGTATGATTCGGGGTCTTTCGCCCGCCACTCTTGGTAATCTTTCTCGGTGACCTTCTGGACATCGACCAGGTAGCCGCTGGTGGCCTGGCCGCAGGCGTTCTTGGATGTTATTCCGTTCGGAGCGATGGTGTTGATGGCGCCGCCCCGGTCGACCGTATTGATTATCGGGTCGTTACGCGCCCCGTGATCGACGTAAGCTACTCCGGGTCTCATACGCTCCCATACACGGGCCCCACAGAGCACCACCCCACGCTCGTTGAACACCTTCACGATGTCGCCGTCCTTGATGCCGCGTTTTTCGGCGTCCTTCGGGTTAAGCCAGACAGGTTCGTACCGGTAGCCGTCAGCCCCCAGCACTTTACAGGTGGGAGTTTCGCGCGTCCAGGTAATATCGTCGCCTTGGGCGTGGGTGCGCCACCGGCCGTGGTTGGACATCAGCAGTAGCGGGAACATGGCGGCTCTCTCGCTGGACATACGCTCGTCATGCGTCTCGCCTTTCTCAATCCACTTCGGATAGGGAGGCCTCTCATGGTCGTCGGGAAAGTTCTTGGCTAATCTTTCGGAGTAGAACTCCAGCTTTCCGGTTGGCGTTTGCAGCGGGTTATTCTCTGGGTCTTCGTAGAATTTCCTGAAGCCGGGCGGGTCGTTCTCCCAGTCTTTAGCTACAGGATAAACGAAATATTTCTTTTCCAGAAAATCTTTCCAGGTGGTCATGTCGCCAAGCTCCATCGTATCGAAGACATCTTTTTGCAGGTCTCTGGTCGTTTTTTCCTCGGAAAACTTTTTGCCGTAGCCGAGTTTCTCGGCGATGGCCAGCACTATCTCGTAGTCGCTCATGGACTCGCCGATTGGTTGTATAGCCTGCTCTTGGATGCAGACGCTCTGGAAGTGTGGCCCCTGCCTGGAATTGGTGACGATGTCTTCTACTTCCAGCGTGGTGTTGGCCGGCAGAATGATATCAGCGTAAATGCATTCGTTCTCCAGCCAGGGGTGCTGGGCGACTACGAATTCTATCTTGGGGCTTCTCTGGGCTTCTATCGACAAATTGCCGTGGTTCCAGCAGGTAATTCGGCACGGCGTATCCGTCCACATCATGTGTATCTCGACGCCGCCCTTTTCCTTCTCGATAGGGTAGGTATATTTATCAAACTGCTCTTCCGTCTGGCATTCCTGCCCGCCGCTGCCGTAGAACGTAAGAGGAGGTTTAAGAATCGCGTCTTGTATAAGCGTCTTGGGTATCAGCTGTTTGCCCCACGCGTCGATAGTGGTTCTACATGGTATCCTTAACCTCTCGGTTAATGCCGGATTGAAGTAGCGGATGCTCTTAAGACCTTCGGCGCGGGGCATCCCGAAGTAGGTTATCTGGCACTGGTGTACGCCGGGCCCGCCGAGTCCCTGCATGCCCAGCAGGACGCATTCAAGACGGCCGGGCTCATGCGAGAACGGCCCTCTGATAAACGACCCGCCGAAGTAATGGGCGATTGACGTCACTTTCTTGGCGAATTCCCTCGCCAGCGCTTTAATCGTCCATTCCGGCACGCCGCATTTCTTGGAGGCCCATTCCGGCGTCTTGGGTATGCCGTCGTCTTTGCCCAGTACATAATTCTTTACATAATCCATGCCCACCACGTGGGTCTTGACGTATTTTTTGTCCCAGGTTCCTTCTTTTATCCATACGTATATTAGCGCCAGTTGTAGCGCCGCATCGGTATTGGGCAGTACCGGTATCCACTTGTCCGCGTGGACGGCGGCGCCGTAGTTGAGTTCGGGGCATACATAGACCTGTTTGATACCCACCTGCGTCCAGAAGTAGCAGATTCGGGTGGCGTACTGACCTGTAAAGCCCCAGGGGGTGGTCTCCGGGTCGCAGCCCCAGAAAAGTATCATCCCGCAGTTTTCCGTCATATCCTTAATAAGGTTGGCCGCCGGCGACATCATGCCCTGGAAGCCCTGCCCCCACACGTGCTTGGAGCCCCAGTACCAGCCTTCCCAGCTGTCCGGGTTTCTCACCTGCTGCGTGAAACCCCCCATCATATCGAGCAGCCGGCTCTGGTGCCCGTGCGGGGTGTGAATCGTCTTGCACTCGCCGTGCCCGTCGCCCTGTACCAAGATGGAAAGCGGGCCGTATTTTTTGTGGACTCTCTTAATTTCATCGGCGATGATTGTCGTCGCCTCGTCCCAGGAAATCCTGCGGTACTTGCTCTTGCCGCGGTTCTGCGTGTTTCTCTCACCCTTGGGGTCCCAGTCCACTCTGATTAGTGGGTATTTGATGCGGTTGGGAGAGTAAGTCCTTTTCTTATATGCCAGCGAGAACGTGCCGGGCAGCGCTTTCATCAAGGGTTCCAGTGTCTTGCCGTTCCGCTTCATTTTCCAGGCGTTGAACTTCTTTTTATCGTATTTCCAGTCGTAATGGAACGGCCGGATTCTTACGGCTTTGCCATCTTTAACATCCACGACGCACTCGCCTCCGCCCCCCAGCAGTCCCCCCAGCGCCAGGGCTTTAATTACCGTTTTATCCGGCTTAACGTCAACCTTTTTGCCTTTAACAGCAGACATGTCAATCGTTCTCCTTCCAAGAATTTGCATGTGAACGTCTTTGATGATGACGTATATTTCGGGTCTGGTGAATGATTATCGTTGGTAGAAATGCTCTAAAAAGGCATGTGATTTTACGCAATACATTAAAAATGTACACTAGCAGGCTTTTGCTTGTCAAGTTGAAGCGACTGTAATACTGGCTGTTTTTATATCGTTTTCATGAGCGATGATTATACTCCGGTTATATTGGATTTACTGGACTCCATTACTTTTGTACTGTGATTTTTTTGATATTGTTGGGAGTAGTATTGTGACTATTAGTAGACTTTGCCTGCGTAAACTTGGTAGGCACGGAGGAAAAACCTATGGAAATGACTGGACCGCCCTCCAACCGGTTTTCTGATTTTATTACGCGCCGGTGCTATTGTTTACCATTTTTAGTTGCCTCTCTGATTTGGGTTTTGCTGGCGTGCCGGCTATACATGCAGGACTTGCTCCTGAGCTGGCGCGTCGGTAGACCCGTGCAGTTGCCGATATATATCATAGGTAATTCTCGTAAGCTGGAACGCGCGATAAAATATCGGAGTTGATTATTTGAATCTATATTTTTTTATTCCGCTCATACAGGTTCTCTTATGCCTTATAGTATTGGCGGTCTTGTATTTCAAGGGTAAAAAGATAATCGCCGGTCTTCCCCCGGGCTACAGGGAACTCCTGCAAAACAACGGTATTGCGCTGTTAGCGCCGTTTAGGATTCATAGCCGCTCAATGAATAAGCTGCGGTCCGGCGCCAAGTCCTTACGCGAGCAGTATTCTTTAAAAGAGCATGATCTATTGCAGAAGGCTTCCGTTGATGTTATCGATTATATGGAAAACAGGCAAAAGAAGCCCGATGAGTTCCGTAAAGCTATTGAGGGCATTATCCACGCTGTTTCTCTGGTGGTCGGCAGCCGTGACCAGTATACCGCCAGCCACCAGCGTCGCGTCGCCGAACTCGCCCGTACCATTGCCGTGGAAATCGGTCTCACCGATTGGCAGGTCACCGGTATTTACGTCGCCGGCCTTCTACATGATGTTGGCAAGGTATCCGTGCCTACTGAAATTTTAACCAAACCTGGCAAGATAAATGCCAGCGAGTTCGATATTATCAAGAACCATTGCCGGGTAGGATACGATATCCTGCGGAAAATTAACTTCCCCTGGCCGGTTACCACGGCGGTTCTCCAGCACCATGAAAGGCTTGATGGCTCGGGTTATCCTCAAGGTTTATCCGGCAATGATATTATCCTTGAAGCCAGGATATTGGGTGTGGCTGATGTCGTTGAGGCGATGTCCTCCCATCGTCCTTACCGTCCGGCGCTGGGGCTGGATATTGCTCTGGAGGAAATTAGCAGGGGCAGCGGCATTCTCTATGATGCTGATATTGTCGCCGCTTGTCTGAAGCTCTTGCGAAAGAACAAAATCGGCTTTGATGAGATAATGGCTGCCGCCGAAACTCACCGAGAATACGTGCTTGAAGCAATTAATTAAATCCCTGTTCTGGCCTTAATGATAATGTCCATCATCGTCGTCAGTGCCTCCTCAATTATGAGCGGCGAAGCAAATGCGGTTACGGGTATGACTGCCTCGCCGCTCTGTATTTTATTGAAGTAAATATAAAAAATGTTACTTTCGTACCATTTAACTATTGATTAATATATTTTATGGTATAATTGTAGTAACAAGATAATTGAGGCAGGATATGAAATCGAACTGGAAACGCAATGGCGTCATCTATATCGTTATCTTACTGGCGGCTGTGCTCCTGTTTTCTTTCCTCATGCCGGGCGGCGATGAGCCCGCCGAGGTTCCCTTGAGCCTGATTGTCTCCATGTCTCAAAACGATGAGATTCAAAGGATTACCGTCGAGGGGGATTTGCTGACGGTCGCCACGGTCAATGGCCAGGAGATAAAAGCCTATAAAGAGGTTAATTCCAGCCTATATGATGTTGAAGGGCTTAAGCTTGACAATGTTGTTGTTGATATCAAGGGGTCGTCGGGGATTAACTGGGGTGGACTGATTATCAATATCCTGCCGTTCTTACTGTTAATCTTCCTGTTCTTCCTGATATTCCGCCAGGCGCGCGGGGCTAATAACCAGGCGATGAGCTTCGGACGAAGCAAGGCGAGGCTTTTCCCCGCCAGCCGCACCAGCGTTACCTTTGCCGATGTCGCTGGCGCTGAAGAAGCCAAGCAGGACATGCGGGAAGTCGTCGATTTCCTCAAGTCGAAAGAAAAGTTTCAGTCCCTCGGCGCACGCATTCCTAAAGGCGTGCTACTGGTGGGACCCCCCGGTACCGGCAAAACTTTGATGGCGCGTGCCGTGGCCGGTGAGGCCGATGTTCCCTTTTTCTCCATCAGCGGCAGTGAATTCGTTGAGATGTTTGTCGGCGTCGGCGCTTCCAGGGTGCGCGACCTCTTTGAACAGGCCAAGCGCAACACCCCGTGTATTATCTTTATCGATGAAATTGATGCCGTAGGCCGCCAGCGTGGCACCGGCTTGGGCGGCAGCCACGATGAGAGAGAGCAGACGCTTAACCAGATTCTCGTGGAAATGGATGGCTTTGATACCAACACCAGCGTTATCGTCATCGCCGCCACTAACCGACCCGATATTCTCGACCCTGCCCTGCTCCGCCCCGGCCGTTTCGACCGGCGTGTGGTGCTCGACCTGCCGGATATTACCGGCCGGCTGGCTATACTCAAAGTGCACACCAACGGCAAGCCTCTTGATAAAGATGTCGATTTGAAGACTCTGGCCAAAGGCACCGTGGGTTTCAGCGGGGCTGACCTTGCCAATCTGGTTAATGAAGCCGCTATACTGGCTGCTAGGAGAAATAAAAAGGCTATCGGCACCGATGAGCTTGAGGAATCTATTGATAGGGTTATCGCCGGTCCGGAGCGCAAGAGCCGTAAAATCAGCCCCAAGGAAAAGGAAATCACGGCCTATCACGAAGCCGGTCACGCCCTTGTGGGCAGGATGCTGCCCAACGCCGACCCCGTGCACAAAATTTCTATTGTTGCTAGGAGCATGTTAGGTGGGTATACCAAGCAACTGCCGGCCGAAGACCGTTATCTACACACTCGTTCGTACATGAAGGACATGCTGGCTTATGCCCTCGGCGGCAGAGCCTCTGAAGAGATTGTTTTTAATGAAATGACCGATGGCGCCAGGAGCGATATCGAGCGTGCCACCAAGCTGGCGCGGGCAATGGTGACCGACTACGGTATGAGTGACAAGCTCGGCCCCAGGACCTTCGGGCACAAGGAAGAGATGGTCTTTCTTGGCCGTGAAATCTCCGAGCAGCGCGATTATGGTGACAATGTAGCCGACCTGATTGATGAAGAGGTTCAGAATATCATCGAAACAGCCCATAAGACCGCGCGCGGTATCCTGACCAAGAACCGCAAGAAGCTGGAACTCCTGGCTAAAGAGTTGATTTCTCGCGAGACTCTGGAAGGCAAGGAGCTGGAGAAGTTTTTCAACGAAATCGGTCTTACCAAACCAGGTGAGAAAGTCAAAAAGACCACCATACCGGCGCCGGTCAAGCCCGTGGCTGAAGGCGAAGCAGTCTCCCAGCCTAAGAAGGCTCCGGCTGTTCCCAAGCTTGTTCCCAAGCAGACACCCGCGCCGTCTGACTAGGGGTGGTTAATAATATCTATACATTTTTTCATTATTTTTCAAGAGTATCATGATTTATGTAACTGATAAGACTTTATCGCCTGAAGACGCGGTTAGCCGCGCGAAAACACCCGATAGCGGCTGCGTGGCGACCTATGTCGGCCTCATACGTGATAATTCCCGCGGTAAATCGGTCTATTCCGTAGAGTATGCTGATTCCGACGGTAAAGCCGCCGAAAAACTGGACGCAATCGCCGCGGAAATCCGGCGCAAGTATCCGGTGAACAACGTGGTAATTTATCACCGCATCGGCAGGCTGGAAGTCGGCGATATCAACCTTGTGGTGGCGGTTGCCGCCGCCCACCGCAGTGAAGCTCTGGCTGCCGTAGCCTACGCCGTCGACCTTTTTAAAGAAAAGCTGCCGACCTCTAAAAAAGAGACCTACCTCGACGGCACCGTCTGGGAAGGCAATTAGTTAGAACGTCATTCCCGCG
>CAZRQP010000016.1:18311-21308 GCA_964602315.1 uncultured Dehalococcoidaceae bacterium
GGGTTTTATTCTATATCCCCTGTGAAATCACGAATTCCGCCAGGTCGTAGAGCGCCTGTCGGCTTATGTTATGCGGCAGACTCTTAAGATTGTGGCAGGCTTTTTTGCAGTACTCTCCGGCGATTTTATAGCATTCCTTGATTATTTCCGGATTCTTCGCCGCGTCGATTGCCTCTGCGGCGTCCTTATTGTCTCTGGATTCAAAAAACCGCTTCACCGGATTATCCTGCGGATTGCGCTCGATGACAAGTAAGGCCGGCAGTGTCAGCGTCCCCTGGGTTAAATCGGAACCCACCGGCTTGCCCAGGGCTTCCTCTGTGCTGGTGAAATCCAGGATATCGTCCACTATCTGGAAAGCTATACCCAGATTGTCGGCGTACTCCTTCGTGATTGCTACCGACTCCTCCGGGGCTTTGCCCAGGATGGCGCCGGATTGTGTTGAAAGAGAGAACAGCGAGCCGGTCTTTCTGTAAATGCGCCGGAAGTAGTCTTCCCGGTTTTGCTTTATGTTGTATGCCCCCCGGAACTGTCCTATCTCGCCGCTGGATATTATGCCCAGTGTATATGAAAAAAGCTTGATTACCCGCGGCGTTTGTGTATCGGCAACGAACTCCCCCGCCTTGGCGAACAAAAAGTCCCCCATCAGTATGGCTATCTCATCTCCCCACATGCTGTTTATCGTCGCCTGGCTCCGCCGCGTTAAAGCCTTGTCGATGGTATCGTCGTGTACCAGTGTGGCTGTATGCATCAGCTCCACGGAGACCGCCATCGGTATCAGGTAATTAAGGTCATAGTGATACAGCTTGCCGGTCAGCAGCGTTAACGCCGGTCTTATTCCTTTGCCCGTCTCGCTGATGATATAGCTTAGTTGCCCGGATAGCCATTTGTATTCTATCCGGCTAATGGACTTAATCTTGTCTTTTACTTTATCCAGGTCCCCCTGGATAGGGGCGTATATCTGCTTAAGCTCCAAGGCGCTTGGTCTCCTCTTCTACTACACTCTCGTCAAGTTTAACAAAGAGCGGCTTGGGTTCTCTTAATTTTTGCCCCGCCGCCACCGCCTGCGGTTTCCATTCGCCCTCCTCCGCTTTCCCGTCGAATCCAAGGTATTCATGCACCTTCTGGGAACTGAAAGGCAGGAATGGCGACATCATCGTTTTCAAACGGGAGATGGTATTTATAGACACGTACAATGAAGTGGCGGCCGCTGCTTTATCCTCTTTGATTTTCTTCCAGGGCGCTTTGTCGTCCAGGTAGCGGTTGGCCTGTTGCGCCAGGGACATGGCAGTAGTGATTGCCTGCTTGAAACTGCATTTTGATATAGATTCTCCTGCCTTCTCAAGGCACGCGTCCGCGCTGGCGAGGAGTTCCTTATCGGCATCGTCCAGCTCGCCGGACTCCGGCACCTGCCCGTTGAAGTTCCTGTAGGTGAAGGTCAGCACCCGGTTCACCAGGTTTCCGTAGGTGGCTACCAGCTCGTCGTTATTGCGCCGCACGAATTCTCTCCAGGAAAAGTCGGCGTCGCTGGATTCAGGCATATTTATCGATAGTATGTAGCGCAGCGGGTCGGGGTCGTACCTTTCTAGGTAGTCCGGCACCCATATCGCCCAGTTGCGACTCTTGGAGCCCTTCTTGCTTTCGATGGTCAGGAATTCATTGGCCGGCACGTCGTAAGGCAGGTTCAGGCCCCCGTACCCCATCAGCATCGCCGGCCAGTTCATCGTGTGGAAAACTATATTGTCCTTGCCGATAAAGTAATATTCTTTAGCGTCCCCCTCCCAGAAGCGACGCCACTTTTCGGGGTCGCCCTGCTTTTGCGCCCATTCCTTGCTGGCGGAAAGGTAGCCGATGATGTTCTCGAACCAGACGTAAAACCGCTTGTGCTCGAAGCCGGGCATCGGCACGGTAATGCCCCAGTCGATGTCCCGCGTTATCGCCCGGTCGTTCAGCCCCTCCTTGAGAAAACCGAGTGTGAAATTCTGCACGTTAGACCGCCAGTACGTTTTCTTCTGAACCCAGTCCAGCAGCTTGTCCTGGAAAGCGCTTAACTTGAAAAACAGGTGCTCTGTTTCTCGGAATTCAGGCGCCGTGCCGCAGTGACGGCAGCGCGGGTCTTTTAGTTCGGCGGCATTCAGGGGCTTGCCGCAGGTGTCGCACTGGTCGCCGCGGGCGCTCGTGTCGCCGCAATGGGGGCATGTCCCTTCGATATATCGGTCGGGCAGGAAGCGCTGGCACTTGGGACAGTAGGGCTGGGACGTGATTGATTTGTAGATATAATTTTTCTCTAAAAGCGTTTTAAAAATATCATGCGTCACCGCGGCGTGGTTCGGGGTGGTTGTCGAGGTGTATAAGTCCCAGGAAATCCCCATTTTTTTCCATACCTTGATGAAGGCGCGGTGATATCGGTCGGCGATTTCCGCCGGGGTCTTGCCTTCCTGTTCGGCTTTAATTGTAATCGGTGTGCCGTGCTGGTCGGAGCCGGACACCATTAGAACCTCGTTGCCCTTGAGGCGGTTGTAACGCGCGAATATGTCCGCCGGTAAAATGGCTCCGGCCAGGTGCCCTACGTGCAGCATGCCGTTGGCGTAAGGCCACCCCACCCCGATTAAGATTCTCTCGCTCATGTCCGGTGCTCTAGAAAAAGGTCAGTACCTTTTCACCCTTCTCTTCTTTATACTGGGCATAGCCTTTTTTCAGGCAGCAGTCCACGCAATAGCGCTTGGTGGTCCCCTCGTCGTCCTCTTTACCGCCCTTTTCATTAATCGCCAGGTAGCGGTCGGGATAGGGGATAATTTTCTTGCAGCCATCGCATTTTATCTCGCCTAAAGATACACAGCCACGTCGCATATACTTGCTCCTTTATTTGCTTTTACGTGTATTTTGTCTATTTCTTTCCCAGACCTTGTCCAGTCTAAGCCAGGTCCGGTACAGTTCTTTTTTCCTCAGTCCTGTTTCTGCGGCCACCCTGGCGACCGCCTCTTTGGCGGAAGCCCCCGC
>CAZRQP010000017.1:0-20673 GCA_964602315.1 uncultured Dehalococcoidaceae bacterium
CCCCGTGGTGTAGCGGACTAACATGCCACCCTGTCACGGTGGAGATCGGGGGTTCAAATCCCCCCGGGGTCGCCAGATAGTTTTTAAAAATTCAACTGCACTTTTTACCACAGTTTCAGATACAGTTGACAATTGAGAAAATATGGATTATAGTATTTGGAAATCAATGATTCCAAGATAAAAACACACGGCGGGAAGTGGGTGTTGCGTGCGTGTTGATATAATGTTTGCGAAAACCTAAAAATCTTAATTACATGGGAGGTTGAGAATAGCCAATAACGAGAATACCAAAGCAAACGCAAAATTTTTAAAGAGGAGGAAAGTATGAAAAAATGGTTTTTAGTCCCCTTATTTCTGTTGCTTGCAGCTGTAATGGTAGTTACCAGCTGCGGCGGTGATGATGCAACACCAGCTACTTCGTCACCGACGACTAGTGAACCGACGACTACTGAACCGACGACTACTGAACCAACGACTACTGAACCAACGACTCCGGAACCGATAGTGCCTACGGGAACTCTGACTGCTGTAACGTCAGACTTCGGTTTTGAGTCGACAGACCCAATTTTCTTCGAATCACTCTGGGGCTGGTCATGGTCCGACTCTCTGCTACGATGGGATGAAAATAACAATTTCATTCCCGGTGTTGCCGATAGCTGGGATTTTGACGAGGCTACCGCCACATGGACTTTCCACATTCACGAGGGCATTAAGTTCCATAACGGCGAGGACCTGACAGCCGAAGACGTAAAGTTCTCGGTTGACCGATTCGGCGCCGATGAACCATGGGTATCCCTAAACCCATGGTCGCAGTTTATCAGCTACGCTTACAATAAATCAGACTCCATCGTGGTTGATGACTATACCTACCAGTTCGTCGCTACCTATCCAGAAGCCTGTCAGCAAGTGGTTTTTGCCTGGACGCGTATTCTACCCAAGGACTATTTTGACGAAGTGGGCCAGGACGGATTCCGCGCAGCCCCGATAGGCTCCGGCCCATGGAAGTTCGTTGAGCTTATCCCGAAGACAAGCATAACGCTGGAAGCCAATACGGAATACTGGCGCGAGGATGAAATACCCTACTACGAGTATTACGTAGAACTGATGGTACCTGAACAGGCGACACGAGTCAACATGCTACGCACCGGCGAATGTGATATCGCACTCGCAATAGACTACGACCGCATCGAGGAACTGACAGGCGATGGATTCGCCACGATTAATGCCGGTGTTGCCGGCACCAGCAGCCTGTCTTTCCAGGGAACATGGTTCCCCAATGCCGGGCCTACGGGCGACATCCGCATCCGCCAAGCGATGTCATATGCCCTGAACCGCCAGGAGATAGCGGATACATGGTATGCAGGTTTCGCCCAACCGGGCGGCCAGTTCTACATGGTCGAAGGAGCTTTCGGCTGGACCGACGAGTTAATTCCCGACCCCTACGACCCTGATATGGCTATGCAGTTGATGGAGGAAGCCGGTTACCCGGATGCCTTCGCTGACCCGATAATCCACACCTACACGACGGCAGCCGGTCAAGACTACCACCTGCTACTTCACAGCTACTGGGAGGCCATCGGCCTGCAAACCTCACTTGAGATAGTCGATTCGACCATATCAACCTCCTATATCTTCCACAACTTCGTGGGAAGGATCGAGGAAACCGACGATAACGTAGGCTGGATATTCGACTGGACGTACAATTCCTACTTTAACAGCACGTACCATTGCGCCAACATGTACACTTCCAAAGGCATACACAGCACCGGTAACGACGCGACGGCCGACGATATGTATGCTGCCGTTACTCACACATCAGATATCACGGTAGCTGACGCAGCGTTCGCGGCATTCCAGTTGTATGTTAAATCTCTGTACATCAATATAGGTGTTGTCGAATATGAAATCCTGACACTCTACAACCCGGAGACAGTCGGCGCTTGGGCTGGCAGAAACTGGGTAAGCTATCAGGATGCTTTAAACGGCATTAAACATCCCGGCCAGTAATACATACGATTAAATAATAAGTTGCTAGACTAGCAACCAAGGGTTTCCGGAGCGAGGCTCCACACCTCGCTCCGGAAGCTCGTTCAGTAATATTTCTTATTTTTTACCGAGTAATAGTTTGCGTTCACAGTAAGTAGAAAAAAACCTGAACACAGGTAATTTGTGTTAACAAGCAGGGGTATAGTACAATAATAGAAATATTTGATACTCCTCACATATCCCAGAATCTACAAAAACAGTACAATGCGCTGGAATATATGAGGCCTATCAAGAGTCGTTATGATGTTTAAGGAAAACCATAGATGATCCGGTTTGTTATAATCAGGATTCTGCAAGCTATTGTTGCCCTCATCGGTATTGCCGTAATAGTGTTTTTCCTCGTCCGCGTTTCCGGAGACCCCATGGCCTTAATCGCTTCCCCCAACATGTCAGAGGAGCAGTATCTAAGAATCAAGGAAATGCTTGGACTGGACAAGTCATGGGGCGAGCAATTCTGGATTTACCTCAAAGACATGGCCCGCGGAGACCTGGGTGAATCTTTGATTAGAGAAAAACCAGTAACCACCATGATAGGCGAGTCATTGCCGAACACTCTTAAACTGACTGTGCCATCCTTTGTATTGAGTATGATACTATCCTTTTTCCTGGGGGTAATGGCGGCTATCTACCGCGACTCGTTCTGGGACCAGGGAGTCAAGTTCCTGGCGGTACTGGGGCAAGCGCTGCCGATTTTCTGGGTGGCCATCATGGCCGTGCTGATATTTTCCGTCTATCTGGAGTGGCTGCCGGTAGCCGGTATGTCTACGCCAGCGCATTACATACTGCCAGTCGGGACAATGATTCTGTTTATGCTACCAGGCATGATGCGTCTGGTACGTTCCTCCATGCTAGATGTACTCGATAGCGAATATATCAAGATGGCGAGAATAAAGGGTCTACCGGAAAGGTCTGTTATCTGGAAACACGCGTTAAGGAACGCGTTAATAACGCCGCTGACCATCATTGGTATGCTGCTGCCAAGCCTGGTACTCGGCGCAGTGATTAGCGAGCAGATTTTTAACTGGCCCGGCATGGGTACAATGATACTCCAGGCAACATTTGAGCGCGATTTCCCCGTGGTGCAATCAATCACTATGTTAACAGCTATTCTGGTTCTGGGGATAAACCTGTTGGTAGATATTTTATACGCTTACATAGACCCGCAAATCAGGTATCAGAGATCATAAGGTTTTAAGACCATGTTTGGAATTGGGAAAAAGAAAAAGAAAGTATATACCGGCCTCTCCCGCGGCACGAGGATTGTGCGGAGTCTTTCGCTTATTCTCCCGTCAATAGTAATGCTGATAATGATCATAATAGCGCTATTTGCGGACCTGGGATGGGTAGGTTTTCCGGATGTAGGGCTGGCGCCGCATGACCCTAATGCTACAAATCCACGCGACAAGCTACTCCCGCCGTCTTTCATGGAAGAAGGCAAGAGCGATTATTTCCTCGGGACAGATAGACTTGGACGTGATATATTTAGCCGCGTTTTATACGGTGCAAGAGTATCACTTAGTGTATCGCTAATAGTTATAATCATTACCGCCCTCGTCGGCACCATACTGGGAATTCTTTCCGGCTATAAAGGGGGGCGGACCGATGCCTTTATAATGAGGGTAACGGATGTTGCCCTATCGTTCCCCGCTCTGTTACTGGCTATGTTGTTATGGGTCGCTATCGGGCCGGGCTACTGGACAGTTGTTCTTGCATTATCTATACTGGGATGGGCAGGCTATGCGCGTATGATTCGAGGAGAGTCCTTGAGGCTACGGGAATCTGATTTCGTGGCCCAGGCGCAGGTAGTAGGTGCTTCCACGTGGCGAGTTATGTCCAGGCATATATTTCCAAATATCATCAATTCGCTGATAGTAATCATGACATTACAGATCGGTATGATGATTCTGGCAGAAGCTGCTTTAAGTTTCCTTGGTCTCGGCATTACAGCGCCGACACCTTCCTGGGGCTCAATAGTAGCCGACGGCAGATCACAGCTTGATAGAGCCTGGTGGATATCCGCTTTCCCGGGTATATGTATCGGCCTAGTGGTGATGTCAGGCAACTTTCTAGGCGACTGGATTCGAGATAAGCTTGACCCGAGGTTGAGGCAGTTATGAGCAATATTGTACTACAAGTTGAAGATTTACACACCTCTTTCTTTACGAGGGCCGGGGAGGTGAAGGCTATTGACGGGGTTAGTTTTTATGTGAGAGAGGGTGAGACATTCGGCATCGTGGGTGAGTCCGGCTGCGGCAAGTCCGTAACAGGTCTTTCCATCTTACGCTTGCTGCCCGAGCCTGCCGGCCAGGTTACTGAAGGCAAGATAATTTTGGAGGGCAAGAATCTTCTTGAGCTAAGCAAGAAAGAGATGCGAGCCTACCGGGGTAAAATGATTTCAATGATTTTACAGGACCCGATGACTTCACTTAATCCAGTTTATACCATAGGCGACCAGATAGCTGAATCAGTAAGGCTGCATCAGGATTTACCGGAGAACATGGTCGAAGCCGAAGTTGTCTCCGCATTAAGGCTATTAAGAATCCCCGACCCGGAAATGCGTATCAAAGAATACCCATTCCAGCTTAGCGGGGGTATGAGACAAAGGGTGGTAGGAGCGATTGCTATGTCGTGCCGGCCGCGTTTGCTGATTGCCGATGAGCCGACGACGGCTCTTGATGCCACTATTCAGGCACAATACATTGCTCTTTTCGAGGATATACAGGCGAAGACCAATGTAGCGATTATATTTATAACGCACGATTTCGGGGTTGTTTCCAGAATATGCGATAGAGTGGGCGTGATGTACGCCGGAAAAATACTAGAAACAGCGCCGACGAGGGAAATCTTTAAGGCTCCAAAACATCCATATACAGCCGCCCTGATTAATTCCGTGCCCCAGTTGGATAAAAAAGACGATAAATTATTTTCAATAGAAGGGCAACCACCTTCATTATTAAATTTACCTCCCGGCTGTCGGTTCTATCCACGCTGCACCGTAGCAATGGATATTTGCAGAGAGCAAGAACCGCCAGAGGTAAAAATAGATGATAACCACTCTGTATCCTGTTGGAGGGTAAAATAAAAATGGCGGAAGTTTTACTGGAAGCACGAAATATTGTAAAACATTACCCTGTCACGCGGGGGCTTTTACAGCGTACCGTGGGCTGGGTTAGAGCTGTCGATGGTGTTTCTTTTACCATTGAAGACGGCAAAACATTAAGTCTGGTCGGTGAATCAGGCGCCGGAAAAACGACTGTTGCCAAGCAAATACTGCTACTGGAAAAACTAACTTCCGGCAATATATTATTTCAGGGTAAAGATGTTTATAAATTCTCTGCCAGCGAGCTGAAAAAGAACTACCGTCCCAACATACAGACGGTGCAGCAAAATCCGTGGAGCTCGATGAACCCCAGGATGCGGGTGAGAGATATCGTAGGCGAACCAATATTTGTGAACACCAAACTTTCCAAGAAGGAAGTCTATGAAAATGTAGCCAAGCTGCTGGATGGGGTGGGCATTGGCTCCGAGGGAATGAGTCGCTACCCACATGAATTCAGCGGCGGCCAGCGACAGCGTATCGCCGTAGCCCGGGCGATGGCTTTACACCCGGAACTCCTGGTACTGGACGAACCTGTTTCCGCTCTCGACGTGTCAATCCGAGCGCAGATAATGAACCTCCTGAAAGACCTGCAAACACAATACAATCTTAGCTACCTGGTAATTGCGCACAACCTGGCGACAGTGAGATACATGAGCCACAGCATAGCAATTATGTATCTCGGTCAGCTGGTAGAATATGGCGATTCGGAATCCCTTTTCAAGAACCCCCTGCATCCATATACCAGAGCCCTGATATCCGCTTCACAACTTACATTGCCGGAAGATGCTAAAGATAGTTCCAAGCAGATTATCTTAAGCGGTGAGATGCCTTCGCCGCTGAATCCGCCTGCAGGCTGCCGGTTCCACACCCGCTGCACCGAGGTGATGGATATATGCTCCAAAGAAATTCCAGAGATGAAAACCATCGGCACGCAGCAGGTCAAGTGCCATCACTATAAATAAACACCGGGATAAACTTAAAATACGGGACCTTTTCCAGTAGAATCAACCAGTTATTCTAAAGTCTAATTCTCCGCCCGCACCTGGTACAGAGTATATTATTGTCTCTAAAGCCCGGCGGGATTTTCCACCTGGCGCCGCATTCACAGTCCACCGTTCGCCACTTATCAAGGCGCAGCATGAGGTCGGAAGCATCATGAGTGCCGGGAGCGGTTTTTCCTTTGGCTTTGCCCGAGGCAAGCCCTAATTCTCCAGGAACTGACAGCGATGCCTGCCTGATACCCACGGAACCCACAGTTGCCGCCGCATTTTTAGAAATAATACCCTGCTTACCCGAACGGACCTTGCGGTAGGCATCATCATAATCAGCGAACGAAGCCCCACCGGCCATAGCGCGCAGGATGCGTACCCTTTCCGATATGGGGGGATGGGTACTGGTAATGTCGGCAGCTTTCATGCCTTCTTTACGAAAAGGATTGACGGTGTACATTGGGGCGGTAGCCTTGCTGGCGGATTTTAACTGGCGGGTAGAGCCCCCTATTTTTTCCAGCGCCGAAGCCAGGCCTTCAGGATAGCGTGTATAAAGGGCGGAAGAGGCATCAGCGAGGTATTCCCTCTTGCGGGAGATAGCGTAGTAGATAAGCTGTGCCAGGATAGGCGCGAGAATCATCAGGACAAGACCGACGATGAGAATAATAGCCTGGGCGCCTCCACCACCGCCGCGTGAAGAAGTCCTTCTGCCGGAGCCAGCTATAGCGCCGAATAGCAGGAAGCGCGAGGCGTACCAGGAGAGGATGACAATAGTGCCCAGCATGACGCTGGTGATAGCCATGAGGAGTACATCACGGTTCTTGATGTGGGCAATTTCATGGCCGATAACGCCCTGTAATTCGTCACGGGTCAGCTTTTGGAGTAAACCAGTGGTGATAGCGACCGATGCCCGGCTGGGGTCGCGGCCGGTGGCAAAGGCGTTAAGGGCAGGGTCATCGATGATGTAGATATCCGGCATTTTTTCAAGTCCGGAGGCTATTTTCATCTCCTCGACGACGTTGTAGAGACGCGGGGCGTCATCGGACTTGATTTTCCTGGCTTTCGCCATGCCCAGCAGGATACTATCGCCCTGGTAAAAGGCAATCAGGCTCATGATAGCCCAGACAACCAGGGCAATGACCAGCCCGCCGACGGCGCTATCGAAGAAGTAGAGCCCCAGAAAATAGCCGACGGCCAGCAGCAATCCCGCAATAAGCGCGATTAGTATTACCGACCTAACCTGGTTAGAGCGTATCTGTTCCCACATGATTTGATATTATGCTTATTTAAGTAAAACTGACCTTGGGAGGTTCCTTTTCCGCGGCTACGGTCACTTCAAAGAATTCACCTATTATAAAGCTGAACATGCCGGCGATAACGTTTGAAGGAAACATCTGGATTTTGTTGTTGTATTTCAAAACAGAGTCGTTATAGTACTGGCGTGAAAAGCTGATTTTATTCTCGGTGGATGTCAGCTCTTCCTGAAGTGCGAGGAAGTTCTGGTTGGCTTTTAAGTCGGGGTAAGCCTCGGCCACCGCCAGCAGCCGTCCCAGCGCCGCGCCCAAAGCGCCTTCAAGCTTGCCTCTTTCAGCGGCGCCGGCAGAGGAAGCTTTCTGGGCGAGGTTGCGGGCATTGGTAACCGCTTCAAGGGTTTCCCGCTCGTGCTTAACGTAGCCTTTGACCGTTTCCACCAGATTGGGAATAAGGTCATAACGCCTTTTCAGCTGGACGTCTATCTGCGCCCATGCATTTTTAACCTGATTACGGAAGCCTACCAAGCCATTATAGGCACCGATAATGAACAATATCAGGATAACTACAATGCCAAGGACAATCCACAAAGCTAGCATATTTACCTCCCTTATATATTCAAAAAATAGTTATTAATCCTGGTGTTTAAACATATCCCCGATAAAAGCCAGCACGCCTTGAGAAGCGCCCTTATCCGGCGAGCTTTCCGCCAGCGTCTTTACAAGGTGCTGTATTTCACCGCCATCGAACCAGATGCCGTCGCCGTCCTTACAGATATCAACCAGTATTTTATTTTCCCGGTCGATATAGGCCTTCTTCATCTTGTGACCGCAGGCGGGGCATTTATGTTTCTTTTCTGATGTATCAGGCTCCGGAGCATTTAGTATCCCCTCAAGGTAACGGCGAAAGTCCTCAAATCCGGCCGATGCCATGAATAGCTCAAGCTCACCGGCGTCAAACCAGACACCGTGACAGGCGGGACAATAATCAAGCTCAATATCCTGATACTCTACAATGAGAGCATCCTTATGACATACCGGGCATAACATTCAAATCTATCTCCACTTTAAATTATACGTGTTCCATACGTGGGTTACAATCCTTAGCTGTTATTATACAGACGATACTGCGCAGGGTCAATGCTATCAGATATCATGCAATACTCTTTGTAATATTTGCACCACACTGGTATAATGTGACCGCTATAAAGTCTGCGACCTTTCAGTCCAACAGATATTCCAAGAATCATCGTTAACGCGTAGTCACTCTAACTACGCCTAAAACTAGAACAGGAGTATGAGAATGCAGGAGAAAAAATGGTCAGATATGACCCCGCGTGAAAAGAGAGAGCAAAGGTATCAATGGTGGCTAGACGCCGAGGGCGTGAACTTTGTCAGCGCCGATGCTAAAAAATCCTACAAGCAAAGAGTACAGAGGATGATTGACGTGTATAAAGTCGAGGAGCCGGACCGGGTACCGGTCTCGCTAATGATAGGCGCACTGCCGGCGTATCTTTACGGAACCGATTATTATAATTGCATGTACGACTACGACCTGTCGGTCAAGGCATGGGACAAGTTTAATGCGGACTTCCAGGACGCCGATTCGCTATCAAATCCTGCGATGATAATCCCGGGTAAAATATACGACCTTCTGGATATCAAACTGTACAAATATCCGGGTCACGGACTGCCGAAAACCGCCACCGGCTTCCAGTTCGTCGAGGGCGAGTATATGAAATCCGATGAATACGACGACCTGATATTGAATCCATCAGATTTCTGGATGAGGACCTACATGCCGCGGGCTTTCGGGGCATTCGAATCTTGGAACATGCTGACGCCCTATACCAATATCATCGAGATGCCGGCGATGAATTTCATGCCCTATTCCAATCCGGAGGTGCAGAACTCGCTGCGGACGCTGATAAGCGTAGGCAACGAACTACTGAAATACATGCAGGTTATCGGGGAGTTCCGGCGGCGGACGCAGGAAGCAGGCTTTCCCGGCAGGCCAGGCACACTGGCTAAAGCGCCTTTCGACGTCATCGGGGACACCTTGAGGGGAACACAGGGCGTGGTTACCGACATGTTCCGCCAGCCAGACAAGCTGCTGGAAGCCATCGACGTCATGACCGAGCTGGTGATATCATCGATCATCAATATGATGAACGTATCGAAAGGACTGATGGTGACCTTCCCGCTTCACAAGGGCGCGGATGGGTGGATGTCCGACAAGCAGTTCGATACATTTTACTGGCCTTCCCTGAAAAAAGTAATCAACGGCCTGATTGATGAAGGCATCCTGCCGATACTTTTCGCCGAGGGCAGCTATAACACGCGCATGGAAAGCGTGAACGAATTCGGAAAAGGCGATGTCGCCTGGCTTTTCGATAAATCGGACATGTCCAGAGCCAAGAAAATCCTGGGGGCCAAGTGCTGCATTGCCGGGAACGTGCCGACCTCACTGATGCTAACCGGAACGCCCAAGACGATCAAGGAATACTGCCGCAAGCTTATCGAGAAATGCAGCAAGGGCGGCGGGTACATACTGGCGGGCGGGGCGCAGGTGGATAACGCCAAGCTAGAGAACGTGCGGGCGATGCTCGATTCCGCCAAGGAATACGGCGTTTATAAGAAATAAAACAGGTAGAGGTTCAATATGGAAGATTACACAACGGTAAAAACAATCATCGACGTGATGAATGCCTACGGGGTGGAGTTCGTGTTTTTTAACCCGGGCATAGATAACGTGCCGTTCCTGGAAACGATATCCGCCTGCCAGGCGCAGGGCAAGAAGTCGCCGAAAAGCATCCTCTGCCTGGATGAGTTCGTTACCATGACGGCAGCCCAGGGCAACTGGATGGCAACCGGCAAGCCGCAGGTAGTCTCGGTACACTCGGAACTGGGGGTACTGCAGCTGGGGGGCTCACTGCATAACGTGCAATGGGGCAGAGTGCCACTGGTGTTTTTCACGGAAGTCCAGGAGCCGCTGGAACGCCGTAACTGGCGCGGCGAGCCTTTCGACCAGGGCATGATGGTGCGGAACTTCGTCAAGTGGGACCACCAGCTTGAACCCGGGGAGGATATCGGGGAGGTATTCAGTCAGGCTTTCCACATCGCCACGACCGAGCCGTGCGGTCCGGTGTATATAACGCTGCCAAGGGGAGTCCTCTGGGACAAGGGAAAGACGTCCGGGCCAAAAACTTATCAAGCCACCAGGGAAACACCGCCGAAAGCAAATGAAAATACTCTAGCCGGAGCCGCCGAAATACTTATAAATGCGGAAAACCCGCTGTTTGTGACCGGATATTCCGGCAGAAACCTCGATGCCGTGGCGTCGCTGGTAAAACTTGCGGAAACGCTGGCGGCCCGAGTAATGACTTCCGATACGAGGGTGAACTTCCCCAACACGCACCCGATGGCCGCCTACCTTTCTTCGGCAGTGGGTTTCGGCAATCCCCTACTGACTCAAGCCGACGCCATCCTGGCTATCGATTACGACATGCATTACGCGGCACCGGCAGTCTTACCCGACCCTGGCGCAAAAATCATACATATAGATATAGATACCGTGAAAAAGGGAGTGCCGCTCTGGGATAAAAAACCGGATATGCTAATCAAAGCCGACTCCTCCCAGGCGATACCTGCCCTGACGGAGATAATAAAGAAAAAACTGACTAAAGAAAGGCGCGAGCAGTTAAAGAAACGCTACGAAACGCTGGCCGCCGAACATAATAAACTCAATGGTGAGTGGAGAAGGCTGGCAGAAAGCCATGCCGCCCAAAAACCGATTACCGCCCACTGGCTTAGCTACTGCATCGATAAGGCAATCGACGACGATACGATTATCGTGAACCAGACGATTTCACCGGTAACGACGGTGGCGCACCTGATACACCGCAACAAGCCCGGCACACTGCTATCGTGTCCGGGGGGCTGTATCGGCTGGGCGCCCGGGGCGGCACTGGGGGCCAAGCTTGCGTCGCCAGACAAGACAGTCATCAGCCTGATGGGAGACGGCGCTTTCATCTACGGCTGCCCGGAGGCCACCTTATGGTCGGCTAACTTTTATAAAGCGCCTTTCCTGGCCATCATCTACGATAACCAGGGTTACGGGGCAATCAAGGGGCTATTCAAAGAAAGCTACAACGTGGACAACATGGGTGCCGATATCGCCAGTCCGCCGGACTACACGATGATTGCCCGCGCCAATAGCGCCTACGGACGCATGGTGGACAACCCCACCGATGTTCCCGGGGCGCTGCAGGAATGTCTGGATATCGTACGCGGCGGGCAAACTGCTGTACTGGATGTAAGACTGGCCCCGGTCTAAATCATAATTTACAGCGGCCGGGTGTGTGTCAGTCTATTACTCTCCCAGGCCAGGCGTTCCTCTTGATACAGGTCAGCCTCGACGCGGGTATTTACATCTAAAACCATCGTCATGCGGTCTTTACCGTAAACAGGCCATTTTCCGACGCTCTCGCATGACGGGTCGCCGGTGCGAGCGAAGGCAATACAGGAGTCCTGCACTCTTGCGGCAAGACCCCGGACTTCCGGTCCGCTGCCGGTAAAATCGGGGTCGAGCTCTCCAAAAAGGAAGGGATTATCCAATCCGTGCATCGCGCCCAAAGCGCCTCCCATCGCCGGCGATTTATAGGTAAACAGATAATTATAAGCCGGCGCACCGACATCGCGCTGGGCCTCTATAAGGCGGATGATAGGTATGCGGAACATGAGGGCGACATTAATCGTTCCCATGATATTAACCGGAGACAGTTTTTCGCCGCGCTCCTCTAAAATACCACGATAAAGCTTTATCATGCCGGGCACCGATTCCGGCGGCAGCAGGTCGTTCAGCCTCTTGAGCAAATCCGCTTCACTCATATTACTGGTGGTGGGGTCCATCGCCGTCATCGCCTTCATTTCATCTAGCATATTGCCGGCCATAACGGTAACGTTTTTAGCCGATCCCTTCCTGATAGCATCGAGAGGCCATTCCGGGATAACCTCTCCGTCAACAACGGGCTGGAACGGGGTGATACGGTATTCCGCTACCCGCAGTTTATCGCCCAGCTGCTGCTGCGCATCCATAAGCTGCTGTGTCGTCAGTTTGCGTAAGGAATCAATATCATTTTTTTTCACGTTTAGTATGTTTAAATAATCTTTCGATATCTTAACGGCACTATCCAGCGTATCGACGGTATTAGCCGCGCCGCTTCGGTTGATGGTCTTGTGGAACTTGCCGCGGGCCGCAGGCATACCCAAGAGACAGCCGATGCTCATACCGCCTGCAGAAAAACCAAATACAGTGATATTATCCGGGTCGCCACCGAAGGCAGCAATGTTATCATGCACCCATTCCAGGGCAGCTACCTGGTCTAGCAATCCTTCATTACCGGTAGCCGGTATTTTACCCCCGGTGAGTTCCTTAAGATTCATAAATCCGAACGCGCCCATGCGATAGTTAATACTGACCAGGACAACATCGCCGCGCTTTACCAGCTCGCCGGTTTCCAGGAAAGGCTCGGTGCCCGAGCCGATGATAAAAGCGCCGCCATGTATCCAGAACATTACAGGACGACGTGCACCGTCGAGTCCGGGCGTCCAGATATTCAGGAAAAGACAGCTTTCACCCTGAAGCTGCTCATCAAAAGCGAACATGCCGGGAGCTTTAACGGGCATGGCGTTCTGGGGTGCAATTGCATCGAATTCTTTGGCAGGCCGAACGCCGCTCCATGATTCGGGAGGCCGGGGAGGCAGCCAGCGTAAGCTGCCTACGGGCGGGGCGGCGTAAGGGACCCCCTTGAAAACATAGAGGCCGTCTTGAGTATAACCCTCCAGTTTACCGTTCTTAGTCGTTACAATAGCCTGTTTTTCAGCGCTCATCAATACCTCCGTATACTGTTTTAACTAAAAAGTTTTCGGTCTATTATACCACTCGTTTATGCAATAGAAAAATCATTCATTCATATTACGTTTTGAGCAGTGTTTCATGATATTAACAACGGTAATGCACACTATTATTAATTATTTTCTACGTAATGATTATAAACTATTGACAAATACTATGCATTATGATATTATAGCTAAGGAGGTAAACTACAATGAGATGGGGAATGGTAGTCGACTTATCAAAATGCGTGCGGTGCTACGCCTGCGTGGCAGCCTGCAGAATCGAGCATTTCCTGCCGATGGGCATCAACTGGCCCAGGCTGGTGGCAATGGAGACGGGCGGCGACAGCCCTACAGTATCGACGTATTCCGTACGCTGCAACCAGTGTAAAAACGCGCCCTGCGTCGAGGTATGCCCGACCGGGGCCACAACGCGCCGCGAAGACGGCATAGTAACAGTGGACCAGGACAAATGCGTCGGCTGCCGCTACTGCATTGTAGCCTGCCCCTACCAGAACCGTACCTTTCTCTCCAAAGACAAAGACCAGGGCTTTTTCCCGGGCAGAGTCGTTACCGACTTTGAAAAAGCGGGCAAGAAGCTTTATAAGCACCAGATAGGGACGACCGAAAAATGCAATTTCTGCGCCGAGAGAATCGACGCCGGACTGGCCAAAGGACTTAAACCGGGTATCGACCGCGAGGCCACGCCCGCCTGTGTTAACACCTGTCCGGCCAGAGCGCTGACATTCGGCGACCTTGACGACCCCGACAGCGAGGTATCCCGTTTGATTCGCGAAAAGAAGGGCTTTCAGCTGCATCCTGAATACAATACCGACCCCTCCATTTTCTTTATCGATGGGAAAATCGGGCAGTCGGACGAATCAAAGGTCGATGATAAACCAGAAAAAGAACCCGAAGCGATAGGAGTGGGCGAGTAAAGTGGAATCACATCAGTGGATGGTTAACTACACCCGCCAGACGGAATGGATTGACCGCCGGGGGATATTCCTCTGGATAGCTTTCTACGCCGGGGGCCTGGGCGGGGGTTTATATTTAGTCTCGTTATATTTCAACAGCCTGTGGGGCATGCTGATAAGCTGGCTGATAATCGCCGTCATCAAGGGAGGCACGCATCTCGTTTACCTGGGCAAGCCGCTGCGGTTCTGGAGGATTATCACCAGGCCGCAGACTTCATGGCTGGCGAGGGGTTTTATCTTCGTGATGCTTTTCGCTATCTTCGGGGCGATACAGATGATGCTGACCCACTGGCTGCCCGGGAGCGCCGCCGAAATCGTTTTCAAGACGCTGGCCGGAATCATGGCCTTTGGCGTGGCGCTTTACACCGGCATAATTTTGAAAAACATCAAGGGCGTGCCTTTCTGGAACTCGACACTATTACCAATATTGTTTATTTTTTGCGGCCTGCTGGGAGGCTTCGGGCTATCGGTGGTTATCGCGCTTAACGGGGGCGATATCAACCTGGCCGCCGCCGAAACGGGGAGTCGGTGGCTGCTGTTAGCCAACGTGCTGTTAATCGGCATCTACCTCTGGCAAGCATCAGTTAAAGAAGGCACCAGCAAGCAGTCTGTCCTGGAGCAGCTGCGCGGCAACAGCGCGCCGATATTCTGGATAGGCATTGTTTTACTCGGCATTGTGATACCGCTGGGGATAGCTCTGGCGGGAATGATATTGAACGATATGTCCACGATTGCCCTGGTTATCGGCGTCGTCTGCGAAATTATCGGAGGGCTGGCATTGCGCTACTGCGTCCTTAAGGCCGGCGCCTATAAACCGCTGGTCGCCAAGCCCCAATAGCGGCCAGCCTAACAACAAACACGCATTATCCACATTAGTCAAACAATAAAGTATAATATTTTTTAGAAAGATAGAGAACCATGGGAGAAAGAAAAGTAATCAAGACAACCTGCAAGAGCTGTCACGGCGGCTGCGGCGTGCTGGTGACCGTAGAAGACGGGAAAATCGTCCATATAGAAGGCAACCCTGAAACGCCGACCCTGGGCACGATGTGCTCAAAGGGGCTGTCCAGCATCCAGCACGTAAATCACCCGGACAGGCTGCTTTACCCGCTCAAGAGGACGGGTGAAAGGGGCGAGGGGAAATGGAAGCGCATCAGCTGGGACGAGGCGCTGGACACCATCGAGCAGAAGATGAAAGAGTCCATCGCCAAGCACGGACCCAGCTCCATCGCCGTATCACAGGGAACGGGGAGGGGCTATAACGAATACACCCACCGCTTCGCCCGCTCCATCGGCACGGCAAATATCATCACGCCGGGGTACATCTGCCACAGTCCGAGACTGGGCCTATACGGTCTGATAACCGGCTACGGCAGGCTTTACTGCGACTATCACGGTTGGGGCGGGGAGTACCCCAAGACGCAGATATCCTGGGCCAAGCAGTTGGAAATCAGCAGCGCCGATGGCGAAATGGCGGTATGGTTTTTAAACAGCCTGAAACACGTTAAGAACCTCATCGTGGTTGACCCTCGTGAAACAGCGCTTTCTTCAAGGGCAACGCTCTGGCTGCAAATCCGGCCGGGCACGGACGCCGCCCTTGCGCTGGCAATGATAAACGTCATCATCAACGAGGGACTGATAGATAAAGAGTTCGTCGAGAAGTGGACTTACGGCTTCGACAAGATCGCTGAAAGAGTGAAGGAATACACACCGGAACGAGCCGCGGAAATAACGTGGCTGAAAGCCGAAGATATTGTAAAAGCCGCCAGAATGTTCGCCATCGACACGCCGGGCTCCATACAGATAGGCAGCTCGCTGGAGCGGCAGGCTAATTGCGGCCAGACAATAAGGTCGATTATCTGCCTGCTTGGCGTGACCGGCAACATAGAGCGACCGGGCAGCATGATTTCCTGGGTGCCGCCTGATACCGGCCAGCGTGAGGACTTTTTTACAGAAATACCGATAACCGACGAGATGCGCAGGGGCATCGTGGGGAGCGAGCAATACAAAATGGGCGCCGCCCGCACCGCGCACTCCGATACGGTCATAAAGCAGCTACTAAACGGCAACTCCGTCATCAAGATATGGTTCAGCGTCGGAGGCCAGCAGATATTACACCTCGCCAATACCAAAGAGGTCATGCAAGCTCTTAAGAATGTGGAATTTCTCGTCCACGCCGACCAGTTCATGGGGCCGATGGCGGAAATCGCCGATATCGTCCTGCCGGCAGCCCACTGGCTGGAAATCGACGATATTTTCGATATGCACCCGCGCTTCATGATAGAAGCCCACAACAAGGTTGTGGACCCGCCGGGAGAAGCCTGGCAGGACAGCAAAATATTCAACGAAATCGGCAAGAGGGTAGCGCCTAAATACTGGTTCGATAACGTGGAAAAGATGCTGGACTATCAGCTGAAAAAAGGCAACATGACCTGGAAAGACTTCAGCAAAAAAGTAGTCCACGCCCGTATGGGCAAAGACCAGATATATTACAAGTACAAGACCGATTACTGGCGGAAGGGTGGAGGATTCCCCACACCTACCGGCAAGATGGAGTTGTACTCGACGGTGCTGGAGAACCTGGGCTACGACCCGCTGCCCTACTTCCAGGAGCCGGGTGAGAGTCCGATTTCAACGCCGGAGCTGGCCAAGGAATACCCGCTGGTCCTATCAACGGGTTACCGCCAGCCTTTCTACTTCCTTTCGCAGTACAGGAACATACCGTGGCTGCGGAGCTTCCAGAAGGACCCGGTAATGCAGATACACCCCGATACGGCCAAGGAATGCGGTATCGAGGACGGCGACTGGGCGTGGATTGAAAGTCCGCGCGGCAAAATCAAGCAGAAAGCGAGACTTTTCCCGGGTATTTTACCTGGGGTGGTTATGGCGACGGCCAACTGCTTCTATCCGGAATCGCCGGGACCTCTGCACGGACTGTTGAAGTCCAACCCCAACGTGCTGACGGACAACAATCACTGCGACCCGATGTACGGCTCGCCGGACCTGACTGCACTATTATGTAAAGTATATAAGGCGAAAGACGAAAAAGAAGAATAGTCATCATTGGTAAGTGAATGATATAGAAAAAGGGGCGAGCCTGGCTCGCCCCTACCCTTTTGTCTTATTATATTTTAATTGGAGGCGTTGACCGTATGCATGGCGCCAATAGTTCTGGCGGCTTTCAAGTCGTCCTCCTTTAAGTCCTTTCGTATCAGTATCACCAGTCTATTTGCCCCGAAAAATAAAGTCAAATTCATCCCGGACTATTTGACAATGAAAGATATTAAAAACTATCATGAGAATGGGAGTGGGGAAAATGATCAATCTGTCTGGAAAGGAGCGACCATGTCTAAATCCAGAGTTTTAAACATAGTGGCTACGGAATGCACCACAAAAAACGATGCGAGGTTTAATCAGTGGTATAACGAAGTGCATATTCCCCTGCTGATGAAATACGAGGGCATTAAGAAAGTGACTCGCTATAAGATACTGGATGAAAAAGCGAAAAAACCCAGATATATAGCGATTTATGAATTCGATACAAAGAATGATCTGGACGGACTTCCCGCCAGTCCCGAATTTAAAGCAGCCATCGAAGAGATGCAGGAAACCTGGAAAGACGAGATGATTGATATCAAGTGGGCGGTCAGCTGCGAGCCGATACAAACCTGGGAGGCTTAAACTCTCTTACGACTATAGAGGTGAGAAGGCCCTATGAGCAGGATATTATTAGGTCTGTGGGACTCCACCGCAACTTTTAAGAAATGCACCGGGGAGAAAGTTTCGTTTATTCTCCTGGGAGTCCTTGACCTGGTTCTTACGCTGGTGGCGATGAACCTGGGGCTATCCGAGATAAATCCGCTGGTCATATACCTGATTAAAATACCAGCCTTATTCGTGGTAGTTAAGTTGTTTATACCAATAATAATTGCCTGGATTTTACCAGGCAAATTATTATTTCCTTCAATTTTACTGCTTTCGCTCGTCGTTATCTGGAATATCAAGGAGCTGTCTGTCTTTTTAGTTCAGTAATTATTTAGAACCGACTTTAGCGAGTGTTTCTTCCTTCTGATACAGCACACCCATTTTTTCCAGGTATAACCTGGCGGCGCTAACTCTCAAGTGCTTGCTAATATAATCAGGGTCGGCCTTGAGCTTGCTGTACATGCTGTTAAGGTGATGTTCCACCGTTTTTATATCGATGAAGAGAGTGTCGGCGATTGACGAGTTGGTATAGCCTTGCGAGAGCAGGCTTAGAATTTCCAGTTCGCGGGTGGTGAGTTGTTTCAAGAAGGGGCATTCCGGTTTACCGGCGAACATAAAAGTAGCCAGCGGTGGGTCGAGAATGACCTGCCCCTGGCTGACTGCTAGAACCGTCTGGCAAAGCTGGTCGACTTTATCAAGGGACTGTTTCAAGAATAGAGCCATACCGCTTTCACCGCAGAGTGCTAATCGGCGTAACAGCTCTACATCCTGCGAGCTGTAACTCACGATTAATATTACGATACCCATCTTGGGATATGAGTTCCTGATCTTTTCCAGTTCTTCGATAATATCGTTATCTAATTTTTTAGTACTTAAGAGCATTACGCTTGGAGTGAGTTCCGCGACCGCTCTTATCATTGAGCCTTTTGCCCCATTGCCGGAGACACGCAGTACATCGATATTAGCATTTCTTGGTAATACATAGGAATACAACTCCCGAAAGATTTCCTGTTCTTCTATGACTAGCAGACTTATGCTATCGGAACCTGACTGCATCATGGCTTTACCTTTCCGTTTTTAAACTACTTTTTACTTCGTCACAGCTACTGCATTAGGTTGAATAACACTAGAATTGTAGTCTAGTTATATAAAGATAAGAATAAAATTTCATAAACAATACATTAAAATTCCATTAATTTTCATTTATTTTCGCCATCTGGCAAGGGTTTGCCTCGTGAAAATAGCATACGCCTTTTGATTCTGCCACCATAGTTCTTAATTTACAATAGATGCTGCCACCCAATTTTGTATGGGGATTTTTTTACTTTAAAACTAAATGATTCCCCTAGCCTATTTTAGGAAAAGGACTCGGTAAGATTGGTGATGGTCTGGTGTTCAGCGAAAGCTAGCGGAGGTAAATTAGTATTATCCATGCCATGAAAGGAACTTTGAGTGATGCATCGGTTGGCTGGTAAGGCATTTGGTAAATACGAGGATTTTACCAGATTAATAACGTCTGGGAAATATATCATTACCAATATAGAGAAATCAGTTAATCGCGGTGAAACTATTGCCGCTGATTTACTATCCAAACTGGCCGCCGCGGCTCAAATTTTTATTCATACAGGTGATAAATTCCCCCAGGGAATAATAAACGTTTCGCCCTTTATACCCCGCACTGTTGCTGTGTTGGAGAGCGAATCGTTTAGTGTATGTCCTGTGGGGAAAATATTATTTACCTAGCGAATTTACGTCTGCTTACAACCATATAACAAAGATGTTAAGCAGTAATCCTAATAAAGGTCAAGCATGAAAATTGAAGACAAAAAATTGGAAGGGGGTGATTCTAAAAAGATAATCATCTATATCCTTACAACAGATTCATTAACCGAAAGCATCACAAAAAACAAAATACCTAATACTTAGGAGGAAGCATGTACGACAAATACTTTAAGAAAGAGAAAGGTATAACGGGCCTTGAGACCGCTATCATCCTGATTGCATTCGTGGTGGTAGCCGCGGTCTTTGCTTATACCGCCCTTTCCGCGGGTCTATTCTCGACCCAGAAGGCCCAGGAAGCAGTCTATTCCGGGCTTAAGGAAGCCCAAAGCACGTTAGAACTGCGCGGCGGCATTATCGCTACGGCCGGGACTCCCGGCGCTACCGGTACTGTAAAGCAGTTGACTCTTGTGGTATCCAATGTCCTCGGCGGTGAGCCGGTTGATTTCACGGAGCCAAATCAAGACGTAACTAATAACGGTATAGCTGCAGATGACAGTTCAAACAAAGTGGTCATCAATTACATCGATGCGAACCAGGTAGTCACTAACCTCTACTGGGCATACACCCCGCTGGGCACCACCGATGGCGATGACCTGCTGGAGACCGGCGAGAAATTCCAGATTACCATAGGTTCTGACAACCAGACGTTAAACGGCGGCAACCTGCTTGATGCCTTATCCGTCGCAGCCCTATCGGTCAACGATACTTTCACACTTGAGATAGTGACGCCTATCGGTGCTGTACTGGTTATCGAACGGACCACACCACCCTACATAGATACAAAAATGAATCTTCGCTAAATAAAAATTAGAAAAGCGAAGGAAAAGGAGAAAAAATGCTTAAGAAGTTTTTCGGAAAAGAGAAAGGCATTACGGGCCTTGAGACCGCTATCATCCTGATTGCATTCGTGGTGGTAGCCGCGGTCT
>CAZRQP010000018.1:0-20348 GCA_964602315.1 uncultured Dehalococcoidaceae bacterium
GTCATCCAGGAAATACCCGCTCTTGCTGTGGGCCTCCCACCCGAAGTAGCTGTACCTGTCTCCCCGGTGGCCCTTTATCAAGGTGTTCTTGCATCGCCCCTTGTGATTGTGCTCCTCGCGCTCGCACTCGCAGTTGCCCCCACACCTCGCCCAGGCTTTTTCGACAAGCATCTCCGAGAATTCAGACATCTGCTACCTCCATCGTTATTGCCCTTGGCCTGATATGCCCTCAAAAGATGGCACTTATCATTGCGTGTATATTACACTTTATGGACGATATTGTCAATTAGTACGATATATACATTTGTATAGCACTTTTGTACCATATTTCCCTGCGACTGTGCCTGACGAGGTGGATGATGTAGAAATAGGGCAGGGGTATTATTGCCATTCTGGAATAAGCGACAAAATCTCCTTCACTTTACAAACCAGCCACTTTATAATGGGGAAGTCCCCCTTTGTGAAAGTGAGAGAAAGAGGGAATTTCTACCTCCTCTATACTCTCAACTGTATACTGTGTACTTTACATAACTGGGATATTCACAAAAACGAATCAGCTACGACTTGAAGCTAAAGCAGCAAAAAAAAATTATTGAAAAATGAATAAAACGAATGATTTACGAACGACTCACTCGTAAAATAACGAATAAACCCCGGTAAAAAACGAATAATTAGGCTTAACTCTTCTGGATTCGACTTGAAAAAAAGAAAAGCGCCTGAAGCGCCGCTCCGCCCCCCACGAACACCCACCCGATGTTCTCCTTGGCGACGAATACGGCCAGCAGGCCGGAAATGATGCAGATTGCCGGGACAAAGTTAGCGATGGGCTTGAAACCGGACAACATGCTTATATTATAGACGATTTCTCATTGGAAGAATATTTTGCCTTTTCTAGGATCGTTAAGAAGCACGGGTCCCAGCAGAGAATTTCGCAGTCGGAGAGTTCGTCGAGGTAGCGACCGCTCTTGCTGTGGGCTTCCCACCCGAAGAAGCTGAATTTGTCTCCCTGGTAGGCTTTTAAAAGCGTCTTGCCGCAGCGACTCTGGTGACCGTGGTCGGGATGATTACACTCGCAAGTTCCCCCGGACCTTGCCCAGGCCTCTTCCACAATCCTTTCAGAAAATTCAGACATCCTTCACCTCCGCCGCTTTCGTGCCCGATTATCCTTATCTAATTTTCTAAAATCCCTTCAAAAGAGCGTGCGCGTATCTGCTTGTCTATATTTAAATGATATTATGCCTGAACGTAGGCCGTGTCAATATGGTTAACCCTTATTTCCTGTGAGTGGTATCCCCATGTCTCCAACTCTCATTCGTAACTCGGGGAAAATAATAAGGCTTTTTTACTGCTGGTATCGGGGCCGACCTAAACCACAGCCAGTGAGTAGTAGATATACACCACCACTCCCGCGAACAGTATGCTGTCTATCCTGTCCAGGATGCCCCCGTGCCCCGGCATCAAGCTGCCGGAGTCCTTCACCCCGTAGTTCCGCTTCACCAGCGACTCCACCAGGTCGCCTATCTGCCCGAATACGCTTACCAGGACACCAAGCAGGACGGCCTGCCAGTAGTTCAGAGGCAGCTGTAAAGGTGTATCGATTGTGAAAAGCAGGCAGATAATGACCCCCCCGATTATCCCGGCCGCCGTCCCCTCCCATGTCTTTCCGGGGCTTATTTGCGGCGACAGCTTGTGCCTGCCGATGGCTTTCCCGATGAAGTATGCCGCTGTGTCCGACCCGAATGTAGCGAATAAAGCCAGGAATACAAAGTTGCGCCCGGCCTCGGGGAAAGCTGCTGTTCCGGGTTCCAGCCTCAACAGAATCAGGAAACTCAACATCCACCCGACGTATAGAATGCCGGCCGCCATTGTTGCCCAGTGGATAAAAAGTCCCTCTTCCTTGGGCAGGAAGACCAGCATGATTAGAGAGAGTATCACTGCCCCGGTCAGCACCAGCGACGCCGGCGGGAGATTAAAGCTGTAACGAATGTGAGGATAAATGATAAACAGGATTGTGATTATTCCACCGAAAATAGCTAGCGGAATTGTCTTTGAGACCCCGGCCAGCCGGTAGAATTCAAATATCGCCAGACCCCCGAAGACTGCCGCCAGCAGTGTAAGCCATGTAATAGGTGTGTTGAACCACACGACAACTATAATCAGGGGAATGCCCCAGAGCGCGGTTACCAGCCTTTTTTTAAGCATGACTTTTTCGGTTCAGCCCGCCGAAACGTCTTTCGCGCTGGCTGTATACCTGCAGTGATTTCTCCAGTTCCTCTTCGTTGAAGTCCGGCCAGAGGACGGGCGTAAAGTAATATTCGCTGTAAGCCGTATGCCAGATTAGTAAGTTGCTGGAGCGTAACTCGCCGCCGGTCCTTATCACCAGGTCGACATCGGGGAAATCGGAGGTATATAGATAATCCCGGAATTTTTTTTCATTTAGTTCCGCGGGTTTCGTACCGCTTTGGATAATGCGCCGTACTGCTTCGATTATCTCCGCGCGTCCGCCATAATTAAATGCCACGCCTAAAGTCATACTCGTGTTAGCGGCAGTAAGCTTTAAAGCGTCATTAATTAATCCTTGCAGCTTGGCTGGAATACCTTCCAGACTACCGATATGTCTTAACCTGACTCCGTTCTTGTGTAGTTCCTGGGACTCACCAACGAATATTTCTTCGACCAGGTTTAAGATACCGTTTACCTCTTCTGCAGGACGGTTCCAGTTTTCGGTGGAAAATGCATACAATGTTACGTACTTTACACCTTTTGAATGCAGGGACTTGATAATCGGGCGGATGTTCTTAACCCCGGCCCGGTGCCCGTCCAGACGTAACAGGCCTCGCTTCTCACCCCATCGGCCGTTACCGTCCATGATAAAGGCTATATGTTGAGGAAGTGCAGTCATTCTTTCCTTACCGGTCGAGGTGTTTGTTATCTTAAAGGGTGTATAGCAGTTAAAGAGGAGCCGCTATCTGATTTATACTTCCGTGAGTTCCTGCTCTTTGTTCTGGCTTAGCTTTTCTGCTTCTAGTATATGAAAATCGGTGAGTTTTTGAAGCTGGTCTTGAGCCCGCTTCAGCTCATCCTGTGATATCTCCTTGTCCTTTTCGAGATTTTTAAGTTCGTTCAAGGCTTCGTGTCTTAAGTTACGTATTGCTATCCGGCGTTCCTCTGTCCTGCGGTGCACGACCTTAATAAGCTCCTGACGGCGTTCTTCGCTCAACGGCGGTATGGCAATCCTGATGATATTGCCGTCACTTACAGGATTAAGTCCCAGTTCCGATGTTGAAATGGCTTTTTCAATGTCACGCAGACTGTTTTTATCCCAGGGTTGGATTAACAAGAGGCCAGCTTCCGGTGCCGATATCCCTGCCAGCTGGTTTAGCGGTAGAGGTGTACCGGCGTATTCAACGCGGATGTGCTCGACCAGGGCCGGGGTTGCGTGACCGGTACGGATAGTAGCCAGGTCGGCGTGGAACATCTTTATGGAATTCTTCATCTTGTCTTCGATACTTTTTAAAGATTCATTGACCATAATTAACTCTCGCTTGTTACTAAAGTGCCGATAGGTTTGCCGAGAACGGCTTTAAGAATGCCGTCTTCAGCTTCGGAGTCAAATACGATGATGGGCAGTTTATTATCCAGGCAGAGTGATAGAGCCGTGGAGTCCATTACCTTGAGGCGCATGCTTAATGCTTTAAGATGGGTTATTTTATCTATTTTCTCCGCCTTGGGATTTTTACGCGGGTCGGCGGTGTAAATGCCATCGACGCCGTTCTTGGTCATCAGCAGGACTTGTGCGCTTATCTCTATAGCTCGTAAAGCCCCGGCTGTATCGGCTGTCATATAAGGATTGCCGGTGCCTCCGGCGAAGATAACCACCCGTCCCTTTTCCAGGTGCCGGATGGCCCTTCTTCTGATGTAAGGCTCGGCTACTTTCTCAATCTCCAGCGATGATTGTGTCCTGGTGTCTACCCCCAGTCTTTCAAGTACATCCTGGAGGGCAAGAGCATTAATTACCGTAGCCAGCATGCCTGCGTAGTCTGCCGTGACGCGTTCCATGCCGGCTGATTCGGCTTCGGAACCCCGCCATATATTCCCCCCGCCAACCACAATACCAACACCGACGCTGAGTTTAACGATTTCTTTTATCTGAAGTGCAATTCTATTGAGGGTTTTATTATCGATGCCATAGCTGCCTTTGCCGCGCAGCGCCTCGCCGCTAAGTTTGAGCAATACCCTCTTGTATTTGACTTCAGGCATTTTCAGTCTCTAACTGCCAAGTTCGTATCTGATAAATCGGCTTACTTTAATATTTTCTCCTGTTTTAGCAATGGTTTCGGTGATGATATCTTTGATTGTTTTGGTGGGGTCTTTAATATAAGGCTGCTGCATCAGGCAGACTTCAGCAGGAGTAACTTTCTTACCTTTTTTGGGGATATCTTTCTCTGATAAATATTGTGGGTCCATTGCGGCAACCTGCATCGCCAGGCAGTGGGCAAGGTCTTTGAATTCGTCGGTGCGGGCAACAAAGTCCGTCTCGCAATTGACCTCTATCAGCGCCCCGATACGACCTGCCGTGTGGATATATGATTCAACTAGTCCCTGGCTGGTCGCTCTCTCCGATTTCTTCTGGGCTTTAAGCAGTCCTTTTTCCTTGAGTAATTCCAGGGATTTTTCCATGTCTCCCCCGCAGCTGACCAGGACGCCGCGGCAGTCCATAATACCGGCGCCTGATTTCTCCCGGAGGTTTTTAATCATTTCGGTACTGACTTCCAAGTATTCCTCCTTAGTTTTCATCCGGTGAAAAAACGAGCGGTTCCGATGTGGATGTATCAACGGTGACTTCGCCTTCGGCTTCAGCAGCGGCCTTACCTTCTATAACTTCGGTAGGCACGGCGGTAGCCATGCCGGCTTTACCCTCGAGGACCGCATCCGCTATCTTATTGCAGATAAGCTTGATAGCCCTAATAGCATCGTCGTTGGCAGGTACAGGATGGTCGATTTCGTCCGGGTTGCAGTTGGTATCGACAATCGCCACCACGGGTATGCTCATGCGCTTGGCTTCCGCCAGTGCTATCTTTTCCTTGGTGGGGTCGACGATAAATAAAGCTCCCGGCAGGCGTGTCATTTCCTTGAAGCCGCCCATTTGCCTGTTAAGGTGGTCGATTTTTTCGGTGATTTTGCCGGCTTCTTTCTTTACAAGCCTGCCTAGTTCACCCTTGGCGCTCTGGTCTTCCAGCCTCACCAGCTGATCGACGCGTGCCTGAATCGTAGCAAAGTTGGTAAGCATCCCGCCTAACCAACGCTGGTTCACGTAATACATGCCGCAGCGTTTGGCTTCTTCTTCAATGGATTCCTGCGCCTGCTTCTTGGTGCCGACGAAAAGTATTGCTTCTCCCTCCGCGACGAGGTCACGGATGAAAGCGCAGGCTTTATCCAGCATAACAGCAGTCTTTTCAAGGTCTATTATATGGATGCCGTTACGCTTGGTGAAGATGTAGTTTTTCATCCGCGGGTGCCAACGACCCGTCTGATGACCGAAGTGCGCTCCTGCCTCGAGGAGCTGTTTGATGCTCGCAGAATCTGGCAATTTAGTTAACCTCCCAAAGTACATTAATCGTAAGAACCAGGAGATACAAGTCACTAGGAAGTATATCATAAATTTAACTTAAGAGCAACGGCTTATGTAAATAAGCTGTAGGTTATAATACAGCGTTTGAAAGCATATATGAAATGGAATATTAGGGATAATGTAGTAAAATAGGAACGATGGATAAGCTGAAACAGGCTGCGGAGAAACTGGGGATTTTCCTCACCTCTCACCAGTTGGATCAATTCGAGACCTATTACCATAAACTAACCGACTGGAATGAGCGTATCAACTTGACTGGTATTACTAATTACGAAGAGGTACAGATAAAGCATTTTCTGGACTCGTTAACTGTGGCGGTGGCTATAAAGAACATTAAGAAAAACTTGAAAATTGCTGATATCGGTACCGGCGCTGGCCTGCCGGGCATACCGCTGAAAATAGTCTTCCAGGATATAGAACTGACCCTGATTGAATCCACTGTAAAAAAAGCAGGGTTCCTGGAACACCTGACGGCAAAATTGAACCTGAAGAACGTGAAAATAATCGCGGAAAGGTCGGAAACAACGGCCCATGACGCGCGATATCGTGAAAAATTTGATATTGTTTTGTCACGGGCGGTTGCGCCCTTACCGGTGCTGGTAGAACTAATGTTGCCATTCTGTAGAATTGGCGGGGGGTGTATTGCCCAGAAAAAAGGGGATATTGCAGAAGAGGTTGGAAAATCTAAAAAAGCTATCAAAGTCATGGGTGGGGACTTACGTGAAATAAAGCGTGTGGAATTAAAGGAACTTAGCGACGACCGCTGGCTGATAATAATCGATAAACTGCTGATGACACCACAAAATTATCCCCGCCGGCCTGGAATGCCGGAGAAAAGGCCGATTATTCCCTGACTTTCATCTTGGGCAAAGCGTCGGACTTTTCCGTTTCATTTAACAAATCTTGAAGCATTTTGATAAGCTCTATGAACTCCTGGTCCCGGCGGAACCGGCCCGAGTAGAGACGTAGTAATTTAATGGTATCCTTGATTTTATTAGGGTCGGGATTTTTTTCTTCAAGCAAATTATAAGCGGTAATTTTACACTTGTTCTTTGTTTTAGTCTCGCTACGATGGAGGAGAATGGTAATGCCAATCAAAGCGAGGATTATACCAACAAAAATTACAATATCAACTGGTTGCATATGCTATCACATCTCCACTGACCTTTAAGTTTTAACACATCGGGCAAAAACAGTCAAAGCATTAAAATACCGTTGATATAAAAAGGATTCTGTTGCGCAGCAATAACAACAGTAGTAGAATTATAGTATCAATAATCATGTCAGAGGAGGCGGATATGGAAAAGGGGACGTGGAAAGTTAAAACAGGACTGGCCCAGATGCTTAAGGGCGGTGTAATCATGGATGTGGTTACTCCGGAGCATGCTAAAATCGCCGAGGAGGCGGGAGCTTGTGCAGTGATGGCTTTAGAAAGAGTGCCGGCTGATATCCGCGCTGCCGGAGGTGTCGCCCGCATGGCGGACCCTACCGTAATCGAGAATATCATGAAATCGGTCACCATACCGGTAATGGCTAAGTGCCGGATAGGGCACTTCGTAGAGGCACAGGTGCTGGAGGCCATGGGGGTTGATTATATCGACGAGTCGGAGGTATTAACTCCGGCCGATGAAAATAATCATGTATGGAAACATGATTTTAAGGTACCGTTCGTCTGTGGATGTCGTGACCTCGGGGAGGCATTGCGGCGCATCGGCGAAGGAGCTGCGATGATACGGACTAAAGGTGAGGCGGGCACCGGCAATATCGTGGAGGCGGTGCGGCACATGCGGGCTGTTATGGACGGCATTCGTAGGCTGGTTAATATGCCGCAGGATGAGCTGATGAAAACGGCTAAGGAACTAGGAGCGCCGTTCGAGATTGTGGCGGAAGTACACAAGAACGGAAAGCTGCCAGTGGTCAACTTTGCGGCGGGTGGTGTAGCCACGCCGGCGGACGCAGCGCTTATGATGCAGCTTGGGGCGGAGGGTGTCTTCGTGGGGTCGGGCGTATTTAAATCTAGTAACCCTGAGGTTCGGGCGAAGGCGATAGTTAAAGCAACGACGCATTATAAAGACCCTGGCATTATCGCCGAGGTGTCCAAGAAGCTGGGCGACGCCATGCCCGGACTGGATGTAAAACAAATCCCTGACGAGGAATTACTCGCTAAAAGAGGATGGTAGTATGAAAATTGGTGTCCTTGCATCGCAGGGAGCCTTTATAGAGCATATCAAAACGCTGAATAAACTGGATACTGAAGCTGTGCCCGTCCGCCTGCCTGGGGAACTTAAGGGGTTGGACGGGCTGATTTTTCCCGGCGGAGAAAGCACGACCATCAGTCGCTTGATGGCCAGCTATAAACTGGTGGATAAAATAGCTGCTTTAGCTAAAGACGGGATGCCTGTATTCGGTACTTGCGCCGGCATGATACTCATGGCCAGGGAAATATCCGGCAATACCACGCAGTCGCTCGGTCTGATGGATATCACGGTAAAACGCAATGCCTTCGGGCGGCAGGTAGATAGCTTTGAGACACAGTTAAAAATACCGGTACTGGGGGAAAAACCTTTCCCCGCAGTTTTTATTCGCGCGCCGATTATAGAGAGCTATGCAGAAAATGTAGAGGTGCTGGCGTGCCTGGATGATAATACACCGGTGGCCGCGAGACAGGGGAAAATGCTGGGAGCAGCATTTCATCCGGAATTGACCGATGACCTGCGGTTTCACGAGTATTTCCTTAAGATGGCGTCGGGTAAACTTAATTAGCAGAGCGGGGAGGTGCATGTGCAAAAGGTAATAACTGATGATCTGGATGCCCTTCTCGATATCTTTCCTACCCATATAAAAACACCTTTGTTAAAGCAAAGCGACATCAGCGAGTTGCTGGAGGTAGTGCTTGATTTAGGGCGTGAACCGGAGGCGCGTTTCCCTGAACGTGAAGTGGTGCTCGATAAGAAGGAGATAGACGAATCGGACATCGATTACGTGGTCACGCGTATCGGGAAATTCGGCGAGGACAACAGGGCTGGCATTGAGCGCACGCTGCACCGTATCTCGGCGATACGCAATCGGCGGGGCGACGTGGTCGGACTTACCTGCCGTGTAGGTAGGGCTGTCTTTGGTACGATTAAGATAATAGAAGACCTGGTGAAAACGGGGAAAAGCGTTTTACTGCTGGGGAGGCCGGGAGTGGGCAAGACCACTATGCTGCGTGAGGTAGCGCGGGTGCTGGACGGCGAAGCCGGTAAAAGGGTCGTTATCGTCGATACATCCAATGAGATAGCTGGTGATGGGGACATACCGCACCCGGCAATCGGTCATGCGCGGCGTATGCAGGTGGCCACGCCGAAATTACAGCACGCCGTAATGATAGAGGCTGTGGAAAACCACATGCCGGAAGTCATTGTCATTGATGAGATAGGTACTGAACTGGAAGCTATGGCGGCCAGGACAATAGCGGAAAGGGGCGTGCAGCTGGTCGGCACGGCGCATGGCAACACGCTGGAAAACCTGATGATAAACCCAACGCTGACCGACCTCATCGGGGGGATACAATCGGTAACGCTGGGCGACGAAGAGGCGCGTAGGCGCGGCACGCAAAAGTCGATACTTGAAAGAAAGTCGCCCCCGACCTTCGATATTGTAGTGGAAATACAGGAACGGGACAGGGTCGCCATTCACCTGGACGTGGGCGAGGCGGTCGATATGCTTTTAAGGGACATTCCGCCTGGGACGGAAACTCGCTGGCTTGATGAAAATGGCGAAGTGAAGATAGAAAAGCTGAAAGAGGAAAAAGCTGTTGCCGTAAAGGGTAAAAAGAAGACCAGGGAAACTAAGGCAGTCAAGCTGTTTCTCTTTGGTGTGAACAAATCGAGGGTATTGCAGATAGGTCATGATATGCACCTCGACCTTGACGTAGTGGATAGACTTCGGGATGCGACAATGCTGGTAACCTCTAAAAACTACTACCGACGTAGACCACAGAAAGTAAGAGACGCGGAGGACGAGCATATCCCGGTCTATGTGTTACGCGGCAACACACCACCGCAGATAAGGCAATTCCTGGGGGCGCTGGATTCCGGGGGAGATAGGAGAAAAACCAGAGACGTCCAGTCGGCGGTAGAGGAGGCTGAAGAGGCTGTTGAACAGGTGAGTGAAGGCAACGAACCTATTGAGCTTAGTCCGCAGGGCGCATATATAAGGAGATTGCAGCACCTGATTGCCCAGAGGAACGACCTTAAGTCGCAAAGCAGGGGACGCGACCCCAACCGGCGGGTTAGGATATACAAAGAGCAGGAGAGATAAATCGACCGATGTCTCATTTTATTACCTTTGAGGGTGGTGAGGGTTGTGGTAAGAGCACGCAGGCAAGGCTGCTTTACCAACGACTTAAAAAGATGGCTGTCCCCGTTATTTTGATTCATGAGCCGGGGGTTACGGCCTTGGGGAAAAGGGTAACCCGCCTGCTTAAATGGTCGCAGGATATCAAGATATCACCACTGGCTGAACTATTATTATTTAATGTTTCCCGGGCGCAGCTGGTCACGGAAGTGATCAGGCCAAATCTGGAAAAAGGGATTAACATTATCTGCGACAGGTATTCAGATTCAACCACGGCATATCAGGGCTACGGACGCAGACTGGATTTACCGGATGTGAAAAAGGTTAACAGCATTGCGATGCAGGGTATGGTACCCGGCCTTACTATCTTACTGGATATGCACGTCGGTAAAGGACTGGAACGAAAGAATAAAATTAAACCTGACCGTTTCCAGAAGCAGAGTCAGGCTTTTCATAAGCGTGTAAGGGAAGGTTTTTTAGAACTGGCTGGGGACGAGCCAGAACGCTGGCTGGTAATAGACGCCGCGAAGAGCAAAAAGGCCATAGCAGGGATTATCTGGGAGAGGGTGAGTAAACTAGTCAAAAAATAAAAGGCAGGTTTCCGTGAAAAGACAGAAGCCGTCGCTAGCCGAGGAAAGGCTGCTAAGAAAACAGGGCTACCGGTATATCGCCGGAGTGGATGAAGTAGGGAGGGGGGCTTTAGTGGGACCTGTGTTAGCCGCGGCGGTAATACTGCCGGAAAAATTCAAATCGGGGTGGAGGAGCGGTGTGAGGGATAGCAAACAGCTGCTGCCGGAAGTCCGTGAATATCTCTACGATTATATTAAAGAAACGGCTGTCGCTATAGGAATCGGCTCATCCTCAAGCGAGGATATTGATGCCTTTGGAATAGCTAAAGCCACGAGACTTGCTATGAAAAAGGCAATAGAGCAGCTTGAGCCCTCGCCGCAATTCCTGCTGATTGATTACTTCAAACTAACGGAAATTAAGTTACCGCAAAAAGGCATCAAGTTCGGGGATAGTCTCTGTTTTTCAATTGCCTGCGCCTCGATAATCGCCAAGGTGACGCGCGACCGCTTGATGGTAGAGATGGACAGAGATTATCCCGGATATGGCTTTGCGGAACACAAAGGCTACGGCACAGTAAATCATATAAAATGCCTGCGGGAAAAAGGGCCTTGCCCTCTACATCGTCGCTCGTTCCGTCCGGTAAGCGAACTGGCAGGATTTCGACCATGAAAAGAAGCGAAACCGGAGCGCTCGGCGAACGTATAGCCTGCGACTTCCTCGGGGAAAACGGCTACCAAATCCTGGAAAAAAACTACCGCTGCCCTAAAGGCGAGATTGATATCGTCGCCAGGCAGTCAGATACTCTAGTGTTCGTCGAGGTAAGAACCAAAAAGAGTCGACGTTTCGGAAGTCCGGAGGAATCGATAACGCCGGCGAAAATGGAGAAATTAAGGACACTCGCTCAATATTACCGGCAGGAGCATGAGAACCTGCCGCTAAACTGGCGTATCGATGTTGTTGCGATAGAGATGGAAAAGAGCTGCCGTGTAACGCGTATCGAAATCATCGAGAACGCTGTCGGTGAAGAAGAATAATAATTTTCAATAGTCGTTCAAGCTGTGATAAAATTAACCACCGAGGCATAGCAGCATGAAAGAGCTTTCCAGCGACCAATTCCGTATTATCGACGCTAACATTAACCGTCTTAGTGAGGGACTGCGTGTCCTTGAGGAATTTGCCCGCATGACCTTGAACGACACCGTTTTAACACAAAATCTCAAGGACATGAGACACCAAACGGTAGAAACTGATACAGGACTCTATAAGCAGCTTGTTAAATCAAGGGATGCGGCTGGAGATATTGGGAGTGACATGGAAGTGTCCGGCGAGAGTAATAAACGGGAACCACAGGGAATTATCGCTGCTAATGCCAAGCGGGCGCAGGAATCATTGCGAGTCCTGGAAGAGATGGCTAAGATACCGGCGCTTAATCTCGACTCGGAGCGCTACCGGAAAGCGCGCTTCGAGCTTTATACCATAGAAAAGGAATTGGTCTCCAGAGTATCGCGTAAAGATAAACTGCAGAGCCTCAAGGGAATATATGTGATAATCGACGCGGCATGGCTGAAAGGGCGTAAGCCGTCCGATATTGCCCGAAAGGCGATAAAAGGCGGCGCGGGTGTAATTCAGTTGCGCTGTAAAGAATGTAGCCATAGAGAATTTCTCGATATGGTCAGGGATATACAGGAAGTTTGCCGGGAAAAGGGTGTGCTGTTTATCGTGAACGACAGCCTTGAGATTGCCCTGGCGGTCAAAGCAGATGGCCTACACGTAGGTCAGGAAGACATGCCGGCAGGCGAGCTTAAAAAACTGATTCCCATAGACATGATACTAGGCTGCTCGGCGCGCACAGTAGAAGAGGCCAGGGAAGTATTTAAAGAAGGGGCGGACTACCTGGGTGTAGGGGCCATGTTCACCACAGCAACAAAAGAGTCCGCCGAGGTGGTTGGACCGGATAGGATTGGGCAAATCAAGAAATTCGTGGACCTGCCGATAGTAGCTATCGGAGGCATAAACAAAGGGAATATTAAAGAAGTAATGGAAGCTGGGGCAGACGCCGCCGCGGTAATCAGCGCCGTCATGGGCGCAGATGACGTAGAAAAAGCTACCAGGGAACTGGTAAATATAGTCAGGGGGGGCTAAAGGTGGATAATCTGGATGCTATAACCGAAGAAATAAGAAAAGAACTCGCGGCTAAAGATGAAGCTAGGGAAAAAATGCTGCCGCTCTGCCGCGATTCAATCCGGTACAGCAGCACTGCTATACGCGCGGTACACCGCCAGGAGTTCGATGAAGCGCAAAAGCAGGTAGAGTCTGCCCGTAAAGTTCTGGCCGGGGCGGAAAAAGCGGTTGCAGGATACCGGGAGTTGGCGAACACCGGCACCGTGAGAGATGCGCAAAAAGAACTGGCCGAGGCTAGTATCACACTGGCGCTGGTAAAGGGTAAAAATATTCCCAGGCCTGAAGAATTAGGAGTTGAGATGGCGGCCTATCTCAATGGGATGGGAGAGGCAGTGGGTGAAATCAGGAGGTATCTGCTCGACTCCATGCGTAAAGGAGACCTTTCAAGAGGTGAAGAGCTTCTTTCGGTCATGGATGATATTTATAGTGTTTTAGTTACGATGGACTTCCCAGATGCCCTGACCGGGGGACTTAGGCGTACGACCGATATGGTACGGGGGGTACTGGAAAAGACGCGCAGCGACCTTACCCTGGCAATCCAGCAAAAGGCGCTGGAGACGAAGATAGAAAAATATCAAGGAAAAATGGGGAAGTAAAAAGCAATTAAAAGGAAATCAGGAAAGGAAGGATAAATAATGAGTGATGTGCTGAAGGGAAAAGTGGCGGTGGTGACGGGCTCGGGGCAGGGAATCGGGCGTGCTATTGCCATTGGGCTGGCGAAGGAAGGTGCTAAGGTAGTCACCAACAATCGTAAGCCGGGGTCGACCGGTAAGCAGATGATAAGCGATGCGCAGATGAAAAAGCTGGACAACAAGAAAAAGGAATGGTTCGAGCAGGAGACAGCCGCCATCAGTGGCGACGCGGAAACAACTGCGCAGGCGATTAATAAGATGGGCGGGGAAGCCGTAGCATTTTTCGGGGATATCTCCGACTTTCCCACGGCCGAGAAACTGATTAATACAGCGATAAAGAGCTTCGGCAAGATAGATATCCTGGTAAATGTAGCCGGGGGATTTGGGTTCAGTCCCATCGAAAAAATGACCGAGGAGCTGTGGGACAAGGTAACGAGGGTCAAACCCAAGGGGTATTTCAATACCATGCGGCACGCGATACCGCATATGATTAAGCAGAAGTGGGGACGCATTATCAATTGCACGTCAAGGGCCTGGCAGGGTGATGTTATCAAACATGCGGAATACTGCGCCGCCAACGCAGGTGTAGTAGGACTAACGAAAGCCGCAGCTATAGAGATGCACAAGTACGGCATCACCTGCAATTGCTTCTCGCCGTTTGCCAAGACCAGGGCGGCTTACGAGCTGGATACTTATCCACTGACCGTGTCTAAAGAAGATATGCCTTTCGTTTTCGATAATATGGATTTCGGCGGAGACATGATGAAAATTACGCCCGGACCAGAATATGTGGCTCCATTCGTATGCTATCTGGCTTCGGATGCGGCGGCGCAAGTAAGCGGGTCTATCTTCACTCTGGGCGGCAACACGATAAGCATGTACTCCGAGTCTATACATTCTAACAACCTGACTAAATACGACGATAAACCATGGACGATGGAGGAGCTTATACAGCAGGCTCCCCGGGGACTGCTCGCGGGGTATAAAAGCCCGGCGGCAAATCCTTTCGGATAAAAGAAAATAATCAGGTTGGAAATAAAAACAGGAGCGAAGCGACACGGAGTATTATTTATCGCTTCGCTCTTTAATTACTGAATAATCATTGATTACTTAGGGACGAAGAGGGAGGAACGGGGTTGTTTTTCCATTAATTTCGCGAGTTCGGTAATCGGTCCGTAGGTTATGCAGGCAGCCTGGCAATGCTTGACGCAGGCAGGCTGTTCGTCGCCGGCTTTGGTCCTGTCGGCACAGAGGTCGCAGAACCTCGTAGTATAGGGCATGTAGTCCACATATACCTTGTCCGGGCCGGTAGAAACTACTTCATCCACCTTGATACCAACCATGCCCTTGGAGAAATTATGTTCCTGCTTGCAGGCGACCTCGCAGGAATGGCAGCCGGTGCACCAATCGTATTGTATAAGTAACCCGTTTCTTGCCATGGCTACTCCTTTCCACCTTTAATTTTTGTGACGCGGCAGAGACTGGAGCGGTAATCCGTCCCCCCGAAGCCGGACTTGGCCTGGTTGCCCATCGAGGTAAGGTTGTTGATATTGTATTCCCAGGTGCTGAAGAGATTGGGTTCTTTGCCGTCGGTTTCCGGCAGCCACCAGCCGTGGGGTGCGGTAACTACCAATGGATGGGCGGTGGGGGTGACTTGAGCCTTCATTTTTACCTTGCCGTGCGAATTTTCAATATAGACCCAATCGCCGTTATCAATACCCAGTTCTGCGGCGGTCTTGTCGTTGATTTCACACATCGGGTAAGGGTCGAGCTCGCGCAGCCAGGGTATCATGCGGTGCTCAGAGTGGAAAAAGACTGGTGAGCGGCGCCCCGTGGTAAGGATAAGGGGATATTTCTTGGCTAAGTCGGGGGTGGCAACGTGACTTTCCTTAGGTTCCTCATAATACGGGAGGGGGTCGAGTCCCCATTCCTCATATTTCTTGGAATATAATTCAATCTTGCCGGTAGGGGTCTCGAAGCCAGGTTTTCCGTCACTACGAAGTAGACCTCTTTCATATCGGTAATAGGGGCGAGTGTTATGGCCTTCCGGCGGGTACTCCCAGCATCCTTTAGCCTTGAGTTTCTCGAAGTTGGTATTACCGTCCTTCAGTCGGTCATCGATGAGTTCTCTGACGGTATTATATTTTATAGGGGTAGTAGCCAGTCTCTTGGCCAGATCCAGATTGATATCCCAGTCGGATTTGGCTTCGCCGACGCCGTCCACAGCCTTTACACTCACACCGAGGGGCTGCCACCAGGAGCGGAAGCTCTCCTTTTCACATATCGTAGCGGCGGGGAGGAAGATGTCCGCCAGTGCCATCGACGTAGGGTTCTGGAAGAGGTCGACGTAGACTACAAAGTCAAGCTTCTTCATGGCGTTATAATGCCGCCTTGGGTCAGCGGCTTGTCCGCCGATAATATTGGACGTCTGTATCCAGGCGGCTTTCACGGGATAAGGCTTGCCGGTCTCCAACTGGTTTATCAGGACATCGGGCTGGACCCAGCCGCGGAAGTTCTTAATCATAGGGTAATCGTTGGCGCCAATACGCTTTTCGTTAAGTTTCTTAACCAGGTCAGCGCCATAGAGCTTGGTAAGCTCGGCGGAGCTGAAGGGATAGGTGGTCACGCCGTGTGAATTACGGGCAATGACGTTACCACCGGGATTATCGATGTTACCGGTAATAGCCCAGAGTTGATTAATAGCTTGGGCGACGGTACTACCGGCCGGCATAGCATCCACCGGCTCACCCCAATGGATAGCCGAGGGCTTGTTCTTGGCATAGAGTCGGGCAGCTTTCCTTATAAGGTCGGCAGGCACCCAGGATATTTTTTCCGCTTTCTCCGGCGTGTATTCCTGTACACGCTCTTTTAACTCATCAAAGCCGTAGCACCATTTCTCTACAAACGCTTTATCGTAAATGCCCTCGTTGATAATGACATTAAGCATTCCCATGGCGATAGCGCCGTCTGTGCCGGGGCGGTTCTGGAGATGGACCTCCGAGCGGGTGGTGAACCAGGTGGAACGCGGGTCGATGGTGATTAACTTAGAACCTCTCTTCATACAGTCTATAATCCAGTGGCCGTAGAAACCGTCGTGACACCCCGCTGCCGGGTATTGTGCCCAGAGGATAATGTACTTTGGCGGTGTCCATTCCGGGGAGTCGTAACGCTTTTCAAGGAACTGGGAGCAGTCGGCGACACTATACTGTCCCTGCGTGGCGAACATGGCGCCTAATCGCGGCGTATAACAGGCGTGGCCGGCAAGGCCGACCTGTACCCAGTTGGGGCTGCCGTAAGCATACATTAGAAAAGTAATCGGGCCGCCGATATCGCGGCCGGTGCCCTGGCAGAAGATGACGGATTCAGCGCCGTGCTTGGCGCGTATATCCTTCAGCTTCTTCTCTATAGTGTCATATGCTTCATCCCAGGTGATACGCTGCCACTTGCCTTCGCCCCTCTCGCCGATACGCTTAAGAGGGTAAAGAACGCGGTCGGGGTGGTAAATATATTGCGATATCGCCAGGCCCTTAGCGCAGAGTCGGCCTTGGTTGAAAGGGTGATTTTTATTTCCCTCAACCCTGGTAACTTTGCCGTCCTTAACGTATATCTCACAGCCGCAGCCACCGTGAGAACCGCATCCGGCCGACCAAAGGGTGGAAAGTACTTTATTTTCTTTGCTTTTAGCCATGCGCAATCTCCTTTCTGAAAAACAACGGCCATTTCATATTAGCTATTTTTTAAAGCGAGTGTCAAATCACGAAATTATAAATCGGGATTCAAAACACATAATAGTATTCTTACGTCTGAATACTTTACCGCTAGCCGTGTTTTCTGCTATGATTAATATGTGAGGATGTGGAATAGGGGGTGGCTGTTCGTTCAATCTGAATTCTCTCCACACTTATAAATAATAGAATCAATAATGGGGGAAAAGGAGATTAATATGGCACAGACAAGGAACGCTGTAATCGTCGGCGGGGGAACAAGCAAATTCGGCGTCAGACAGGCTCATCTGCTTGACATGATACAGGAAGCGATGAGGGCTTGTGCTGATGACCTACCAGAGTTGAAGCCAGCGGATATCGACGGATTTATTGTCGCCACAACCATGGCTGGTAGACATTCTTCGGCACTTAATACCGCTCCGCTTGTTGTACAAAGATTAGGGTTAAGCCCAACCTCGATTTGTATTAGGGTGGACACACTTTGTGCTGGCTCCAACTCGGCAATTATCGTAGCCAAGGGGCTTATTGAAAGTGGCATCGCCGACGTAATTCTAGTTACTGGTGGTGAAAAAGTATACATGCCCCAGCGCTGGGAGACAAATTATACTCAGTTGGCTGTTAATGACCATGACTGGGATTCGGCCATGGGACTTGGTGTGCCACCGCCGTTTTTTGCTATGATCGCTAAAATGCACATGAAGAGGTATGGAACAACCAAGGAACAGATGGCGCACGTTTCTGTGACTAATTATGGCCATGGTGAAGGTCATGTTAACGGGCATTTCGCCGGTAGGACGTTGACAATGCAGCAAGCCCTGGAAGCCAGGATAATTGCTGACCCCTTCGGGCTTTACGACTGCTGCCCGCTCTCGGATGGCGCTTCAGCCGTTGTTATAGCCTCGGAAGAACGTGCTAAAGCAATGAGCGACCGTCCGCTGGTATACCTGCGCGGCACGGGACAGCATGCCACCCACAGTATGTCCGCCGGTTGGCCTGGCGATACGCTTGCCGAGTGGCCGCACCTAAAAAAGGCGGGTGAGGTGGCTTTTAAAAACGCCAAGCTAACTCCTAAAGATATTGACATCGCCGAAACGCATGATTGCTTCACCATTTCTGAAATTATCGAGTTGGAGGAGCTTGGTTTCTGTAAGAAAGGCGAAGGTGGTGCTTTCGTTGCTTCCGGAGAAATAGGACTTAACGGCACTACCCCTACCAATACCGATGGTGGACTGCTGGTTTATGGGCATCCCTTCGGAGCCTCCGGTGCTCGCCAGGCGATAGAAGTATGCAAGCAACTTCAGGGCAGGGCAATTCACCAAGTAAAGGACGCTGCCTTTGGCCTTACGCACAATCTTAGTGGCACTTGTGCCCAGCATACCGTTGTCATATACGGCAAAGAGCCGGTTAAATAAGAAAAATACAATAGTTTTACATAAGGAGATAAAAAATGGCTGATTTACAGAAAGCTGAAATAGTAGGAACGCCGGCCCTGGACGGGCAGTATATAGGAGAAATGGATATCTGGCCTTTCGAAGCGCCGGAGTTTAACCGGATTTACCCCTTTTACGATAATTTGAGGGCAGGTAAATTCACCACCACAAAGTGTAAAAAGTGCGGATATATCATGTTTCCGCCACAGGTCATCTGTCCTAAGTGCTGGTCGGATGAGCTGGAGTGGGTGGAATTGCCCAAAAGGGCTAAGGTAGTGACCTTAACCGAGACCCAGGCAGGTGCCCCTCTCGGCTTTGAATCGCCGCTTATACTAGCCTGGCTTACCTTTGGCGATAAGGGACCTCTAAAGCACCTGCTGGGGAGGATTATTCATTGTAAGGAAGGTGAGCTTAAGGAAGGCGATGAGGTAAAATTCGTTACTTTCAGTGTTCCCTCTCATCCGTTTGAGGTTAAAAAAGAGACCAAAGTCAGTGATAGAGTATTTTATGCTTTCGAGCCGGTAAAATAGAAAATTGAATACATCCGGAATATCAAGGACGGAAAGGGGCTGTTGCCATGAGAAAGATTAAGAACGTCGTTGTAATCGGCGCGGGAGCGATGGGAGCGCAGATAGCCGCCCTGGCCGGGGAGGCTGGGTATAACGTTAAAATACGGGATATCGAGGAGCGGTTCCTGGAAAAAGGCCGCCAGACTATCACTGCCATGTATGATAAGCGAATCAGCCGCGGCAGAATGACCGAGCAGGCTAAAAAAGAGTACATGAGCAAGCTTACATTTCTCGTCGACCTAAAAGAAGCAATGAAAGATGCTGATTTTATTATCGAGGCCGTGCCGGAAATCATGGACTTGAAGAAGAGCGTTCTTAAAGAGGTGACGGCTCTATGTCCTCCGGACACCGTCTTTGCTACCAATACTTCCTCGCTAAGTATTGCCGAGATGTCCACTGCTGCCAAGCAACCCGAACTGGTGGTCGGCACGCATTATTTCAATCCGCCGAGCCGAATGCCGCTGCTGGAAATAGTCAAGGGCGAGAAAACGAGCCAGGAAGCCATCAAAATAGCTGAAGAAGTGGCGATTAAGATGGGACGGGCCGTGGTTCATGTAAAGGATGTGCCGGGCTTTGTGGCCAACCGGATATTCTGCAACATGTCCAATGAAGCCGACTGGGCGGTGGCGCAGGGCGAAGCCAAGAGTGCCTTTGAGGTGGACTCGGCGATTAAGTATAAACTGGGCCTGCCGATGGGAATGCTGGAGCTACAGGATGCTCTCGGCGGTGGCTCCATCGATACGCAGTTCCACGTTATGGAGTATTTCGGAGAGACGATGGGTAAAAGCTACGGCCCTGCCCCGATACTGACCAAGCTGTTTAAAGCTAAGAACTACGGTAAGAAAACGGGTAAAGGGTATTATGACTGGTCGGGCGGTAAGGCTGTTGAAATATCGATGAATGCAGGAGCTGACTTCGACCCGATAAGGGTGCTGGCAACGGCGGTCAACGAAGGCGCCAAGCTGATTGAAATGGACGCTACTACAAAAGAGGAGATAGATACAGCTGTACTCCTCGGGCTTAATTACCCAAGGGGTATCCTCCGAATGGCGGACAGCGTCGGTCTGGATAAAATTGTCAATGAGTTAAACCGACTTTATGATAAATACAAAAAAGAAGACAGGTATAAGGCATCATCGATTTTAACAAAGCTGGTGAAACAGAATAAACTGGGGAGGAAAACGGGTGAGGGCTTTTATTCCTACAGACCGGGTGAATATGAGTTCATTAAACTGGATATTAACAAAGAAAAGAAGGTCGGTAAACTCATA
>CAZRQP010000019.1:0-20267 GCA_964602315.1 uncultured Dehalococcoidaceae bacterium
TGGGCCCCTTGGCGATAAGCTCACCGACCGTGGTGATGTTGCTGCGTCTCAAGCAGTTCATCGTACGTACGGAGAGATCCAGCTGCTCCACGGGCATGTTATATTTCTCGTCGGGGATGGCCATGCGGATTGCCCGCTCCTCCTCCTTCATTTGAGATATCTTTACGTATTCATAGAAGGGCGTAAGCTGCTCAATCAAAATCTCGGAGGCCTGGCTGATGGCGTCCACCGGCTCCATGGTTCCATCTGTCCAGACATCGATGACCAGCCGCTCTCGACTGGTCTCCCGCCCGAGATGGGTCGGTTCCACGTTATAATTTACTTTTTTAATGGGGGTAAAAAGAGCGTCGACAGGGATTGTGCCTACCGGCATATTATCGGTAGATTCGGCTGCCCGAAACCCCGAACCCAGCTCGACGTCCATCTCGACATAGAGCTTGGTTTTTTCACTATTAAGAGTTATCAGGCACAGATCCGGGTTGGCGATTTCAAAATCGGTCGATGGTTTGATATCGGAGGCACAAATTCGCCCTTCGCCTTCTTTTTCCAGTGTCAGCGTACTGCCGTGGTCGGACAAAGGCTTGAGCCTGATTTCTTTTACGTTGAGGAGAAATTCTATGACATCTTCTTTGGCGTTAGGAATAACCGTAAACTCGTGCTGTACGCCCTCGATTCTTACTTGGGTAATGGCTGCCCCGGGGAGATAACCGAGTAATACGCGGCGCATGGAATTACCCAGGGTGACGCCAAAACCCTTCTCCAGCGGTTCGGCGACGAACTGCCCGTAATTTTCTGATTGTTCGGTACATTCAATTTTTGGGACTAATAGTCCAGCCAATGAATTACCTCCTTTGTGTTACACTACCGCGAATAGTACTCGATAACTGCCTTGCCGTCGAACTTGGCATCGACCTGTTCGGGGGTGGGTAAGGTTACCACCTGCCCGACCATGTTCTGCTTGTCCAGGCTCAACCAGCTTAAAACTTCCTTAGCTTCGATTGTTTCCACCAGGGTTTTATAATACTCCGTCTTCTTGCTGCCTTCACGCCAGCCGATGGTATCGCCCTCTTTTACGAATGTGGACGGTATATCGACTTTTCTGCCATTCAGCGTTATATGCCCGTGCATCACAAGCTGGCGGGCCTGCGAGCGTGAATCGGCAAAACCGAGCCTGTACACCACGTTGTCCAGACGCCTTTCCAGCAGCACCAGCAGATTATCGCCGGTGATGCCGGCCTGTTTTTCGGCCATCTGGAAGGTTTTCTTAAACTGACGCTCCATCATGCCGTAGGTAAAGCGCGCCTTCTGCTTTTCACGCAGCTGCAGCGCGCGGTCGGAGAACCGGCGGCGCCTTCGCGTAGTGACCTGTCCCGGCGGCTTCGGTCGTTTATCGATGGCGCATTTAGGCGTAAAGCACCTCGCCCCTTTCAGGAAGAGCTTCTCGCCGTTCCGCCGACATAAACGGCATACTGCGTCTGTATATCTTGCCATAATTTTCCCCTTTTAGACCCTTCTCCGCTTCGGAGGACGGCACCCAGCATGTGGTATAGGTGTAGCATCCCTGATTCCGGTAATATAAAGCCCCGAACTCTGCAGGGAGCGTATGGCCGCCTCGCGCCCGCTACCCGGTCCGTTAACCAGCACTTCGACCTGGCGCAGGCCGTGCACCATTGCCTTGCGAGCCGCGTCGCGGGCCGCCATCTGGGCGGCATACGGTGTGCCCTTGCGCGAGCCCTTGAACCCCGCCGTGCCGGAGCTTCCCCAGGCCAGCGCGTTCCCCTGCGGGTCGGTTAAAGTCACGAGAGTATTGTTAAAACTCGATTTTATATAAGCCTTGCCGGTAGGGACTGCCTTGCGTTCCCGCCTTCTGGCTTTAGGTTTTCTCTTTTGTGGCACCCTGTCCTCCTTGTTCCCTTAATAATAACTATTTCTTGGTAGCGCCGCGCTTCTGGCCGCGACCGGCCACAGTCTTGCGCTGGCCGCGCTTGGTGCGGGCGTTCGTACGCGTCCGCTGGCCTCTGACCGGCAGACCGTGACGGTGCCTTAGACCGCGGTAGCTCCCGATTTCCGTGAGTCGCTTAACATTAAAGGTTATCTCTTTTCTTAACTCACCCTCAACCTGGTACTTCTTATCGATGATTTCACGCAGTTTATTGACTTCAGCCTCGGTGAGGTCTTTTACCTCGGTATCCGGGGCAATTCCCGCCTGCTCCAGTATTTTATAGCTGTTATTACGACCGATGCCGTATATATACTGAAGCGATACCCAGGCCTGCTTATTAACCGGTATATCTACTCCCGCGACACGTGGCATTTATACCCTCCTTGCTAACCCTGCCTCTGCTTGTGCTTGGGGTTTTCGCAGATAATTCTGACTACCCCGCGCCGTTTCACGACCTTGCATTTTTCACATCTAACTTTTACTGAAGCTTTAACTTTCATTTTTAACCCTTTTATTATTTGAGCCGATAGGTGATTCTACCACGTTTCAAGTCGTAAGGCGAGAGCTCAATCAACACCTTATCGCCGGGAAGCACCCTGATGTAGTGCATCCTTATCTTCCCCGATATATGGGCCAGCACCTCGTGCTTATTCGGTAGCTCCACGCGGAACATGGCATTGGGCAGAGCCTCGATAACCGTGCCCTCGACCTCTATGGCCTCTTTCTTAGTCATACCACCATCCCCCGGTCAACACCTCCGGTTCAGTATCATTGATAACGATTGTATGCTCAAAATGCGCTGAAAGACTGCCGTCGGCCGTTAGCACCGTCCAGTTGTCTTCAGCCACGCGGGTACGCCAGTCGCCGATAGTTAGCATGGGTTCCAGGGCTATCGTCATACCTTTCTTCAGCACCGGGCCTGTCCCCGGCTGCAGTCCGTAAGGTGGCTCGGTGGTATTGGGAATCTGCGGGTCTTCGTGCATTTTCCTGCCTATCCCGTGCCCCGTATATTCGCGCACCAGCGAGTAGCCTTTCGACTTGGCATATTCCTCGATAGCCGCCGAAACATCGCCCAGGTTCACGCCGGCGCGGGCGGCAGCAATGCCGCTCTTCAGGGTGCCCTTGGTGGCTTCGATAAGACGCATCGTCTTGTCACTTACCTTGCCTACGGGAACGGTTACCGCAGCGTCACCGTGAAAACCCTGATATATCGCCCCGAAATCGAGGGAAATGATATCGCCCTCTTTCAATACCCTGTCGCCGGGTATCCCGTGCACTATCTCGTCGTTTACCGATGCACAGATAGTGGCCGGATAACCCCGGTATCCCCTGAAGGAGGATTCGGCGCTCCGTTTTTTTAATTCGTTATCGGCTATTATATCCATTTCCTTTGTTTTCATACCGGGTTTTATTATTTCCGATAAAATCTTCAATATATCGGCGACAATCTGGCCGGACTGCCGCATGATTTCAATCTCCTTTTCTGACTTAATTACAATACCCATTAATTAACATCTTTCTAGTGTAAAGCAGCTAAAATCCTCTGTCTAATCTCGGACACGCTGCCCTCGCCGTTAATTTCCAGCAGTTTACCCGCCTCCCTGTAATATTCTATCAGAGGCGAGGTTTCTTCAAAATACACTTTCAGTCGATTTTTCACCGTGGTCGGGTTATCGTCAGCGCGCTGGTAAAGTTCCCCGCCGCATCGGTCGCACTTGCCCGCCACCTTGGGCGGCGAATCGACCTCGTGGTAGGGCGCTTGGCATTTACGGCAAATCCAGCGTCCACCCAGCCTCTTTATTAGCTCTCCTTCTGATACTTTAATATATATTACTTTATCTATAGCCCTGGATTTCTGCTCCATGGCTTTATCCAGCGCCTTTGCCTGCTCTAAATTCCTGGGGAAGCCATCCAGTATCGCCCCGTTTTTACAGTCCGGCTCGGCCAGCCTCTCCAGCACCATCTGTATTGTTATTTCGTCAGGGACCAGCTGTCCCTTCTCCATATAGGCTTTGGCTCTTATGCCAAGCTCCGTCTCCTGCTGGAGCGCCTTGCGGAAAAGGTCGCCGGAGGCCACCTGTACCAGTTTCTCTTTCTCCGCCAGCATGACAGCCTGGGTGCCTTTACCCGCCCCCGGGGCTCCCAGCAGAATAATATACAATTTTACTCCTATTTAATAAAGCCTTCATAGCGCCGCATGACCAGCTGGGCTTCTAGCTGTTTCATCGTATCCAGAATTACACCCACCACGATAAGCATGCCCAGACTGGATAGCTGGATTTGCTGCACGTTGGTAACCGTGCGCGCCAGGAACGGCATTACTGCCACAAAGGCCAAAAAGAGCGCCCCCGCCCAGGTAATACGGTTGATTACAGCGCTGATGTAACTGGCGGTATTTTTACCCGGTCGTATCCCCGGGATAAAGCCCCCCTGTCTCTGCAGGGTGCCGGGCAGGTCCTGCTGCTGGTAGGTGATAATGGTATAAAAGAAGGTAAAAGCCACCGCCAAAACAAAATAAAGGCCCCAGTAGAAAATACCCACCGGCAGATCGGTATTAGGATTGAACCACCTTACGATGGTATCCGCAAAGCCCGGCATGTCGGGCTGGACGAAGTAGCTCGCCACGATGCCCGGGAAAAGCATTATCGACATCGCAAAAATAAGCGGTATCATGCCTGCGGAGTTGACCCGCAGCGGGATATGTGTCGTTCCTGCCTGGCGGTACATGCGTCCGCCCCGGAAAACACTGCGGGCGTACTGCACCGGCACACGGCGGTGCGCTTCGGTGAAGATTACAATCAGGACGACCGTCACCAGAACGATAGCGATATACACGAACAGGCCTACGATATTTTCCTTGGCCAGGAAGCCTTCCTGTATCAAGCTCGGGTACCCCGCGACGATACCGCCGAAAATTATAATAGAAATACCGTTACCGATGCCGTATTCGGTAATAAGCTCGCCCAGCCAGACCAGAAACATCGTGCCGGCAATCAGTGAAATAACGATAGTAACGGTAAGCAGCGGGCCGGTAGCCCCAACTGCTTCACTGCGTTGCAATATTATCAGTTGTCCATAGCCTGAAAGTCCGGCCAGCGGTACCGTCAGCCAGTGCGTAATCAAATTAATTTTATTCTTGCCGGCTTCCCCTTCCTGCGAGAGTGCCTGTAGCTTGGGAATAACCGGCACCAGCAGAATCATAATGATTGATGCGGTAATATAGGGATAAACGCCCATCGAAGCTACGCTGAACTGCTTCATAGCGCCGCCGCTGAAAAGGTCCAGCATGCCCAGCAGGGCATTGCTCTCAAAGAGGTCCTTGAGCTTATCGGCTTCAAGACCCGGCAGCGGTACGTGGGAAACGAAGCGGAATATCACCAGTATCCCAACGGTAATCAATATCCGCTTCCGCAGGTCGGGCAGGCTGAAGGCGTCAATCATCGCCTGCAGCAGTCGAGGTCTACTTGCCTTTTGCCGCATCGGCAACCTCCTCGACCTTGCCGCCAGCCGACTCTATCTTGGCCTTGGCCGAAGCTGAAAATTTGTTGGCTTGAACCGTAACGGGATGGTCGATTTCTCCATCCGCTAATATTTTTATTGGTTTAGCTAGGGTTTTTATCATTCCCGCCGCTTTAAGTTTATCCGGCGTGACTTTGCTGCCGGACTTGAATGTATTAAGCTGGCGGATACTCACAATGCTGTATTCCGTCCGGAAGATGTTCGTAAAACCGCGTTTCCGGGGCAGGCGCTTGATTAAAGGCAGCTGGCCGCCCTCGAAGCCGGGACGGTATTTACGGTTACCTGCCCGTACCTTCTGGCCTTTGCTGCCGCGTCCGGAATATGTCCCGTGTCCGCTGCCGTCGCCGCGCCCTACACGCTTGCTGGCGTGCCTGGAGCCGGCTGCCGGAGAGATATCATTTTGTTTTACCAAGCTCTTCCTCCACTTTGACCAGGTGCCGCACTTTATTAATCATGCCGCGCACCGAGTTTGAATCATTAAGGACAACGCTCTGGTTCAGCCGGTGAAAACCCAGCGACTGCAGGGTCTTTCGCTGGCTTTCCTCGTAGCCGATGTCGCTTTTTATCCAGGTGATGCGTAATTTACTCACTCGCCGCCTCTTCTTTAACGACGCTCGCCTTGCGTTTTGCCGTTTCCTCTTTGGGGTTCCTTAGACTGGTGAGTGCCAGCATAGTCGCCCGGGCCACGTTGATATGGTTGGCATTGCCCAGCGATTTCGTTAAAATATCCTTGACGCCGCAGGCCTCCAGCACTGCCCTCACGCTGCCGCCGGCTATAACCCCCGTGCCTTGGACGGCCGGTTTTAACATGACCTTGGAGGCGCCGAATGTTACCGTGATTTCATGGGGTATGGTGCTGCCGGCCAGAGGCACTTTAACCAAATTCTTTTTGGCCTTGGCTCCGCCTTTGTTGATTGCGGAAGGCACCTCGTTAGCCTTACCGACGCCGATACCCACGTGCCCTTCCCCGTCGCCGGTAACCACCAGCGCGCTGAAGCGTAGACGCTTGCCGCCCTTCATCACCTTGGCAACGCGGTTCACGTTAATAAGCTTGTCATTTAAATTTAGTTCGCTTGCATCAATCCGACTTAACGGTTGCTTCATCAGAACTGCCGCATCCTCTCTTAGAACTTGAGCCCGCCCTTACGGGCTGCCTCTGCCAGGGCTTTAACACGCCCCTGGTATTTAAATCCGCCGCGGTCGAAAGCCACCTGGCTTATTTTTTTCGCCACGGAGCGTTTTGCCAGCAAGACGCCTACCTGTTCCGCCTGGCCGGTCTTGTTTTTCTTGGTCTCTTTTTTTATTTCCGCGTCAAGTGTGGACGCGGCTACCAGTGTCTGCCCCTTGGTATCATCGATTACCTGGGCATAGATATGATTCAGGCTGCGGAAAACGCTAAGCCTCGGCTGACTGCTATCCCCGCTTACTTTCTGCCTGACCCTTTTATGCCTTCTTATGCGTGCTTCTCTGGTATAAGATTCTGTCATCTTTATTGCCTGCCAACAACCTTACCGGCCTTGCCGGGTTTTGTACGTACTCTTTCTCCCGTGTATCTTATGCCTTTACCTTTATAATGGTCCGGGGGACGCAGGGCGCGGATTTCCGCTGCCATCTGCCCCACGTCTTCCTTGTTTATCCCGCTTACCTTTATCTTGGTGGTACCCTCGACCGCCAGCGTGATACCGGGCATTGGTTTAACTTCTGCCTGGCTGGAGAGCCCCAGCCGCAGTTTGAGATTATCGCCGCTTTTTTCCACACGGTAGCCCACTCCCACGATATCGAGCGTCTTTTCAAAGCCCTTGGACACGCCCTCTACCATGTTAGCCAGGAGGCTTCTCGTCAGTCCGTGGTAAGCCCGATGTTTCTTATTGTCGCTGGGCCGGGTCACCACCAGTCTATCGCCCTCCATCGCCACGCGCATTTCCGCGGGTATGGAGCGCTTAAGTTCACCCTTGGGGCCTGTCACGGTGACATTCCTGCCGGATATATCCACCGTTACCCCTTCCGGTATCGGTATCGGTATTTTTCCTACTCTAGACATGTAAATCACTCCGGAAACGGTTTACCATACGTAGCATAACAACTCCCCGCCGGCCCCCTGTCGCCAGGCTTCCTGTCCCGTCTTGAGCCCTTTGGACGTCGAGAGAATGGCAACGCCCAGGCCGCCGTACACACGGGGTATTTCTCTCTTGTGCACGTACATGCGCAGTCCTGGCTTACTCATTCTCTTGAGACCGGAAATAGCCGGTTTGTTGTTCTCCATGTACCGCAGCTGTACTTTTATCATCCGGTGCGGTTTCCCTTTCACCACCTCGTATTCGGAAATAAATCCTTCTTCTTTAAGGATTTTGGCAATAGATAGCTTCATCTTGGAGGCAGGTACCTGTACACTATCATGCCTTACCATGATGGCATTTCGTATTCTGGTTAACATATCAGCGATTGGGTCTGTCACTGTAACACCTACCCTAATTGTTACTTCAGCTTACCAGCTGGATTTTCTTACTCCGGGAAGTTGCGCCTCTAGGGCCAGGTACCGAAAGCATATCCGGCAGATGCCGAATTTACGTATATAGGCGCGGGGCCGACCGCATATACTGCATCGGTTGTACTGACGCACCTTGTATTTTGCGGTTTTTTGTGCTTTCATAACCATCGATTTTTTAGCCATGGTTAACTCTCTCCATCCTTGGCGAAAGGCATGCCGAGTAGTTCGAGCAGGTGCCTTCCATCCTCGTCGGTCTTGGCTGTAGTAATAATTGATATTTCCATGCCGCGTATTTTATCGACTTTGTCATATTCTATTTCAGGGAACAGGATTTGCTCCTTAAGTCCCAGCGTAAAATTGCCGCGCCCGTCGAAAGAGTCCGGCGAAACACCCTGGAATTCATGCATGCGGGGCAGCACCGCATTTACCAGCTTGTCAAGGAAGAACCACATGCGCTTGCCCCGTAGCGTCGTCTTTAGCCCGATAGGCATTCCCGTTCTTAACCGGAAGTTGGCGATGGCCTTCTTGGAGCGCGTAGTCAACACATGCTGGCCGGTAATCGCCATCAGGTCGGCCTCCGCCGACTCCAGCGCCTTGGCGTTGGCAATGGCTTCACCCAGGCCGATATTGACCACTATTTTCTCCACGGATGGCACCTGCATGATGTTCTTATAGCCGCAGATTTCCATCATGCGGGGTATCACTTCTTCGCGGTATTTTTCTTTCAGTCTGGCCATTTAATCAATCACCTCGCCGCAGGAACGGCAGTATCTTACGCTGCGGCCGTCCTCCAGCTTCTGCATGCCGACGCGTACCGGTTTGTTGCACTTGCCGCAGACAAACATCACGTTGGAAACATCCAGTGGCGCTTCCAGGTCGATAATGCCTGCCTGCTTAACGGCTCCTCTGGCTTTAGAGTGCTTTTTAATAAAGTTTATGCCTTCGATAATCACCTGCTGTTTACGAGGATAGGCAAAGCGTACTTTCCCCTTTTTACCTTTATCCTTCCCCGCGATAACCAGCACGTTATCATCTTTGTGTATGTTCATAATTGCCTCTGCTTTTATAATACCTCCGGCGCCAGCGATACTATCTTGGTGTACTGCTTCTCCCTTAGCTCTCTGGCCACCGGCCCGAAAATGCGGGTGCCCTTGGGATTATTTTTATCGCTAAGGATAACGGCCGCGTTTTCATCGAATTTAATATACGAGCCGTCAATCCTGCGGTAGGGATGAGCAGTGCGTACTACCACCGCCCGCACCACATCGCCTTTCCTCGTCACCGCGTTGGGTATCGCCTTTTTTACCGTGGCGACAATCGTGTCACCGAGATAGGCATATCTCCTGCGGCTGCCGCCCAGGATGTTGATACACATAATCTCCCGCGCTCCGGAATTATCCGCGACCTTTAGCCTGCTGTTCATCTGAATCATGTCTGTTTCACCAAAATCCTAGCTAGTAATTTCTTCCGGTTTAATCTCGGCAACTTTCCCCTTGACCGTTATTTCTGCCACACGCCATCTCTTAAGCTTGGAGGTAGGGCGGGTCTCTTCGAGTTTCACCGTATCGCCGACTTTACACTCGTTCTTTTCATCGTGAGCATAGTATTTCACGACCCTCCGGATGGTCTTCTTATAAAGCGGGTGGCGCTTGGTTGTATCGACGGCGACGATGACCGTTTTATCCATCGTATCGCCTACAACCTTGCCGAACCTGATTTTACGTTTTGTTTCCATAATATTTATCCTATCTGATTCCCAGCTCTTTTTCCGATAAAAGCGTTTTCAGGCGGGCAATCTTTCTCCTTACCCTCCTCACCTCGCGGTGGTTGGCCAGCTGCTTGGTGGAGACGCGAAGGCGGAGGTTAAACAGCTCCTGGTGCGATTCTTCCAGCTCTTTGTTCAGTTCTGCAGTAGTCATATTTCTGTATTCTTTCAGGTCTGGCACTTTAACTCCTTACTTCGCCTCTCCGCTGCTTTGCGTTGCATAAGTTTCTCTTTGAATAAAACGACTTTTCAGCGGCAGTTTATGCGCGGCCAGCCGTATGGCGTCTTTGGCCACCTTTTCCCCCACCCCGGACATTTCAAACATAACCCGGCCGGTCTTAACGACGGCTACCCAGTGGTCGGGCAGTCCCTTGCCGCTGCCCATGCGTGTTTCCGCCGGTTTTTTAGTGGCCGGTTTATCCGGGAAAATGCGTATCCATACCTTGCCGCCGCGGCGGATATGTCGCGTGATGGCGCGCCGCGCCGCCTCTATCTGTGCGCTGGTCAACCATGCCGATTCCAGCGCCTGCAGCCCGTATTCCCCGAAGCTTACGGAATTGCCGGAACTGGCTATCCCGGTACGACTGCCCCTTTGAGACTTGCGGTATTTAACTCGTTTAGGCTGCTGCATCCTTTGCCTCTCTCTTACTCTTGGCTACAGTCTTGGTTTTCTTGGATGTTTCCTTCTTTGTTTTTGCGGCAGCTGCTTCCTTCTGCGGTTTCTTGGCTGGCGCTTTTTCCTTTTCTGTTTTTTCTGCCTTAGCTTTTGCTTTTGGCTTTTGTGCTTTAGTCTCCGCAGACTTTGTCTTGGTCGCTTTCGCCTTGGTTACTTTAGCTGCCGGTTCCTTCGTCTCCGCTTTTTTGGCGGTTTTTTTAGCTTTTGGTTTAGCCGGCTTTGCCTCTGCTTTGGCAGGGGCTGCTTTGGCCGGTTTTACAGGTTTTTCTTTTACCTCTGCGGCAGCGACCTCTTTAGCCGGCTTTGCCTCTGCTTTGGCAGGGGCCGCTTTAGCCGCTTTTACAGGTTTTTCTTTTGTCTCTGCGGCAGCGACCTCTTCCACCGGCTTTTCTTCAGCTACAGCGGCTTCTTTCTCCGCTGCTTCCGCCGGTTTTGCTTCGACTCTAGCCGGTTTTTCCTCTATTGCCGCGGCTTCGGCCATCTCAGCCTCTTCTTCGGCAGGTTTTTCTTCGGCTTCGGCTATCTTCAATTCGGGCAGTATCTGCCCCTTGTATATCCAGACTTTCACCCCGATGCGCCCCAGCGTGGTACGCGCCTCGGTAAAACCGTAATCGACATCGGCCCGCAGCGTATGGAGAGGCACCTGCCCCTCGTGCAGTGTCTGGCGGCGGGCGATTTCCGCATTTGCCAGCCTGCCGGCGGCGCTAATTTTTATGCCTTTGGCGCCCGACTGCATAGTGCGGAAGATAGCCTGTTTCATGGCACGCCGGTAAGCTACCCGGCGCTCTATCTGTTCCGCCACCGATTTTGCCACCAGGTAGGCGTCCAGTTCCGGCTGGCGTATCTCCTGTATGTTCAGGCGTATCTTCTTCCCGATAAGCCCTTCTAGGAACTGCCTCATCTCATCGACGCGCTGGCCGCCCCTCCCGATAACAATGCCGGGTCGGGCGGTGTACAGGGTGATAGTAATGTCCTTGGCCTGCCGGTCGATTTCTATCAGTGAAATAGCGGCGTCGGGATACTTGGACATGATTGTTTTCCGGAGTCTATTGTCCTCATGGACGAACTCGGCGTAATGAGTCTCGCTGTACCACTTGGACTTCCAGTCTCTGATGACTCCGATTCTGAACCCTACTGGGTGAACTTTATGTCCCAATTAACCCTCCTGTTCCGCAACTATCACTGTGATATGGCTGGAATGTTTACGTATGGGATTTGCCCTTCCCCTCGACCGCGGCCGGTAGCGTCGTAAGCTCGGGGCGACATCCACGTATATTTTCGTTATTTTAAGGTCGGCGGGGTCGAGTTGATAGTTGTTTTCCGCGTTAGCCACGGCTGATTTCACTATCTTCGCGAGGTATTTTGCCTTGGGCGTACGAGTGTACTGGAGCAGGCTTAATGCCTCGTCGATTCTTTTACCCCGCACCATGTCCGCCAGCGGACGTACCTTGCCGGCTGGCAATCCGGTGTCTTTCGCTGTAGCTTTAACTTCCATGTAATTTATGCCTTATCCCGGTTTAATCTCTATCCGCTCTAGTCCCGTGTCCCCTGAACATGCGGGTCGGGGCGAACTCGCCCAGCTTGTGGCCTACCATGTTTTCATTGATATAGATAGGCACGTGCCTGCGTCCGTCATGCACGCCGATGGTAAGCCCTACCATCTGCGGCAGTATGGTGGAACTCCTGGCCCACGTTTTTATGACGGTCTTCTGGCCGGAACGTATCGCGGCGTCCACCTTTTTTGCCAGCTTTTCGTTAACTGCTGGTCCTTTTTTAGTTGATCTTGACATTTTTCCTCTTTATGCGCCTATTTGCCTCTGCGCTTGACTATCATTTTGTCGGATGCCTTCGGTTTGCGTGTCTTGTAACCGAGGGCCGGTTTGCCCCAGGGCGTCTTAGGGCCGGGCAGACCCACCGGTGAGCGCCCCTCACCCCCTCCGTGGGGATGGTCGCGCGGGCTCATGGCGGAACCTCTTACGGTCGGCCGCCACCCCATGTGACGCTTGCGTCCGGCCTTGCCCAGACTGATGGTCTGGTGCTCCATGTTGCCTATCTGCCCGATGGTAGCGATACAGTCGCTAAGGATGCGGCGGATTTCACCTGAAGGCAGCTTCAGCAAGACATACTCGCCTTCCTTGACCATCAGTTGTGCCGAGCCTCCGGCGCTGCGTACCAGCTGGCCGCCCCTGCCTTTCTGTACCTCGATGTTGTGTATCTCGATGCCCGTGGGCATATTTTTCATGGGCATGGAGTTGCCCGGCTTAATTTCGGCGTTTTTGCCGGATAATATCATGTCGCCGACCTTCAGACCCACCGGAGCGATGATGTAGCGTTTTTCCCCGTCCACGTAGTGTATCAGGGCGATACGTGCCGTTCGGTTGGGGTCGTATTCTATGGCCGCGACCTTGCCCGGAATATCGAATTTATTACGTTTGAAATCGATAATCCGCAGTTTTCTCTTTGCCCCGCCTCCCCGGTGGCGCACGGTGATTTTACCGCGGAAATTACGCCCGGCCTTACTTTTCTTGGCCACCACCAGCGACTTCTCCGGCTTGGTCTTCGTAATCTCATCGAAAGTATAGCCGGTCATGTTCCGTCGGCCTGGAGAGGTTGGTTTATATACTTTTATAGCCACCTGGCTTCCCCTTTCATCCTAAACACCTTCAAAGTACTCGATTTTATCGCCCGTCTGCAGGGTGACAATCGCTTTTTTCCAGGGACTGGAACGCGTGATGCGGCCCCCCATCCTCTTGGTCTTACCCTGCATGGTGATCACGTTAACTCCCGTGACCTTTACTTTAAACGCCTTTTCCACGGCGTCTTTTATCATCATCTTATTGGCGCCGTGGGCAATTTCAAAGGCGTATTTATTCAAAACCTGCAGCGCCGTGTTCTTTTCCGTAATCAGCGGCCGGCGCAGCACCTCAAACAGATGCATCTTTCCCCCCTTGTTTCGCCCCGTTGCCCCACAGCTCTTCCGCCTTATGTACCGCTTTCTCAGTCATCAGCAGCGTTTTATGGGACAGGATATCCAGAATATTTAGCACGCTGGCCGGGGTTGTGGCGATTTTCGGTATATTACGCGATGACAGGATGACGTTTCCCTCTGACTTTTGTGTCACGATGAGGGCGGAGGAATCAATCCCCAGCGCCGCCAGTGTTTCTATCATTTTCTTGGTCTTAGCCTCCTTGAAACCAAAGGCATCGATTATTTTCAAATCGCCCTCCCCCGCTTTAGAGGAAAGGACGCACCGCAAGGCCAGGTGGCGTATTTTTTTGGGTATCGCCTGCCGGTAGTCCCGCGGTCTTGGCCCGAAGGTAACTCCCCCGCCTTTCCGCGTCGGCGATTTTTTACTGCCGGCCCGGGCGGAGCCCGTGCCCTTCTGCCGGTAGAGTTTCTTCGTGCTGCCGGCCACCTCGCCGCGGGTCTTGGCCGAAGCCGTTCCCTGACGGGCGTTGGCCCGCAGACCCACCATTACCTGGTGGACAACGGCCTCGTTAAACGGCACGCCGAAGACTTTATCGCTTATTTCAATCTTCCGGACTTCCTCTCCGGAAAGGTTGTAAACCGGGATCTTCACCTTACTTCTTCTCCCTCTTGGACTTCTTTATCATTACCAGTCCGTTGGTCATGCCGGGCACCGCGCCCTTTACCAGCAAGAGGTTTCGGGCGGGGTCGGCCTCGTAAACCTCTAGATTAATTACCGTCACGCGCTCGTTTCCCATGTGGCCTGCCATGCGCAGTCCTTTGAGGACGCGACCCGGGCTGGAGGTGGAGCCTATGGAACCGGGGGCGCGCCACCTGTCCGACTGGCCGTGGGTCTTGGGGCCGCCCTTGAAATGATGGCGTTTCACCACTCCGGCAAAGCCCTTGCCCTTCGATATTCCGGAAACATCGATGATATCCCCGGCTTTGAACAGACTGACGTCTATTTTCTGGCCCTCTTCCACTTCCGGGCTGTTGTCCAGCGTGAATTCACGCAGGTACTTGAACTTGACCGGCCCTTTATCTTTACTCTTGCCCTTCTTGCCGCCGGTCTTTGACTGCTTAGCTTCGCCGAACCCCAGTTTAGCGGCGCTGTAGCCGTCCTTTTCCATAGTTTTTACCTGCATCACCGTGCAGGGGCCGGCTTCGATAGCCGTGACGGCCTCGCTCTTACCGCTCTTGTCATATACCTGGGTCATGCCCAGCTTTTTGCCTATAATTCCTAAAGTCATGACTTCACCATTCAAAATTACAGCTTGATATCTATTTCTACCCCGGAGGGCAGGTTCAGCTTGGTCAGCGCGTCGATTGTCTTGGACGTCGTCTCGACGATATCGATAAGGCGTTTGTGCGTCCTGATTTCGAACTGCTCCTGCGAGTCCTTATCGATAAACGGGGAGCGAATGACGCTGAATTTCTGGATGTGCGTTGGCAGCGGGACCGGTCCCACCGCCACTGCTCCGGTGCTTTCCACTGCTTCCAGGATTTGCCGCGCCGATAGGTCAACTACCTTGTGGTCGTATCCCTTTAGCTTAATGCGGATTTTCTGTTTAGCCATATTTCTTGCCTACAGCCTTTTCTATAATTTCGTCCGCTTTTTCCTGCGGGAGTTTCTCGTAGCTGTGGAATTCCAGCGAGTGCGTCGCCCGTCCCTGGGTCAGCGACCTCAGGCTCGTGGCGTACCCGAAGGATTCCGCCATGGGAATCAGGCAGTGAATAACGAAGGTGTCTTCCTGGGGGTCTATCTTGCCGATGTGCCCGCGCCTTGAATTGAGGTCGCCGATGACGTCCCCGAGGAACTGCTCCGGTGTCACTACTTCCAGTTTCATTATCGGCTCAAGTAAGACGGGCTTGCCTTTCTGAATGCCGTCTTTTAGAGCAATCGAACCGGCCATTTTAAAAGCCAGTTCGGAAGAATCTACATCATGGTAGCTGCCGTCGTAAAGGGTGGCTTTAATGTCAACCACCGGATAGCCCGCCACCACGCCGGTCTCCATGGCCTCTCGGATGCCGGACTTGACCGGCGGGATAAACTGCCGCGGTATCGCCGCGCCCTTGATGGAATTGACAAACTCGAAGCCCTTGCCGCGCGACTGCGGCTCGAATGTCACGTTGACCACGCCGTACTGGCCGTGGCCGCCGCTCTGCCGCACGAATCTGCCCTCCACCTTGACCGTCTCGGTAATCGTTTCTTTATAGGCTACGCGCGGCCGGCCTACTTTAACGCCGACGTTAAATTCGCGGATAAGTCGGCTGGTGAGAACTTCCAGGTGAAGCTCGCCCATGCCGGAAATAACCGTCTGGCCGGTCTCTTCATTATAAACAACCTTAAAGGTGGGGTCTTCTTCGGTGAGTTTAATCAGGGCTAAGCCCATTTTATCCTGGTCGGCCCTGGTATTGGGCTCGATGGCAACGGAAATTACGGGTTCGGGAAAGCTGATTGATTCTAACAGAATAGCTTTGGAAGGTTCGCAGAGTGTGTCGCCGGTAAAGGTATTCTTCAGTCCCAGTGTAGCCACGATGGCGCCGGTATCGGCTTGGGTAATGTCCTCGCGGTGATTGGCATGCATCAGGAGCAGTCTCCCGATGCGTTCCGGCCTCTCGCGGATGGGATTATAGACCTGTGCCCCCACCTTCACCCTGCCGGAATAGACTCTAAAATAGACCAGCCTCCCCACGAAGGGGTCGGTGACCACTTTAAAAGCCAGCGCGGAAAACGGGGCGTCATCGCTGGCTTCACGGGTGACTTTATTGCCGGTCTTGGTCTCGTTGCCCTCGACCGGCGGGACTTCCAGCGGCGAGGGAAGATAGTCCACGACGGCGTCGAGGAGCTTTTGCATGCCCATGTTTTTCAGGGCGCTGCCGCAGAGAACGGGCACGCCTTTGATATTAAGGGTTACCCTTCTCACGGCTTTTCTTAATTCTTCCGGCTCTACATGGTGCCCTTCTATAAAGGCTATCATTAATGCATCGTCATGTTCGGCGATTTTTCCAATTAAATGCTGTCGGGCTTCGTTAACCCTGTCGATTTCATCTTCAGGAATCGGCATTTCTTCCGGCCCTGCGTCCGGGTCGTTATTGTAACGCCACGCTTTATTCTCGACTAAATCGACCACTCCGTAAAAATTCTCCTCGGAACCTAAAGGAAGCTGTATCGGCAGGGGATTGGCCTGCAGGCGAGTTTCTATCATGGAGACCGTCCGGTCGAAGCTGGCGCCGACGCGGTCCATTTTATTGACATAACATATACGCGGTACTTTATACCTGTCCGCCTGCCGCCAGACCGTTTCCGACTGCGCTTCGACGCCGGATACGGCGTCGAAAACAACTACGCCGCCGTCGAGAACTCTTAAGCTGCGCTCGACTTCGGCGGTGAAATCCACATGTCCCGGCGTATCTATAATATTGACACGGTGCTCGCGCCAGTAGCATGTCGTGGCCGCGGCCGTAATCGTAATGCCGCGTTCCCGTTCCTGGTCCATCCAGTCCATGACTGCGGTGCCCTCGTGCACCTCGCCCAGTTTGTAGGTACGGCCGGTATAATAAAGTACCCTCTCGGTGACGGTCGTCTTGCCGGCATCGATATGGGCTATAATGCCGATGTTCCGAATATCTTCCAGAGGAAATTCCCTGGACACTTTATTCTCTCCTGCTGCCATTTTATTGTTTTTTAATTTAACACTGTTATTAATCACCAGTTCTCTTTACCACCTGTAATGCGCAAAGGCACGGTTTGCCTCGGCCATTCTATGCGTATCTTCTCGTTTTTTAATCGTGGTGCCCTGTCCCTGGAAGGCCTCGGTAAGCTCATCGGCCAGCTTTTCATTCATTGCCTTGCCTTTTCTTGCCCGTGCCGACTTTATCAGCCAGGTAAGAGCCAGGAAAAGTCCCCGGTCGGGCATGACCTCGACCGGTACCTGGTAGGTAGCGCCGCCAACGCGCCTCGGCTTGACCTGGAGTAAGGGCGTAGCGTTTTTTACCGCCTGTTCCAGCGCTGTCACCGGGTCTTTAGAGACCTGCTGGCCCAGCTTCTCTAAAGCGTTGTAAACTATCTTTTCCGCGGTTCTTTTCTTGCCGCGCTCCATCACTTTCACAATCAGTCTTGATACCGTAATGCTGCGGTATTTGGCGTCGGGTATTATCTCCTTTTTCTCTGCTCTTGCTCTTCTGGCCATACTATTTCCTCTTAATCTTCAGCTTCCGCTTCGACAGCCTTCGCTTTGCCTTTCTTGGCGCCGTACTTGCTGCGGCTCTGCTTACGGTTGGCTACACCGGTCGTATCCATCGTCCCGCGGATAATGTGGTAGCGTACGCCAGGCAGGTCCGGTACGCGCCCGCCCCGGACTAATACCACCGAGTGTTCCTGCAATTCGTGGCCTTCTCCGGGAATGTAGGCGGTCACCTCGATGTGATTGGTCAGCCGCACCTTGGCTATCTTGCGCAGGGCGGAGTTGGGCTTCTTGGGAGTAGTCGTCTTGACCTGTACGCAAACGCCCCGTTTTTGCGGCGAGCTCTTGCCCCTGGTCATACGGTTCTTGAGCGAGTTGTAAATAAACCTTAGTGCTGGTGTCTTGTCCTTGGTAACAGATTTTTTACGCCCTTTTCTGACCAGTTGATTAATCGTTGGCATTAACTTTTTCTGCCCCCCTTACAATTATAATGGATGAGCTAACGCCCATCCATTGCGAATTCTTGTAATGTGATAGAAAGAGGTTGTTCAGCTCAATCTATCTACTTTTACTGAATTCTTCAGTACCAAACATTAAATGTAACATATCTTGATACTGTCTGTCAACATCTTCACATAGTAATTATTTACATAATTTGTTCGTAATTCTATTGTAGGTAGATAAGTCATACTGATTATGTTAGGAAATCTACTTTTAGATGTTATTGCAATACACGATTAGTAAAGGTAAAATTACATAAATGATAAAGGTCAAAGTGGAACTCGGTAAAAACAGCTATGAAATAGCCATCGGGTCCGACCTTCTGCCGCGTGTAGGACTGTGGCTCAAAGAGAGGGATTTCTCCGGCAATGCTGTTATTATCACGGATACAACCGTCAGGCGACTTTATTCCGATGCGCTGGAACGCGGCCTGTCTGCTGCCGGCTTCAAGGTAACCGTCCTGGAAGTGCCCCCGGGCGAGGAGCAGAAGACTCTGGCTAATGCCGGCCGACTCTACCAGAGAATGGCAGAGGCTTTTACCGAGAGGACTTCTCCCGTGCTGGCGCTGGGCGGGGGCGTTATCGGCGACCTGGCCGGGTTTGTCGCTGCCACCTATATGCGCGGTGTCCCCTTGGTTCAGGTACCGACCACGCTGCTGGCCATGGCTGATAGCAGTATCGGCGGCAAGACAGCCGTCGACCACCTCAATTTAAAAAACATGGTCGGGGCTTTTTACCAGCCCAGCCTGGTTGTCACTGACCTGGATACCCTCAAGACACTCCCCAGGGAAGAGCTTTGCAACGGCATGGCGGAGATTATCAAGTGTGCTGCTATCAAAGACCGGGGATTATTCGATTTCCTCGAGGAGAATATGGAGATGGCTATGCAGCTGGATACGGCGGTGCTGGAAAATATCCTTGATAAAAACGTGCGTATCAAGGCATCTGTCGTGGAAGCCGACGAAAAGGAGTCGGATTCAAGGAGAATACTGAACTTCGGCCATACGGTCGGGCATGCAGTTGAGGCCGTCACCGACTTCCAAATTAAGCACGGTCAGGCGGTAGCTATGGGCATGGTTGCGGCGGCTAAAATATCCCGTCGCCTCGATATGCTTAATGAAGAAGACGCTATGAAGCTGGAAGCGGTTATCGGCCAGGCAGGACTGCCCGTGAAGCTGCCGGAGCTTAACCGCGACGAAAAGGAAAAACTGCTCGACCTTATCAGGCATGACAAAAAAGTCCGCGATGGTAAAATTATCTTCGTGATGCTGAAGTCGCTCGGTAATGCCGTTGTCAGTGATAAAGTTACTGCCGGGCTTATCGGGGAGGTGTTGTTTGGCTGGCAATCCGCCTAGAATCTGCGCTGCTGTTGTAAACACCGATATTGGTGCTCTGGAAAGTGTCGAGCCGCTGGTCGACCTTTATGAGGTGCGTATCGACCTCATAGGGAAGCGCTGGCGTGATGTGGCGGCGCGCCTTAAAAAGCCGTGGATAGCCTGCAACCGCCGGACTGAAGAGGGCGGGAAGTGGGACGGCAGTGAAGCAGCCAGAATCAAGGAACTCCGCAGCGCTGTGGAACTCGGGGCGGACATTATCGATATTGAGCTGGCGACGCCGGATGCCGCCGGAATAGTCGATGAAATCAAGGGTACGGCGGAATGCATAGTATCCTATCATGATGTTAAGGGCACCCCGCCGCTGGACAGGCTGCGCCAGGTAGTTATCAACCAGCTGGCGGCCGGCGCTGGCATCTGTAAGGTCATTACCACCGCCCGTAAATACACCGATAACTTAGCCGTGCTTCAGTTAATAGCTGAATTTACGGAGACAAATATCATCTCCTTCGCCATGGGTGCAGAGGGGCAGTTATCCAGGGTGCTCTGCCCGCTGGTGGGAGGCTACCTGACCTATGCCTCGGTTAGTGAGGGTAGAGAATCGGCGGCAGGGCAGATAACCGCCGCGGACTTGAGAGACATCTACAGGATGTTGAACAGGTGATTATATGCTGACGGACAAGCAGGATGCCTTCGGGCATGAGATTTACGATTATTTTAAAGACGAAAATCGATTCCGGATACGCCCCATACATAGCGATATTAACTAAAAAGAAAAGGTGAAAATGATAGTCTCCGGTAAAACTAAAATCTGCGCCATCATCGGCGACCCTGTGGAGCATACCATGTCCCCGGCGATGCATAATGCCGCCTTTCAAAAAATGGGAC
>CAZRQP010000020.1:0-10837 GCA_964602315.1 uncultured Dehalococcoidaceae bacterium
ATTTCTTTGCCAATCCGAAGACCGTCCTGATTTGCTCGTCGGTGAAATTTTTCAGAAGCACATCATTGCGTATCGAGTCGTTGCCGGACTCGATGGCGAGGTTAATCTGGTGGCAGCCGGCCTCTTTAAGCGCCTCCATTAACTCCGCGTCCACGCGGTCGATGCGGGTCTGGCACATGAAAGGCACATTCCTGAAACGCGCCCGATACCCTTTCAGGAATTCCAAGGCTTTCTTTTTATTCAGCGTAAAGGTCTCGTCCGAGAAGTAAAAATACTCCGTCCCGTACTTAGAAATAATCGCTTCGAGTTCACTATAAACACTCTCCGGAGAGCGGTACCTGACGAAGTTGCCCTTGCCTTCATAAAGGTCGAGGAGGAACTTGTTCTGGCAAAAGGAGCAGGGATAGGGGCAGCCGCGGGAGGTAAAGACATTGGCGCCGGTAAGCTCGGCGTTATAGTAGCTTGAGTCGAGGGCGTCTCTATCAGGAAGTGGCAGCGAATCGAGGTCGGTTACAAGGTCGGCGACATCGTTGCGCCAGATTTTACCGTTTTCATCCTTGCCCCAGATTCCCTCAACCCTGGTGCAATCCTCACCGTTGAAATACCGGTTTAAAAGGTTAACAACAGGCACCTCGCCCTCGCCGACGCAGATGAAGTCCACGAAGCTCTCGGCAATCGTCTCCTCCGGCAGGACAGTGGGATGAATGCCGCCGAAAACAACCTTTATGCCTCGCCCTTTTACCACCCGGGCCATCTCTCTGGTGATGTTGTATCCGACCGTCATCACGGAAAACCCAACGACATCGGGTCGGTAAGAGTCCAGCAGTAAGGTAAAGTCCTTTAGAATTCCTTTCAGCGGATTGAAGATACTGGCGTTTTTCAGGTATCGGGTCAGCTCAAAAACCCTGGTATCATAACCGGCTTTTTTCAACGCGGCGGAAATATACAGCAGGTTCAGCGGAACTTCCCTTGAGATAAACCCGGGATAGACCAGCAATACCTTTTTCATAGTAAGTCTTTTGATAGCGGCGGCTACACCCGTTTTTTTTCACCGGTCAGGGTATCGTTCAGCGCCCAGAATTCCTTTATCAGCACCGGGTCGAGGTCGCCGTTAATCAGCATTTCCTGGCTCTGGTGATAAAAGTATTCCCAGTGCTCCCTGTCAATAATTTTCCCCGATTTTTCCAGGTCTTTCCAGACCTGTGTGCCGTAGTAAGGCGCCAAGACGCTAAGACTGTTATAATCGGCATCCAGTTCACGGGCGAAGTCGATGGTCTCCTTAAGGTCCTCGTTGGTTTCCTCGGGGAAACCGGTCATGAAATAGGCTGTGAAAGGCACCCCCACCTCTTTTATCCACTGTACAGACCGGCGGATTTTCTCCTTAGTCTCCCCTTTTCGCATAGCCTTGAGCACCCGGTTGCTGCCCGACTCCACGCCGATTTTCAGTCGGATGCAGCCAGCTTTTTTCATCAGCTCGATAAGCTCCTTATCCAGGCAGTCGGCCCGGGTATCGCATAGCCACCTGATATCTAAAGACCTATCGATAATCTGCTGGCAGATTTCCTTGGCGCGGGCTTTTTTGAGCGTAAAGGTGTCATCGGCAAAGTGGATGTTGGAAGTTCTGTATTTTTTCTTCAATAATTCCAGCTCTCCCATGACATTTTCCACGGAACGCAGTCTGACCGTGCCGTGCCATAATGCCGGACTGCCGCAGTAAGCGCAACGGAACGGGCACCCCCTCCCCGTAACCAGATGGCCGACATCCAAGAATTTAGTATCGTTAAGGAAAGAATCGCGGTTGGGATAAGGAAGAATATCCAGGTCCTGAAGAAAAGGCCTATCTTCATTGTGCACAGCCCGGCCGTTTTTCTTATAGGAAAGCCCCTTAATGCTTTCAAGGTTTTTATTCTCTACCAGTTCCAGGAAAGCGAATTCACCCTCGCCGCGGATAACGTAGTCGAATTCCTTTTCGGCTATAGTGTCCGCGGGGTCGAGCGTCGGGTGCGCGCCGCCGACCACCACTTTAACGTTTTTGTTAATAGACCTGGCAATACCGGCAATGATTTTAGCCGCTTTATAGTTAGCGGTCATCATAGCGATACCTATGAAATCCGGATTAAATTCGGCAATCTTGCCCCTGATTTCCACCTCCCAGAGCGGGTCGGCGGGATTGTTCATAATAGCTTTGTAAGACTGGTAATTATCAAAAAGCTGTTTCTGGTTCAAGTATTCCGCCGTATCCAGGTAGTCGGCGTTATAGACCATCGCCTGGTGCCCATGCTGTTGCAAAACGGCGGCAACATAAGCAATACCCAGATGCAGGCCGTTATAATGACTGCCCAGCAAGCGGTAAAACGGCGGGGCGATTAATAATATTTTCTTCATCTTTTACTTCAATAGCGCTGCGAAATCCTTTGTCAGGCGGACATTATACTTTCGTAAAGCTTTTCCACCTTGCCCATTTCTTTCTCGTACTCGGAATTATCTTCAATAAGCTTTCTACTTATTTTACCAAATTTAGCTCTTGTCTCACTATTTTCAATCAAATAAACGATTTTCTCCGCCAGCGCTTGATGGTCGTCCTGCGGTACGACAAACCCATTTTCGTCGTCGGTTATCCACTCGCGGTTGGCGGGCAGGTCGGTAACAACGGGGGACAGCTCGCAGGCCATGGCTTCCTGAAGGCTCTGCGAGGAGCTGTCGCTGCGAGACGTGGTGACATAGATGTCCGACGAAGCCAGGTAGCCAGGCAGCTCATCATGGGGAAGATAGCCGATAAAACTGACGTTTTGGGCCGTACCCAATTCAGCCGCCAGGTCCTCCAGGTAGTTCCGCTGGGCGCCGTCGCCGCCGATGATGAAGCGCGTTTGGGGCTCACGTTCAAGCACCAGGGGAACAGCCCTGACCAGCATCTCCACGTTATAGAGCGGCCGCAAGTGCCGGATGGATATTACCGTTGGAGAACCTTTAATACCGAGTTTGTTCTTCAGGGCTTCGTCCGACTTTTTAGGACTGAACTGGCCGGTATCGATGCCGTTATAGACCTTGGTTATTTTTTCCGGTCGCGCCCCCAGCGAAAGCAGTCCGGTTTTCACCACATCGGAATCGCAGATAATTTTATCCGCCTTTTTTAAGACGTACCCGGCGACGGCCCTCCAGATAAAATTGCGGCGCGGGAATATGAGCACGTCGGAGCCCCAGGCGGTAACGACGTAAGGATGAAAACCGCTGCAGGCGGCCAGCAGGCCGTTATCGATGACAAAGTGGGAATCGAGGACATCTGGTTTGATTTCTTCAAGCAGCTTACGAACCCTGAAAATCCACTGCAGGAAACTGAAGTACCTGGTCACGGGCCAGACGGCGGGGGCGAAGCGTTTTAAAAGGTGGATGCGAACGTCTTTATGATAACCGGGTCTCGTTTTCCAGTAGATGAGGTGAGTTTCATGGTCTTTGGCGGCGAAATAGTTAATCCAGCGCTGGGTATGGATACTGGAGCCATCGGCGATATAACATATTTTCATGTTTATTATATATTACCCTAGCTTCGGGAGATATACAAACCCTTCGGCAGGTTCGGGGCAGGCCCTCCGGCAGGCTTAGTGAATCATGCCATACGGGAGAGATTGTTAAAGTGTTATGATATAATTTCGGCATTGGCTAGTAAGCGGGAGGAACGTGATGGTAAAACAACAGGGCTGGAAAAAGGCACTTAAGGCCGACCCCGCCGACTGGCTGCTGGAGGAGGACGACCCCGGGGTAAGATACCTTGCCCTGCGGGACATAGTCGAAGCCGATGAAAAAGAAGTACAGGCCGCCCGACACAAAGCCCACCGCGAGGGGCCGATTGCCACCATACTGGATAACATGAACCCGGAAGGATACTGGATAAAACCGGGCAACGTTTACGCCAATAAATGCCGGGGTACGGTATGGTCGATTATATCGCTGGCGGAACTGGGCGCCTCGATTGAGGAAGATAAACGCGTCGGCGCCGCCTGTGCCTATCTGATAGACCAAGCTTTGTTAAAAAGCGGTCAGTTTTCGCCTAGCGGAAAAGCCACGAACATGGGGCTCTGTCTGCAGGGTAATATGCTGCTTTCGCTATCGGACCTGGGATACAGGGACAGTCGGCTCGATACTGCCTACGAGTGGACGGCACAGATGGTAACCGGCGAGGGCGTGTCTAATAAGGTAAATCCTGACGGTCTGGCACCCGGTGAAGGCGTGCCGGGTCCTTTCCGTTCCTTTAAATATATCGGCCCCAGATTTACCTGCCGCACGAATAAAAATATGCCCTGCGGCTGGGCGGGTGTGAAGGTAATGATGGCTTTTTCACGACTGCCAGTCGAACGCAGGGCCGGTCTGATTAAAAGGGCTATTGAGACCGGGATAGATTTTTTCTTGAGCGGCGACCCTTCTAAAGCCGAGTTTCCCGGCCACAGGACAGGCGTGCCGGACAAAAGGTGGTGGCAGTTCCGCTTCCCTTCTTTCTGGGGAGCGGACATCCTACAAATTGCAGAGGCTTTGACCGCTCTGGGATACGGCAGCGACCCCAGGCTGGCCAACACGCTTAAGCTGATACTTAGTAAACAGGATGAGAACGGCCGATGGCCGTTAGAGTATGTTGACCAAAATCACAAGATGTGGGTGAAATACGGCAAAAAAGACAAACCCAACAAGTGGGTAACATTAAGAGCGCTGCGGGTGCTGAAGCAGGCGGGAGAACAGAAGCAGGAAAAAGGAGGGTAAATTAACCTCACCCCCGAACCGAGATCCTTCGCTCCGCTCAGGATGACAAATTGACTCTATTAATATCTGCCGTATTCTTTGGTGAATTCAATCATGGCCTTGAGATTTTCCGGCTTAACTGCGTCGGTGGAGGAGCGGGGCGCAAGTATATAGCCGCCGCCTTTACCACAGTAATCGATAAGTTTTTTACAGTGGTCTTTGACTCCCTGAACCGTGCCCACCTGCAAGAGCGAAGACGGAACATTACCCTCGATGCAGATGTGGTCTTTGAGGACATCCTTAGCCCTGAATATATCGGTGGTATCAAAACGCGCCAGCAGCGAGCCTTTGGGGAACTCCAGCAGGTATTCCAGTCGTGAGGTAAAATTCCCCTCGAAGAAGATGCAAGGGAAATTCCCCTGCTCGATAAGGCCCATTACCAGCTTCTTAAAAGTAGGCCAGTAAAAGGTCTGGAACTGCTTCATCGAAAGGAAATCGTCGGAGCCCCTGGTATTCGTCATGAAAATCCGGGTATAGCCGTTTTCGCTGGGCGGTGGCAGCGGTCTTTCCAGCGTTTGCTGCAGGATAAATTCGCAGGCTTCCATCAGCTTATCGGGGCGGCGGAACATATCCGTCATCGTGCCCTGCATACCGCGCATGGAGTGGGAAAGGACGTCGAAGGGGGGCATGGCAGCACCCTGAAAATATTCCGGGAAGCCCATGTCACTCACCATCTTATCGAACCTGGCTATCTTGGATTCCCATTTCTTCATTTCCCTGCCTGCCTTCTGGAGAGTGCGGAAAGCTCTGAACACTTCAGGTTCGGCAAGAGTCCTGGCCAGCATCTGTATGCCAAAGGGCCCTCCGCCCAAATCAGACAGTGGGGGCAGTAAGGCAAGACCTTTCATGTCATCGCCGGAGCGGGACATGAAGGTCCGGAACATGTAGTCCGAGGGGTCATTCATATAAAGGTCGTACTCGTCACCCTTCATGTTATCTATTTCTATAGCCTGATGCCCCTGGTACGGGTCGACGCCGTAGCCGGGCCAGCGCATCGTTTTAGGCTTTAACATTTCCATGGCTTTGCCGGGCATAAACGGCTGCACAAAAATGATGTCCGGTCTAAAATCCTTCAGCGCTTTTTGATACGCAGCATACCAGGCATCATAGTCATAATAAGCGGCGGAGCAGGGTATGCCGGCATATTTAGCCGGGAAGTAGCCCATCGAGGAGATAATTGGCACTCGGTCCGTCGGCTTAAGCTGAATACAGTCCATGATTCTTTTTTCACGTTCTTTACGCTGCTGCCTGGGGGTCTTGCCTTCATCTTCATTACGGGTCATTGAATCAGTCCTCCGGATCAGTTATTTTTCATCAAGCTCCTGAAAGGCTTTCAACAATAGTTTTTTCAGTCCTTTATCCAGTTCTTCACGTTCTTCAGAGGACAGGCAGGAGAAAATTTCTTTTACCGAGTCCCTAGTCATGGTGCGGTATAACGCCCTCCCTTTTGCGGTGATAGTTACGTTATACTGACGGGCATCGGAGGCGCTCCTGACTTTTTTCACAATTCCCTGCGCCGCCATGCGGCAGACCAGCGTGGAAATAGAGTGGTGCTGGCGCAGGGTGATATTCACGATATCCTGAATGGTCGCCGAACCATGGCTCTGGTGCAGAATATCTAGGACATGCGCCTGTTCCGGGGTAAGGCCGTACTGCGCCAATTCCTTCTGGCGGGAGCGGTTGATGACGAAGGCAGTATGATTGAGAAACCGCCACAGGGCGAAGTCGGTATCATCGTCATGAACGAAAAAACGGATGCCGGATTTGGCCCTGCCCATGATAAATACACAACTTTCCCGTTATTATAGATTTTTGCTGCTGAATTTTCACAACGAAAGACGCTGGCGAAATTATATCATGTATGATAGAATACTGTCATCAAAAGAGCAAAAAAACAATAGATTGAAATATAGAAAGGAAAAAAATGGCGGAATCAGTTTATGAAAAAAATGCGGTAAGGAAGCCCATTTACGAGGCGGGACCGGGGATTAAGAACCGGCAGAGTCCGACGATGACTTTTATGAGTGAAAAGCAGACGGGTGCGCCCTATTACATCGAGCTAGGATGGATTTACGATATCCCGGAGCCGAACCCCCACATTCACGAGCACGTACATGACTATGATGAAATCATACTGCACTGGGGCGGCGACCCCAAGCAGCCGCAGGTATTAGGCGGTGAGATTGAGTTCTACATCGGGGGGCAGCCTATCACCTTCAACACAACTACCGGCATCTTTATCCCCAAGGGGGTGCCGCACGGACCGCTGACCTGGAAGAAATTCGATTTCCCGCACATAGAGATGACGATGATGCTGGGCACCGGCGACCCCGTGAAGGCATGGGGCAAGAGCGGCATCAGCGAGGCCAAGAACACCCTACCAAAGAAGACCAAGGACTTCGACTATGAGCAGTACGTTATCAGGAGTCCCATGCGGGAGGCGGGGGCTAACTTTAACAGCGGCCGACAGAGTCCAACCATGACCTACATGAGCAAGACGCAGATAAACGTAGCTAACTACTATATCGAGTTCGGCTGGATATGGGACATCGTTGACCCGTCGCTGCCAAAGATGGTGCACGACAATTATGACGAGATAGTTCTGCATATCGGCGGCGACCCGAAAGACCCGGAGGACCTCGGGGCAGACATGGAGTTCGGCATGGGCGACGATTTACTCCAGTTCAATAAGAGCTTCGGAATGTGGGTTCCCAGGGGCGTAATTCACGGTCCGTTGAGTTGGCATAAGGTACGGAAACCACACATTGAAATGGCGATCATGCTGGGGGCGGGGACGATGATGGAAGGTTGGGGCGGCAGCTTCTTCGGGTCGGACGGCATAAGAATGAGGGAAATGGGACAGAAACCACCCGCACCACCTGCGCCCGGGAAATAATCAGACTTTACCAGAGATTATCTTATGCGTCAGGCGCTTGAGTCGATTCTCAAGGCCGGGGATACGGGCGGCGTCGGTGGGGTTTTTAGCGAGGACAGCGACGCTGCCCATCCAGCGCATTTTGCAGAGTTTAGCGTAGCCTTTTAAGTTCAGGATGGTCTGACCGATACCTTCCTCGGCGACGGCCAGCCCGGCGAGTCGCTTACCCTCCAGGCGCGGCCAGACGGCGCAGGTGCGGTCGAGGAAATTCTTAAGCAGACCGGAAAGCATTTCCATGTAGCCCGGCGTTGCCAGGACAATAGCGTCCGCCGCTATCAGCTTGGGATAGACGTCTAGCATATCGTCCTTGATTACACAGTCGCCCTTACGCTTTTTGCCGCCTTTTTCACAGGTAAGACAGCCTTGGCACATCTGCACGTCCATCTTGCGCAACAGCAACATTTCCACTTCCGAGCCGCAGCGTGAGAGTTCCTCACACAGTTTCGTAAGCATCCACTCGGAGTTGCCCTTGCGCGGCGAGCCGCAAACAGCGACGATTTTCATGGTGCCTTTTTTCATCTTCGGCTAAAGTATATAATACATGTAATCGGCTTTACTACCATTTAAATAACAGGCGGAAAAGGAGAAGCTCATGGACCTGAAATTGAAAGATAAGGTGGCGATTGTTACCGGCACGGGCAGCCAGGTAGGGTTCGGCAAGGGAATCGCCTTGATGCTGGCCAGGGAGGGCTGCCATATTATCAGCGTTGATGTGGATGAAGAAGGGGCAAAGCAGACCGCCGAGGAGGTAAAGAGGCTCGGCCGTAAAGCCCTGGCTGTCAAAGTGGATATAACCAAAAGGGCGGAAATAGATGCCGCAGCAAAGAAAGTGCTGGGGGAATTCGGGAGGATAGACATACTGGTGAACTGCGCCGGACGCGCCAGCGGACTGCGACCTTTCGCGGTGTCCGAGACGGAGCAGTGGGATATGGACATCGACATTAATTTAAGAGGCACGATGAATTTTACCCATGCGGTGCTGCCGCACATGCTGGAGCGGAAATACGGTAAAATCGTTAATTTTTCCACGCATGCGGCGCACCAGCCGGCAGGCCTGGCAGGAGCGGCGAGTTACATAGCCGCCAAAGCAGGAACGGTGATGTTCAGCAAGACGCTGGCCGGCGAAGTAGGTACGTCGGGAATAAACATCAATATCATCGCCCCGGGGCCGGGGGCAACGAATTTTCACAAAATAAGTGGGAACGACCCGCGTATGGCGGGAATCGTAGATGCGCTGGCAAAGGCAGGCAAGACAACGACGCCGGAGGATATCGCCAACGCGGCGGCATTTCTGGTATCGGATGTGTCTTCAAAGCTTTCCGGGCAGGTGCTGGAGGTTTCCGCACCAATGGGTGCGGGTGGGGAGGGGCAGAGGTAAAAAAAGGACCGGGTCGGTTAGCCAACCCGGTCAATAATCAGAATAGAACTGATTTATCTTGTGTTTCTAATTTTACGGAAACAATCGCTGCAGTAGACTGGCTTGTCACCGCGGGGCTGGAAAGGAACTTCGGTCTCTTTACCGCACTGGGCGCAGACAGCCGGGAACATCTGACGCTGGGAGCTGTATCCATTGCCATAACGCTGGGATTTCTTTGCCTGACGGCATTCCGGACAGCGCTTAGGCTCGTTGGTATAGCCTCTGGACTGGAAGAATTCCTGGTCTTCAGCGCTATGCGTAAAGGTAGCGCCGCAATCCACACATGTAAGGTCTTTATCCTGAAAAGCCACTGGATGACCTCCTCTCTTAGGTATTAGTTAGCGTTTTGGTCATCCAGCACTTGAAAGAAATCCGTTTGAGGGGCTTCTGGAGAGCGTGTAACAACCCAAACCTGAACTTACATACATTATACCACATGTTTAGATTATTATTAAGGGGGCAAATTTAAAGAAGAAGCGTACGTGTTTTATAGATGAAATCCTTCATAAAAGCTTAATATTTGACAATAGTTGCTGGAGGTAATAAAATATCCCTGCTGTTTACTAAAAACAGAACCAAACGCAGCAAAGGAACATCTATAATAATATAGGGATTTTTGTATTGAAATCTAATAGTTATTCATGTTACATTACAGATATCAAGATTTCAAGATACAACATAGTCCGAAGGGAGGTGGACATATGTGACATATAGAGGAAAGACCCCTGAGGAAATTGTCTATTTAAAGGAGAGGCAAGTTATGTGGAAAAAATTTATTAAGTATTCGATACCACTGACCATTTGTTTAATCCTTGTTGTTTCCGCGGTTTTAATGGCAGGGTGCGGCGGCGGTGGTGTGGAGGAGGGTAAAACAGAAATCCTTATCGGAGCCTCCCGCGATATCAACGGACCGCAGGCTGGTTTCCAGGAATACGGTTTTGCCCCGCTCTATCATGCATGGGCTGAAGAAGTCAATGCCGCCGGTGGCATCGATGTTGGTGGTACGAAACTCCCTGTAAGGATAATCGAGTACGATGATAGTAGCGACCCGGCTACATGCACAAGGAACCTCGAAAAACTGATTACGCAAGATAACGTTGACTTCCTGTTCGGCCCTACGGGCACCGCTATGCTTTTCGCCGCAGCGCCGATTGCTAATAAATACAAGAAAATCATGCTATGCGGTGAAGGCGGTGCTACTACACTTGAACCGAAGCTAGCCGAAATGCCCTATGTTTTCTCCGTTTTGAACTACTCCAACCATTTCCAGATCCCGATGTTTGTAGACCTGGTTGAGGAAAAAGGCGCCCAGACAGTCTATATCTGCTACATGAACGACCTGCACGGCGCCGAGTATAGACTTACCGCCCAGAGTGAATTCGAAATAAGAGGCATGCAGGTCCTGCAGGCCAAGAGTATCCCGATGGGCATTACCGACATGGACCCGATTGTCAAAGAAGCGAAGGACTTGAATCCTGATGTCTTCTGCATGTTCGCCTATCCCAACGAGAATATTCTCTTCATGCAGACAGCGATTGCACTGGACTTCAACCCCAATTGCATCTTGATCGGCCCGGGCTGTAACTTTGAATTCTTCAACCTGATGTTCGGCTCGGCCCTAGAGGGTGTCTGCGGTGAAGGGGCATGGTGCAAAAACAGTTCACCCGAGGCGGCCGTTTTTGCAGATAAATTGACGG
>CAZRQP010000020.1:10937-20002 GCA_964602315.1 uncultured Dehalococcoidaceae bacterium
GCATGGTGCAAAAACAGTTCACCCGAGGCGGCCGTTTTTGCAGATAAATTGACGGCTCTAGTTGGCATGGGCAATCAGGACTGGTGGGGCGCTATCGCATATCAATCCACTCTCGAGTACCTGCAGCAGGCAATCGAGGAGGCTGGAACTCTTGATAACGATGTAATCCTGGAAATTTACAGGACTGCCCATTTCCAAACAACAGCAGGAGAAATGTGGTGGGACCTCCAAGGTGAAAACGGCGGCGGACTCCTGCCGCAGGAATGCTACGCCGGTCAGATAGGCCAATGGCAGAGCGGTATCTTTGAAGTCATCGATAACGATGAACACAACACCGCGCCGTTTATCTATCCCAAGTCACCGTGGCCAGCTCCCTAATCTGGAAAACTAAATAGTAACATATATCTACAACAAAATACAGGTTATCTGGAGGTCATACTTGGGGATAAGCCCCGCTGGTATCCTCTAAAATTGGTACCAATTATGGCCTTCAGGTAGCCTGCTGGTATTACAATACCAGAATAGTGTATAATATTTGCTAGTCACTTTGAGATAACGTAATGGAACAGTTTCTTAATATCTTTTTAGGCGGCCTGTTTATCGGAGGCATTTATTCTCTGGTTTCTATGGGGCTTAGCCTTCAGTACGGCGTCGCCAAAGTGCTAAACATCGCCCACGGCGAATTCCTAATGATAGGAGCTTTCGCAACCTACTGGCTGCAGGAAAGCGGCGTTGACCCTCTTCTCACCGTTGTTATAGTCGGCCCAGTACTGTTTCTCGTGGGTTTTTTACTTTACCGCACCGTTTTTACCAGTATAAGGTTGAGGTCAGCCCACCCGGGTATTTATGAAAGCAATTCACTGCTGGCCGCCTTCGGTATTTATTTCATCGTTCAGAATATCGGCATTCTTATCTGGGGTACAACGCCTCATAGTTACACATATCTAAACACAAGCATCAGTGTGGCTGGAGCATTATTTACTCAAAACCGGATAGTCGCGGCAGCGTTCGCTGTTGTTATCGGCATAGCATTTTATTTATTTTTAACAAATACCCGTACCGGCAAGGCTATCAGAGCAGCCGCCCAAGACCCCTCTACCGCCGGCTTGATGGGAGTTAATATCGACTTCGTACTGGCGCTGTGTTTCGGCTTCGGCGCTGCCATGGCGGGTGTCGCCGGCTCGTTAATCAGTATTTGTTATTCACTCTCTACAAGCATGGGCCTGGGATATACTGTCATCTCTATCGTGGTCGTCACTTTGGGCGGCCTGGGAAGTATCCCCGGCAGCTTTATCGGAGGATTTGTTTTAGGCATTATCGGCAGTGGTGTATCATACTGGCAGCCGGGCTTAACCGTAGCCTCTTATTATGTGATATTTATTATATTACTGCTGGTGCGGCCAAAAGGTATTATGGGGAAATAATAGATGAATTTTAGCAGCATTAACTGGAAACGGGCGGCAATGCAACCGGGGATACCTGTACTACTCCTGATACTGATAGCATTAGCGCCTCTCTACGGCTCAGGGTATATCGTTACGCTGTTCACGTATTTTATACTTTATATGGTTCTATCCGTAAGCTGGACGATTTTTTCCGGCAGCACCGGCTACATTTCACTTGCATCAGCCGCCTTTTACGGGGTTGGCATCTACGCTGCGGCGATGTTCGGTGAAAGGATGCCGTTTATCTTCGTTATTTTAATCGGCGGTCTTGCCAGCTTTATTCTCGCCTTCATCGTGGGCGCCCTAACGCTAAGGCTTAGGGGAATCTACTTCGCCATGTTCACCTTCGGTCTTGTGGTGCTGATGAAAGAAGTGATTCACTACTGGGAGATTACCATCGAAGGCACGCGCGGCCATTTTGTCATATTTCAGAGCAATGAAACGATATTTTATTACCTGCTGGGCATCTTCATCGTCACGATGATTGTGGCATACATTATAAGGAAATCCAGATACGGGCTGGCGCTGGCAAGTATCGGCGAGAATGAAGAGGCCGCAGGCCACACAGGCATCAACGTAACCATGGTGAAGGTAATCACCTTTGCAATCAGCGCCATATTTATGGGCGCCGCCGGCGCTGTAATGGCAACTAAATTTACGTATATCGACCCGGGAGTTGCTTTTAATCCAATGATGTCTTTCAGCCCAGCGCTGATGGCTATTTTCGGCGGTATGGGCAGTATTTACGGTCCGGTAGTAGGCGCGGTAGTATTTTCCTACTTACAGGAATGGCTGATGACGGGCAGCCTGAAGAGCTACTATATGCTTATCTTCGGCGCTATACTGGTAGCCACCATCATTTACCTCCCCAGCGGGGTGACGGGTTTAATCCAGAATCTATGGAGACGAATCAGAGGAGCAAAAAGTGCACCTACTCGAGGGTGAAAAAGTAACAAAATATTTCGGCGGTCTGGCGGCGGTCTCGGAGGTCGATTTTTACGTCGACGAGGGAGAGATTCTAGGCCTGATAGGCCCGAACGGCGCCGGTAAAACAACCCTTTTTAACTTAATTTCGGCAGCACTCGAGCCCAAGCCCGGGGTAATAAAATTCAGGGATAAACAAATAAACGGACTCAAGCCGTACAAGATATGCCGGCTGGGTATAGCCAGGACTTTCCAAACCGTCAAAATATTCGGCAATCTGCCAGTGATAGAAAACGTACGGGTGGGCTCGCTCTTCGGGCCTTTAAAAGGACTCTCAACAGCGGAGGCTACCAAAGTGGCGTTAGATCTGCTGGAGTTCGTGGGACTATCAAAAGTTGCTTACACACCTGCCAGAGACATGACCCTGGCGAACCAGAAGCGACTCGAAGTAGCCAGGGCATTGGCCACAAAGCCGACGCTACTGCTGCTGGATGAGCTGATGGCCGGCCTTAACCAGACAGAGCTACTTGAGGCCATGGAACTGATTAAGAAGATACAGAAAAAAGGTATTACGATTATCATGATTGAGCATGTGATGAAAGCTATCATGGGTATCTGCGATAGAATTATAGTTCTACATCACGGTAAGAAAATCGCGGACGGAACGCCTGAAGAAGTAGTCAACAGTAAAAAGGTAATAGAGGTATATCTGGGAGAAACATCCGATGCTGGAAGTTAATAATATCAGCGCTTTTTACGGCAATATACAGGTACTCTGGGACGTTAGCCTGAAGGTAAACCAGGGCGAGATTGTGGCCATTATTGGCGCCAACGGGGCAGGGAAATCAACCCTGGTCCACGCCATCACAGGTTTGATGCCCATAGCCTCGGGCAGTATCAAATTCCTGGACAAACAAATAGATCGGTTACCGCCCCATATCATTACCGAGCTGGGGATTTCTCACATACCGGAGGGCAGGAAGCTCTTTACCGAAATGAGCGTCCGCGAGAACCTGGAGTTAGGTGCGTATTCCAAGCCCGCCTGGAAGAAAAAACAGGAGACGCTGGAGCGGGTTTATAATACATTCCCCCGATTAAAAGAGAGAGGAAAACAGCTTGCCCGGACGTTAAGCGGCGGGGAGCAGCAGATGGTGGCGATGGGGCGGGGGCTGATGTCCATACCCAAGCTGTGCGTCATCGATGAGCCTTCAAACGGCCTAGCGCCGATGGTGGTGATGGAGGTCTTTAAAATCGTTCAAGCGCTGCGCGACCAGGGCATAACGATACTGCTGATTGAGCAGAACGTGAGGCATACCCTGGAGATATCAGACAGGGCTTACGTACTGGAAAACGGTCGGGTTGTCATGGAGGGCGACTGCGCAACCTGCCTGGCCAGCGAACATATCAAGAAAGCTTACCTGGGTCTTTAGTCAAAAGCCTTTCTTTACTCATTAGTCCGATTTGCCTCCCCCCTGTTCATATACTATAATTGCATTTAGACCTCTCTACCCGTCTTTTCTTAAAGAGTGATGTTTGGAAACCATTAAGCTAAACATAGACGGACGCGACATAGAAACACAATCGGGCAAGAGCGTCCTGGAAGCTTCTCTGGAAGCGGGCATCTATATTCCCTATCTATGCTATCATCCCGACCTCGGGACGACCGGAGACTGCGGTCTCTGCGTGGTGGAGGTGGAGGGGAACGACGAGCTGGTTATTTCCTGTACCACGCCAGTCACCGAGGGAATGACCGTCAGGACAAAATCGAAAAAAATCGCCGAGGCGCGCCGGCAGGCGATGGAGAAAATACTCATCGGGCATCCTGCCGACTGCGGCACCTGCGTCAAGTATCTTAACTGCGAACTGCAGTCGCTCAAGCAGTACATCTCCGAAGAAGAATACAAGCCGCAAGGACCAGCGCGGCTTTTCGCCGTAGATAACAGCAACCCCCTTTTCACCATCGACCCCAATAAATGCGTAATGTGCACGCGCTGTATCCGGGCCTGCAAGGACCTGCGGGGGGTGGGGATACTCGTTGAAAAGACTAAGGGTGAGGAAAGGTATATCGGGACGGAAAACGGGCTATCACTGGCGGAGTCGGGCTGCCGCTTTTGCGGGGCATGCGCGGAGGTCTGCCCCAGCGGGGCCATCATGGACAAGGAAGAGCTGACCAAGGGGAAAAACAGGAAACAGGCCTTGCTGCCATGTCGGTACACCTGCCCGGCGGAGATAGACGTCCCCCGTTACCTGCGCTTTATCGGGGAAAAGGACTATAAAGCTGCTGCGGCGGTGATAAGAGAAAAAGTGCCGTTCCCCGGGGTGCTGGGCTACGTATGCGACCGTCCCTGCGAGGACGTCTGCCGTCGCGGAGAAATAAACGAGCCAATCTCGATAAGAGAACTTAAACGTTATGCGGCGGAGCACGACGGAGGCGGCCTGAAACCAGAGAAAAAACCAACCACCGGCAAGAAAGCGGCGGTAATCGGGGCGGGGCCGGCGGGGCTGACGGCCGCTTATTATTTGGCTTTGCAGGGACACGAGGTTACAGTGTTCGAGGCCCTACCCTTTGCCGGGGGGATGCTGCGCGCCGGCATCCCGGAATACCGGCTGCCCCGCGAGGTGCTGGACCGAGAGATAAAATACGTAGAAGATATGGGCGTGGAAATTAAGACCGGTGCGCGTGTAGAGTCTATTGATGAGCTTATGAATACAGGCTATGACGGCGTTGTTGCGGCGGTGGGAACGCATAAGGGGCAAAAGCTCAAGATTCCCGGCACCGACAGCGAGGGAGTTTTGATTGGCGTCGACTTTTTAAGGGAGATTAACCTGGAGAATAAGGTGGGCATCGGTAAAAATGTGCTGGTGCTGGGGGGAGGCAACGTGGCTTTCGACTGCGCACGGGCGGCGCGGAGGCTGGGGGCGGAGGTCAGGATGGCCTGCCTGGAAGCAAGAGAAACGATGCCGGCAACGGATGACGAGATACAGCAGGGGGAGGAGGAGGGGATAACGGTTTACCCCGCCCGGACCTTTACCCGCATTTTAACGGAAAACGGGAAAATTACGGGGGTAGAATGCCTGGAGGTTGCCTCGCTGACCTTCGATGAGGAGAAAAATCCGCAAATAGAGACGCGGGAAGACTCACGACACGTAATCGAGGCCGATACCGTGATATTCGCCATCGGCCAGCGGCCGTATATTCCGGAGGGCTTAGGGCTTAATACCGCAGCAGGCAACCTCATAGAGGTAGATGAGTTTACTTTTACCACCAGTAAGGAAGGGGTTTTTGCCGCCGGGGACGCGGTCAACGGCACCTCGTCCGTTATCAAGGCCATCGCCTCCGGCAGGAAGGCGGCGGTTGCCCTGGATAGATATTTGGGGGGGAGCGGGGATATCAGCGAGACGCTGGCGCCGGTGACCGAGCCGGAGAAAAATATAGGGCGTCGCGAAGGTTTTGCTTCTCTGGAGCGCTGCGGAGATGCTCAAGTGCCGGTTGAAGAAAGAGTAAAAAGCTTCTGCAAGGTGGTGGCGGACCTCGATGAAAAAGCCGTAGAATATGAAGCAAAGCGCTGCCTGCAGTGCGACCTGCGGTTGAAGATAACACCGGTCAAGTTCTGGAGCAGCTACTAGTTATTTTTGGAGGTGAAATATGAATAATTTACCTGCGGAAACCGATGTTGCAGTAATAGGCTCGGGGGCGGCGGGGCTGGCAACGGCCCTGACGGCTGCGGAGGGTGGGGCCAGGGTCATTATTTTTGAAAAAGAGCGTTCGCCTGGGGGTACTTCAAATTTCTTCGAGGGTATTTTCGCTGTTGAAAGCGATATGCAACGCGAGAGATATATTACGTACAGCCGGGACGAGGCATTCAAAAACATCATGGAGTTCAGTCACTGGATAGCCAACCCGCGGCTGGTGCGGGCGATTATCAACGAATCCGGCGCGACCATCGGCTGGCTGAAGCGGCAGGGCGTGGTCTTTACCGACGCCACGATTAACATGCCGGACTCGCCGCGGACTTATCACGTGGTCAAGGGGAAGGGAGAGGCAGTAGTCAAAGCACTCACCACCAGAGCCAAGGAGAAAGGGGCGGACATCAAGCTGGCAACTCCCGTAAAGAGAATCGTTAAGCAGGGTGAAAACATCAGGGGTGTTATTGCCGAGATAGACGGCGAGGATACACCTTTTGCCGCTAAGGCGGTAGTTATAGCCAGCGGGGGATATTTGAACAACAAAGAGTGGATTAAAAAATACAATGGATTCGACCTGGATGTAAATTTAGTGCCCGTGGGCAATGTAGATAAAATGGGAGACGGCATCCGCATGGCCTGGGAAATGGGGGCGGCGGACGAGGGGATAAACGTTCTGGAGCTTTACCGCGTCGGGCCGGTAGGACCGGAGTTCGCCATGGGCGGACAAATCGAAATCGCCACCATCCAGCCTTATCTCTGGGTAAATCCACGCGGGGAGCGTTTCTGCGACGAATCGATAGCATTTTATGATTCATCGGTGGGGAACGCCGCCGCCAAATACAAAGAGGGCTATACATACAGTATCTTCAACGATGCGGTATTGCAGCGCATACTGGAGAGGGGCATCGATAAGAATCCCATGATGGACAACCCACCGGGCAGCAAACCAACCGATATTTACCGGGAGTTAAATACCGCTCTGGAAAGGGGAACCACCGAAATTTTCGCCGCCGATTCCGTGGAAGAACTGGCCGGGAAAATGGATGTTGACCCCAAAGTTTTAAAAGAAACTATTGAAAAATATAACGAAAGCTGCGAAAAACATTACGACGACCTGTTTGCCAAGGACCCGCAATACCTCTGGCCGATAAAGACACCAAAATTTTACGCCGTGAAAGCGCATACCGTCTGCCTGGGGACGATGGGGGGCATAAAAATCAACGAAAAAGCCGAGGTAATCGATAAAAAGGACGCGGTCATTCCCGGGCTTTACGCGGCGGGGTTCGACGCTGGGGGCATGTACGGGGACAGCTATGCTATACAGTGCGCCTCGGGGCTGTCATCCGCTTTCGCCATGAACTCCGGGCGGATTGCGGGAAAGAACTCCCTGAAATATTTAGGGAAATAATTACGGTTATTGAGGCTCCAGGGGCAGTCCGCCTCCGGCGTTGATGGCCTGGCCGGTGACGTAAGAGGAGAGCTCCGAGGCCAGGAATAGAGCCACACCGGCGATTTCCTCCGGCTCGCCCATGCGGTGCATCGGCACCTTGTTCTCAAGCATTTTGAAGAAAGCCTTACCCTCTGCCTCGGACATATTGTTCAGCATTTCGGTGAAAAATTCCGTGCGTATCGGGCCGGGCAGAATAGCGTTGACCGTGATGTTATAGGGAGCCAGCTCAAAAGCCAGGTCGGTCGTCAGTCCAAGCACGCCGCCCTTGGCCGAGTGGTAATGCACGATCGGCGCTGGCGGGTGGATGGCGCCCATCGAGGCAACGTTGATGATTTTACCGTGTTTCTTTTTCTTCATATGGGGCACCACGGCGCGGCAGCATAAAAACTGTCCGGTAAGATTAACGCCGATAACCCTTTCCCATGCCTCGTCGGTGGTATCCTCTATTTTCGCGTCGCCGGAGACGCCCCCGGCATTATTCACCAGGATATCTATTTTTCCGAATTTTTTAATCGTCCGCGCCACCATGTCGTTCACTTCAGCACTTTTAGAAACATCGGCCGCGATAGCCAGCGAGCGGCGTCCCAGGGCCTTAATTTCCGCGGCGACCTTCTGCGCGTCCTCGATGTGCCGGGCATTGACGACGACATCGCAGCCCTCCTGCGCGAACTTTAGAGCAACGCCCTTCCCTATTCCTTTAGTACCTCCGGTGACGATGGCAACCCTGTCTTTAAGCAGCATGACGGCCTCCCCGATGATTGATGATAACCACTTTTGACGTTATTATACCAGTTTTACTAATATATAGTATCCTGTTATAAAGAATATGATAAGGAGAACAGACACGTTATGAACAGCCTGAAGGGAAAAGTCGCTATGGTAACCGGGGCCGCCAGCAAGAGAGGCATGGGGCACGCCGTCGCCCTGCGCCTGGCGAAAGAAGGGGCGGACGTTGTGGTATTGGACAAATTCGCCGCGCCGAAAAGCATGTTCCCCGGCGACGAGGGGTGGGGAGGCCTGGATGATATCGTCAAGGAAATAGAGTCGGCGGGCAGAAAAGCCCTGGCTTTAACGATGGATATCAACGTCAGCAAAGAAATAGACGCCGGCATGGATAAAGTATTGAAAAAATTCGGGAGAATGGACATACTGGTGCATGCCGCCGCCATACGAGGTCCGGTGGGCGTGCCGGTCATCGACCTATCGGAGAAAGACATCAGGTCGATAATAGACATCGATTTAGTAGGCTCCTTCCTCATCTGCAAGGCGGCGGCTAAAGGTATGGTGGCGGGGGGTAAAGGGGGGAAAATCGTGATATTCTGCTCGCTGGCGGGGACACACGGCGTGTCGGGCAGCGCGGCCTACTCCGCCGCCAAGTACGGCACCATCGGACTGACCAAGAGCCTGGCGCTGGAGCTGGCCAAGTATAAAATCAACGTCAACGGCATCAACCCGGGCATGATTGTTACCAACTTGAGGGACGAGAGCTTCCAGAAGATGGCCGAGGCGGAAGGCATAACCTGGGAGGAAGCCCGCAAGAAAGACCAGGGGGGCCTGGC
>CAZRQP010000021.1:0-19139 GCA_964602315.1 uncultured Dehalococcoidaceae bacterium
GTGCAGTCAGGACAAAAGACCGCAAGGTGGTTATCGACCCCGGCGTTGCACTGGGGTTTAGACGACATGGCTTTATGCCACATCCAATACAGGTAATAGCTTCCTCCAGCCTTCTTATACAGTTGAACGCTTTCTTCCTAAGAGCTATCATATGAACACCATGAAAAAGAGGGTCTGAGGTTAAACTCAAGTGGATATCATATCAGATTCTGAAATTCGTAAAATACTGGCTGAGCGCGTTGATGTTTTACATCATAGCATCGGCATTATCGTAGGCGTCATCGGAAGTAAAGAGCGGCGTGTGATTTCCTATGGACATCTCGATGTGGGCGATCCGCGGCCCCTGAACGAGGATACTGTATTCGAAATTGGCTCCATAACAAAGGTATTTACCTCGTTATTGCTTGCAGATATGGTGCAGCGTGGAGAGGTTCCGCTGGATGATCCTGTTGCTAGGTATTTACCGTCCACGGTTAAGATGCCGGAGCGTAACGGGCGTAAAATAACCCTGGTTGATCTGGCAACCCATACCTCTGGTCTGCCGCGGATGCCGGGTAACTTATATCGGACGAATCCTAAGAATCCTTTCGCCGATTATACTATTGAACAGCTTTACGAGTTTCTCTCGTCTTGCCATCTGACGCGAGATATCGGCTCACGATGTGAGTATTCGAATCTGGGAGGTGGACTACTCGGACACGTTCTGGAGAGAATCGCTGATATGGATTACGAGTCTCTCGTATGCTCGCGTATCTGTGTTCCACTCGGCATGAACGATACCAGAATTACACTTACACCGGAAATGAAAGTAAGGCTCGCGGTAGGTCATGATGTGACACTGAAGCCCACCGAAAACTGGGATATTCCGGCGCTCGCGGGGGCCGGTGCGCTGCGTTCTACAGTCAACGACCTGCTGATTTTCCTCTCGGCCAATCTTGGTTTCACCAAATCGCCGCTGGCACCGGCAATGGCGGCTCAATTGAAGGTGCGCCACCGCCCAGCTGTGCAGGACCCTAGGGATTATTATTGCCTTGGTTGGGGCATTTCTGTAACCAATGGCAAGGAAGTTATATGCCACAGCGGTGGAACTGGTGGCTACTGCGCATGGGTAAGTTACGATGCCAGTGCTCGTGCTGGAGTTGTGGTGTTGTCTAATACGGCGTTTCATGTCGATGACATCGGGATACATCTCCTTGACCCCAACTTCCCCCTGGAAAAACAACACGTCGAGGTAAAAGTAGATACCAGGCTCTACGATGCTTACGTGGGGAACTATCAACTGGGGCCGGACTTCATAATAACTGTCAGCCGCGATGGTGGCCATTTATTTATCCAAGCTACAGGAGAGCCCAAATTCGAGGTATTTCCCGAGAGCGACCGTGACTATTTCCTCAAGGCCGTTGACTCGCAAATCACCTTCGTTCCAGGAAACGAAGGGCGGGTTACTGAATTGATCGTTCACCAGTTCGGAAAGGGCCTTCACCTCAAACGGGTGGAATAAAGCACCGAAACAAGGGCTATGTTGGTATCGTGGCGACTCGAACTATCACTATAGGATACTAAAAGAGATGCAGAAAGTTCTGTCTATTGTACAACCCCCGCTACCAATTTTTTAAACATAAATAAAAAAAGCGGGGCACTTTTACGGTGCCCCGCTCGTTTACTTACTAATACTCTTAAGCTACTTTTTCCGCCAGAGCGTTTATTTTCCCTTGGAAGGACCTGGCCTCTTCCGCGTCGATAATCAGACGCCCGGAAGCAAAGCACCATTTGGACAGCTCGAAGAGATTGGAACTGTTCAGGTCCGCCGGCTTAAGTTTAAGATGAGATTCCATCTGCCGGTCGATAAACTTCTGACCCGCCGGTCCGATGTATTCCTTGGCTATGGTTACCACATCATCATATAACGACATGATGCTATTCCTCCTTATCCGTCATCATGAATTTAACAGAAGCAACCATGCGCCCGAAGCTCTTGGTCAGGTCGCCGATTTCGTCCTTCGATTTTATGTTCGGGACGGCCATATCGGTGTTGCCGTGGCTTACCTGATTGGCAACTTCGGTCAGCTTCTTAATCGGGCTTACAATCATTCTTGTCATCACCAGCGCGAGAGCTATGGCAAAGACTAATACAAGCACAAATGCGATGATGAACTGCGTGGTGAGAGATGATTTGAGGTCTTCCATCTCTACCTGTTTTACTACCAGTTTATCCTGCTGGAGTGAAACGAACTCATCCGTGATATCGTTGAATTGTGCATTGTCAAAAAGCTCTCCCAGGTTAATCATCGTAGAATGTAATATGGGATCGTCCGGGTCGCTCGTGCTCATATCGAACATGGGATATCTGAAGTAAAAGCCGTATTCCGACATATCGTTCAGTAAAGGATATTTCTCCGTGCCGTCAGCGTTTAGCGTGGGCGATTCAATGGTGCCTGTTGCGAGCGATGCCGTTGTGGTTACAACATCATGCCAAGCCGACCTTACCAGGGCACTGCCGCTTTGCAGACGGGTAATCAGTTCGGCCTCTTCAGAGGTTAAGTCGGCCGCATCTGCCTTTTCTATGAAATCCGCAAATAACGATTCCCAGGTAATCAGGTGGCTATAGAATGCGTTCAATCTCTCTTCAGTCGGCTCGTATGCATATTCCCACGTATCCAGCTGCTCACGGAAATTCTCCGTGTGGAAACTCTGCACAGCAGAAGTAAGCGCAGTGACATCATTAATTTCCTGCTGCTTGTCTGACAGCTGGTTACTTACATTATTAAACATGTAAAAACCGAACGCGCCCATTATCGCCGTTACCAAAAGGAACGAGATAACGAGCTTATAAACAAGTTTCATTATTTACCTCCTGTAGTATCAGGTATCTTGGTCAAAGACCTTTTTTTTTAACCATTCAGCATGGTAAAAATGTGCACGCTTGTATTCGCCAATCGGTCCTTGGATTGAAAATATATATTTTTTTAAGCGTACAGATTCATTATGCCTATAAGATATTATGCCTGCGGCGTTATTTATTTAAAATGGTGCCACCCCTGATTTGGGTTGAGTGTTTCCCTCAAAGGGCGGAATGATGCCATTAGGCAAACGATAAAAAGAATTACACAAAAAAAAGAGTTACGACGGGCGGACATCGGGTTATTCAGTCCGGGGTGACGATAGGCCTACACTCTAATGCAGGCTACCTCGTGGCCGGGGCTGACTTCTTTCAGGGTCGGTACAGATTCGCTGCACTCTGGCACGGCCATGAAACAGCGGGGGTGGAAGGGGCAGCCGGAGGGCGGATTAAGCGGACTGGGCACCTCGCCCTTGAGAATGATGCGCTCCCGCGTTTCCTCCACGAACGGGTCGGCGATGGGGATGGCGGAGAGCAGGGCTCTGGTGTAGGGGTGCAGTGGTTTCTCATAGAGTTCCCGTGACTTACATATTTCAAAGATATGCCCCAGGTACATAACCGCCACGCGGTCGCTGATGTGGCGCACCACGGAAAGGTCGTGGGCGATAAATAGATAGCTTAATTCCCTGGCGCCGTCCTGCAGCTCTTCCAGCAGGTTGATAATCTGCGCCTGGATGGAAACGTCCAGCGCGGAAATAGGCTCGTCGCAAATAATAAGTGAAGGGTCGCAGGCAAGAGCGCGCGCCACTCCGATGCGCTGCCGCTGGCCGCCGGAGAATTCATGTGGAAACCGGTCGGTCATCGATGGGTCGAGGCCTACGGTGCGGAAAAGCTGCTCCACCCTGTCTTTATATTCTCCTCTATTCATCACCATTTGGTGGATTTTCAGCGGCTCTCCCACGATGTTGCCGGCGTTCTGGCGCGGGTCGAGTGAAGAATACGGGTCCTGGAAGATAAGCGCTATTTCACGGCGTATTTCCCTTAATTTCTTTTCCGGTATCTTGGCTATATCTTTGTCTTCGAATATGATGTTACCGGCGGTAGCGCGGTAAAGACCGAGTATGCAGCGGCCGATAGTCGTCTTGCCGCAGCCGCTTTCGCCCACCAGCCCCAGGGTCTCGTCCTTTTTTAAGTTAAAGGAAACGCCATCTACGGCTTTAATATCGGCCACCTTGCGGCGCAGCAGTCCCCGCATTACGGGGAAGTACATTTTCAGGTCATTCACTTCAAGAATGACGTTATTGTTTTTTTGGTTCATTCTTCACGTCCGATGTATCGACATAACATCTTGTATAGTGATTGCCGTCGACGGGAGTAATTTCAGGCCATGGCTCTTTATAGCATTTATCGATTTTCCAGGAACACCGGGGCAGAAAGGCGCAGGTGGGGGGCATGTTGATAAGGTTGGGCGGCAGTCCCTCGATTGGCACCAGCTTCCTGCCTTCCTCCTCATCCAGCCTGGGAATGCACTTGAGAAGGCCTATCGTGTACGGATGGCGCGGTTTGCTGAAGATATCTTTGGTAGTGCCGGACTCTACAATACGGCCGGCGTACATTATGTAGATTCTTTTGGCATAACGGGCTACCACCCCAAGGTTGTGCGTCACGATTATCAGTGAAGCCCGGAAATGCTTTACCATATCCCTCATCAATTCCAGGAGCTGCGCCTGGGTAGTGACGTCCAGCGCGGTGGTTGGCTCGTCGGCGATGAGGATTCTGGGATTGCAGGAAAGCCCCATGGCAATCATCACCCTCTGCCGCATGCCCCCGCTGAAATTGTGGGGGTAATCATCGATACGTCCTTCCGCGGCGGGGATGCCCACCATCCCTAGAAGCTCGATGGCCTTTTTTCGGGCGGCTTCAGCGCTCATTTTCAGGTGCAGTACCAGCATCTCTGTCAACTGCTGGCCGATGGTCAATACCGGATTTAAGGAGGTCATCGGCTCCTGGAAAATCATGGCTATCCTGGCGCCCCGGATGGCGCGCATCTGCGGGCTGTGGGGGGCATATTTCAAGAGGTCATTTCCCTCGAAGATGACCTCGCCGCCGGCGATTTCGCCCGGGGCATTGATAAGCTGCATCACGGAGAGCTGGCTTACCGACTTACCACAGCCGCTTTCACCCACCAGCCCGATGATTTCCTGCTCGTCGAGGTAATAGGAAACATCGTTGACGGCTTTAACGATACCGCTTTCCGTTTTAAATTGCGTTACCAGATTATTTACTTTTAACAGCTCTGTCATGTCTAAAAACCTTTAAGTATCTTAAGCTATCTCTTATTATTAGGCATATGTTAGCAGATAACCTGTCCGCCAGCAACTTTAGCTCTAATCATAGACTCCATATTCCTCGGCGGCTTCCATCATGGCGCGCAGGTTAGCCGGGTCTCCTCTATCGATACTGGCGCCACCGGTCAGGATAAAGCCCCCGCCCTCGCCGCAGACCTCGATGAGCTTGCGGCAACATTCCTTGACCGCCTGCGGCGTGCCGGTGCGCAGCAGCGAGGCAGACACATTGCCGGCAATACAAGCATTGTCTCCAAGTACTTCCTTAGCCCTGAACATATCTGTCTGGTCGAAATGCCACATCACTTTTCCCCTGGGGAGGTCTTTGATGATTTCCAGCCGGTTATTATATTTCCCCTCGGCGAAGAGAATCGGCACGCAGCCTTCATCAATCAGTCCCAGAATAACCTTCCGAAATGTCGGCCAGTAGAACTCTTCATACTGTTTTACAGACATAAAAGTGTCATCGCCCTTGTGAAGCGCAAAAAACACGAGCGGCCTTCCGGAGACATTTGCCATGTGCACACCGACTTCAATGTTCATCTGGACCAGCATCTCCATGGCTTCCTTGAGCTTTTCCGGCTGACGGTACATATCCATGACAATTCCTGTGGTGCCCCGCAGGGTATCGCCCAGGATATCGAACGGGGCGTGAGACTGACCGCCGAAGATAGATGGGTACCCGGCCTCCAGCGCTTCACGGTCGAATTCCATCAGCGGCTTCATCCAGTCCGCAGACTCTTTGCCGTAATCGATAATTGCCTGGAATGAAGCCCGTACTTCCGGCATGACGGCCGGCATGAGAAACCGGTTGGGCATGCCCAGGATATAAGGAATCGGCGAGAAGTGAGCGAAAGACGCCAGCGCTCCCAGGGTGCGCGGCAGGTAATAGCGGAAACAAAAGTCTGATGGGTCTTTAAGGAGAACATCATACTCATCCGCTTTCATATATTCGCCTTCTACGAACTGCTGTACGCTGGCGTCATCGGAAAGACCGTGGCCCGGCCACTTTGAGGAGATGCTGTCAATAATTTCCGATGCCCTGGCGGAGAAAACCATGCCGGGGCTGGCATAGGTGTCCCCTTTAAATTCCTTAAAAAAATCGCGGTACGCCTGGCAGAGTCGCTTATTATCGTGCATGGCTTCTTTAAGAGTCATGCCGGCAAGATAAAGCGGTAAACCGCCCACCGGCAGGATAACCGGCACGCGGTCCGGTTTTTCAAGACTCATGGCTTTGATAAACCGGGTCACCCTTTTTTTATACCCCTCTTCAGCCTCGGGGCCGGAGAACTTGACGCCGGGCGGCGAAAGCCAGCGTTCGAACCGCTGCCGGCGTTTTTCTTCGGGCGTTGATTCAGCGGATTTTTTCTGCATTTTTATCAGGCTCCAGTCATTATTTTTTACTGTATATAAATCGTCCGGGGAACTGTATTTACAGGCTTTTTAACCTTATTATCATATATTGACAAGCCGTGATATAATAGGTTGATGTTGCGACGAGAAAAAAATTCCAGCCGACGGAAATATAGCACATATCCAACAATAACCGCAAATATTTCCACGTCGCTCCACCGCGCCACCGATATCCTCTCGTGCTTAAGCAACGGCATCAACACCGTCACCGATATTGCTAAATATTGTAATTACAGCACTTCTACTGTGCACAGGCTGCTCCAGACACTCAAGGAGCTAAACTGGGCGGTACAGGATGAAAATAACCATCAATATTATCTGGGCTCTCTGGTTACTCAACTTTCATCTAATCAGATAGCCGCCCACCGGTATCTGATTATGCATTCACTGCGGGAAATGATGCGCATGTCCAATATTACCGGGGAAACCGTAAATCTGTCAGTCTTGTTGCAGCTGCATTATATACTCCTGCATGAGGTCGCCAGCGAGCACGCCCTGCGTATCACCGAAGCGAGTAAACTGTTGGGGCAGATATATATCGGGGCCACAGCAAAAGTACTGCTTTCCCAGTTGCCTGATGCGGAATTAAAAAGAACTTTGAGGCACATTAAATTCAGCAAGGTTACGGAGAATACCGTAACCGATAAGGACGTATTGATGGAACAGTTGATGGAATGCCGTCAAAAGGGGTATTGCGTCACCTATGGAGAAAGAATTCCGGGCGCCGTGTGTATATCCGCCCCCATAAAAAATTACATGTGCCCGGCGTCCTTAAGCATCGTGGGACCGGAAAACCGACTTCGGGCGCGGGTAGACGAGGTCATTGAAGAGTTGAAAGAGAGCGCCGGAAGCATTTCCGGCGAAATCGCTGAAAGTTTTGTTGAGAAGGAGGTGGTAAATGACTAGGTGAGCATTCTATTTTGGAATAATTTAAGGAGGAGTCAAACAAAAATGAAGAAGTTCTTAGTAATTCCTGCCGCGCTCATCTTAGTTTGCATCATGGCCTTTTCCGGCTGTGGTGGAGAGGAAGAGGAAACGGGAGCTACCGGCGGGACTTTGAAGTGCGTCTCCCCAGCTATTCCCAATAATCTCGGTTATCCCCCGGAAAAAGCCCCTTCGGATAACTATTTAATGCTTCCCGTCTTAGAGAGGGTAGCTGAGTGGGATGTTGATGGAAACATGATTCCAGTGCTGGCGGAAAGCTGGGAAACCGATGCCGATGCCTTGACTATTACATGGAACTTGAGACAAGGCGTTACGTTTACTGACGGGTCGGACTGGAATGCCGAGGCTCTAAGATGGAACTTCCAGTTGGGAATAGATAATAACACCCTGACAGACGGCCAGTATGTCGAGTCACTGGAAGTTGTTGATGAGCATACTCTCACAATGCATCTAAACTCGTTTAGCTGGATGATGATAGAAAACTACGGATTAATCCAGGTAATTTCACCTACGGCCTTTGAGACCTCCGGGACTACCCTGGAAGAACGCATAGACTGGGCGCGAGTGAACGCCGTAGGTACGGGTCCTTTTACGGTCTCGGATTGGCAGCGGGACGACCATATTAAATTCGCTAAAAATCCCAACTACTGGCAAGAGGGCTTACCGTATCTTGACGCTATCGAAATCCGCTATATACCTGATGCTATGGTAGCAGCCGCTACGATGGAAGCAGGAGAAGCGGACATGTGGTTTGCTGTATCTACTGTTCAGAATATAATCGATTTACAGGAACTGGGCTTGGAGATTAATTGGGGGCCCGGCATGTTCGTAACGCTCCTACCCGATTCAAGCAACCCGGATTCTCCGCTGGCTATCAAGGAAGTACGCGAGGCAATTGAGTATGCCATTAACCGCCCCGCTATAGCGGAAATGCTGGGACAGGGCCTGTATGAACCCCTTCATCAAATGGCTTCCAGTACCTGGCCCGGCTACGTTGAAGGGTATGACCCCAGGCCTTATAATGCTGAAAAAGCCATAGAGTTACTCGCCGATGCGGGTTTATCCGCCGGCTTCACCATGAAGATAATGGCTACGTCAGCAGGCACCGATGCTGTTGCTGCGTTACAATCGTATCTTGGCGAAGTGGGTATTACCATTGAACCTGATATTGCCGACCTGGGTAGATACTTCGGCTCCGTCTTCGGAACCGGCTGGACCGACCTGGTATTTACCCAATCTGGCATTAACCCGAGCACCACTGATTTATTCATCCACTATGGCCCCAGCCCGATGACTTTCAGGACCGGCAACATCTATAAATCGGCCGAATACCTGGCCCTGTGCACCGAGGCCCTGGACCCCATGTACGCAAGTGTTGCGGAGGCATTGTCGAAGATAAAAGATGCCATAAGGCAGGCTGGCGAAGATGCTATGATTATCCCGCTCTGGAGAACAGCCGAGGCTTGTATAATGCAAACCTACGTTCACAGTGAATATCCTAAGATTCATGGCATCATGTGGTCACCAGAAGACGATTGGATGGACGCACACTAGTCTGGTAAATTGATGTATCCGGGTGGTTCATTCTTGCCGCGTGACCTGGCGGGGATGAATCACCCGGTAACGGAATATAACTGCTTTGTTTATTCTCGGACCGCAGGATAAAGTTCTTGACGGTACGGGGAATAAGTCGGTTTATATTATAGAAAACTGCCATCGGGGTTCAACATGACGACCTACATTATCAGAAGAATATTGCAGGCGATCATAGTCCTTATCATTGTTACTCTGATGGTCTTTTTTGTAATTCGGCTTCTACCCGGTGACCCGCTGATTATCTATGTGGCTCAAACGGCGCAGTTGCAAGCCATGCCTCCGGAATTGATTGAGGAACTCCGCGTTCAATACGGTCTGGACAAACCAATCATGGTGCAGTACGCCAACTGGATGGCCAATATGTTCCGTGGTGATTTCGGAGAGTCAGTCTATTATCATGAAGATGTCAGCGCGCTCATGATTGAGCGTTTCCCGGTGACCCTTCACATTGGCGTCCTTTCTTTGATTATCGGCGCTGTATTCGGTATCTCGGTGGGGATTATCACCGCCGTTAGGCGGGGAAAATGGCAGGATAAAATTTTAACACCTTTAACCTACGTGGGTATAACTATACCGGTTTTTTTCCTGGGAATATTGATGATATACGTTTTCGGTGTTAAATTCGGTTGGCTGCCTATCTCCGGTTATACGTCACCGTTTGAAAATTTTTGGCTAAGTACAAGACAGCTGATCATGCCTGTAATCTGCATGTCTTTTTTTAGTATTGCCGCCAATGCAAGACAGATGCGGTCAAGTATGCTTGAGGTTATTTCACAGGACTATGTTCGCACCGCCTGGTCCAAGGGTTTGACTGAACGCAGTGTCATACTCAAACATGCCATGAAAAACAGCCTGATACCAGTAATTACTCTGGTAGGCGTAGGTGTGGGAATACTTTTCGGCGGTTCAGTACTTATTGAGACTATTTTTGCCATTCCCGGCGTCGGTCGATTGCTTGTCAGTAGTATTTTTGGTCAGGATTATGTAGTCGTTCAGGCAATTACTTTAGTTATCGCCGTCGCAATATTAGTGGTCAATTTACTGGTTGATATATCTTACGGCTGGCTTGACCCCAGGATAAGATTCGGCTAGGAGAATAAATTATGCCTGAGACTCAATTAACCGAGGCCGGTTATCTGGAAAAGACGCCCCGTGTCAGCGAATGGCGGCGTTTCCGGAGAGTCTTTTTTTCGCGCGGCGTGGTTGTTTTCGGCCTGGTAGTCCTGGTGCTGGTATTATTTTCTGCTATCTTCGCCGAATGGCTGGCTCCTTATGACCCTTACAAGCCTGGAGTAGCTAAGTCACTGGCGCAGCCGAGTGCAGAACACTGGCTGGGTGCTGATACACTCGGGCGTGATACGTTGAGTCGACTCATCTACGGCTCGAGAACAGCGCTGCAGGTCGGCTTTGTATCCGTATTGATATCCGGGGTAATCGGCATCCCGCTGGGAATGATAGCCGGTTATTCCGGCACTATCGTCAATAACCTCATTATGAGGACGATGGATGCTATGATGTGTTTCCCGATGCTGTTATTTGCGCTGGTTTTAGCGGCTGTCCTCGGCAGCGGCATCTGGAACGTTATTATTGCTTTAAGTGTGGCCACCATACCCGGTTATGCCAGGGTCACGCATGGCCTGGCGCTTAGTATCAAGGAGAACGACTATATTTTAGCCCAAAAATCTATAGGCTCCGACAATATTCGTACTATATTCAGGCATATTCTTCCTAACGCCTTCCCGCCTCTTATCGTACTGATGACGATGCAGCTGGGGAACCTTATCCTGGCCGAAGCCGGCCTTAGCTTCCTCGGCATCGGCATCTTACCTCCAGGGGCTGCCTGGGGCGCGATGGTCAATTCTGGCTATCAGTATTTAAAGATCAGTCCCTGGTTATCCTTCGCACCCTGTCTGGCTATCATGCTGGTGGTATTTGCCTTTAACATGGTGGGCGATGGATTGAGGGACGCCCTCGACCCCAGGCTAAGAGGCCTGCTTTAATTTATTTTAAGTCTTGATATTTCCCTGTAACATATTTATCTGTAAATATTTGTCAGAAGGAGTATAAAATGAGCACTTGGCATGAGTATGTGCAAAAGACCGGCAAAGTGCCGGAATGGCCTTACCCGGTCGACTACGGCAAGATAAATGAAATCGTCTGCGATGTGCTGGTTATCGGCGGGGGTGTGGGGGGCCTACGGGCGGCCATCAGCGCCGCCAGGGCGGGCGTGAAGGTAGCCGTCCTCGAAAGGGGTCACGCCAAGCGGAGCGGGGCCGGCGGGGCGGGTGTCGACCACTGGCACGGCGCGGTCACCAATCCCTGTTCTAAAGTCACTCCTGAAATGTACACCAATGCCTGCTACGACAGCATGCAGGGGTGGACCGGCGGGCACGTCCGCTACATCATTACCAAGGAAAGCTGGGATACCCTGCTGGAGTGCGAGAAGATGGGTATCCAGATAAGAGATGTTAAGGACGAGTTCAAGGGCGCCGTCTTCCGCGACGAGGCTACCAAGCTCATGTTTGCCTATGACTACCGGAGCCGGCATGTTGTCCGGGTCTGGGGCTTTAATATCAAGCCAAAGATATATGAGGAAGCCAAGCGACTCGGCGTGAATATACAGAACAGGATGATGCCCACCGCCCTGCTCACTGCCGGGGGAAAACAGGGGGCAAAGGTCGTGGGCGCCACCGCTGTCAATGCCCGCACCGGTGAATTTTACGTGTTCAAAGCAAAAGCCACCGTCATCGCTACGGGCGGGGCCGGCCGGCTCTTCGACTTTGCACCGGAGGTCACCGCCTCCGGTTCTATGGGCAACATGAATGCCTCCGGCGCCGGCGAGGCTTTGGGCTGGAAGGCTGGCGCTGAATTCGTCTGCATGGAGGGCTCCGGGCCCGGCCGGCTTACCGGCTACGCCTATGCACCCTACAGTATGGCCAACGCCCATAATACCTATCACGGCGCGCCGATTGTCGATGCCGACGGCAAGGAAGTGCCCTGGGTGGATGCCTTTAATCGACCTGTTAAGAATGTAGAGGGTCGTTTCCTGCCCTCGGAAGGGCAGGACTTCATACTTGGCGAGGGAATCGGCATTTCCCGATATGCAGAGCAGTTCCGTAATAACAGCCTTATCTATGACCTTCCCGAGCGCGTTCGCAAAGGAGAGTTCAAGCTGCCGCTCTATGCCGACCTTACCCGACTTTCCGAGGAGGAGCGACGGTGCATCTTCGGGATGATGGTCGGCAACGAGGGCAAGACCCGCATCCCCGTTTACGATATTATGACCAAGGCCGGCTTCGACCCGGATAAAGACCTCTTCCAGGCGCCGGTCACCATGCCGGAAGGCTACGCCCACCCCAACTTCTGGTCCACGGGCGTGAATACGCCGCCTACTGTCCGCAGTCTGGGGGGCGGCGGCTTCTTGACCGACTGGGAGCTTCGCACAAACCTGGAAGGGCTGTATGTAGGGGCGGGGGGTAATCTCTTCGGAGGCGGCTGCCACGGCGAGTCCCATACCACCGGACGCTACGCCGGCAGGCACGCCGCAGAATACGCCAGGACCGCCCCCGAAGCAGCGGTCGACCACGCCCAGGTGGAGGCGGAGAGGGAGTCCTCCTATAAAGCCACCCGGCAGAGCAGGGAGGGCAATGGCTGGAAGGAAATCAATGCCGCCATCGCCCGCATCATGCGCGACTACTGCGGGGAGTATAAAAATGAGCAGACGCTTAAGCTTGGCTTGAGACTGCTGAACGAACTCAAGAACACCGAGCTTGCCTCGGCTTACGCCTCTAATCCCCACGAGCTGGGACGCCTGCTGGAATGCCGCTCCTTAATAACAGTGGGAGAACTGGCGATGAAGGCCTCGCTGGAAAGGAAGGCTTCCAACTCCATGCTGGACTTCCACCGCATCGATTATCCCCAGACAGACCCGCCGGAGTGGAACAAGCTCCTCCCCATGCGCCAGGAGAACGACCGGGTTAAGGTCAGGGAACTACCGCTGGACTTCCATCTTAAGGCCCCTTATGCATCCGGCTACGAGGAAAATTATAAGAAATACAGCGGCGCTTAAAAGAAATATGTATTCAGGAGATATACTGAAATGAACGATAAAGCGTATATGGTGCCCAATCCCCCCACCCCCAATAAGGCCGTGGCGTTTAACCCGGATATCTGCACCGGCTGCAATCTATGTGTTGAGGTCTGCCCCACCGATGTCATGATGCCCAACCCGGAAAAGAAGCAGTCGCCAATCGTCGTTTATCCGGAGGAGTGCTGGTACTGCGGCGGCTGTGTCGAAGAATGTCCTCGACCCGGCGCCATCACCATGCTCCACCCCACCCAGCAGCGGATATCCATGAACTGGAAACGCAAGGACACCGGCGAGCTTTTCCGCCTCGGCATGAAGAGTCCCCCGCCGCCCAACACCAGGCCGCCGTCGGGAGGGTAAATAGGTGCAGTTAAGAAATTATGGGAAACCGCCGGGCCGTCAGTCCGTGTTCCAGTCCGGCGGGCCTAAAGGCTGCTGTTTATCGTAAATGGGATTATAGGCTAAAGTCCCCATCTTTTTAATCATTTCCGCCCGTTCTTTATGCGGAGGCTCATCCGGGCAGGCGCGCATTATCGCTTCGTTGCGGGCGTTGAAACCCTCTTTAAATTCCGGGTGGGTGATGATAAAAAGGTCATTGCGCTTGATGCCCCTTACTACGCGTTCGCCCATCTCCACCGGGTCCATGAATATTTTACTGAAGTCCGGCATGGGCGGTCGCTTGGGTGCTCCGGGTGGCGGTTTGGGGGGCCAGGTCTGCCCTTCATTCTTGTACTTTTCAGGTCGGTTGGCAAAAGTGGACGGGCCTAGGTTAGTCGTTGTGGGGCCGGGCACCAGCACCGACGCCCCGATATTCAAATCCTGCAGGTCGGTGGCTAACGTTTCCATCATCCCCGCTAAAGCGTATTTTGTAGTGTTGTAGATGATAACACCACCTACGGCGCATAGACCGCCGGTGGATGATGTAGCGATGATATGCCCGCCCTCGCCGTGTTTGATGATACGCGGTAGAATCGTTACCAGACCGTTGATAGTACCGCCGATATTGACGCTCATGCTGAAATCCCAGTCTTTATAGGTCATCATTTGAGCCGGGCCGCCGGACGCCACGCCGGCATTATTGACCAGCACGTGTATTTTTCCGAAGACCTTTTCCGCTTCATCGGCGGCTTTAGCATAAGCCTCGCGGTCGGTGACGTCCAGCTTGATGGGATGAACGGGCAGCTTCTTCTCTTTGAAATATTTCATCGCCTCGTCCAGGGCGTCCTGCCGGGAATCGACGATGACCACCTTCATGCCGTATTTAGCACAGGCCTTGGCAATGCCGAGCCCGATGCCGCTGGCGCCGCCGGTGATAAAAGCTACTTTACCCTCTAAATTCTCCATAGTCCTCTCTTCCTTTTTAGCCCTGTTTACCAGTCGGGCGGGCCGACCGGTTTCTGTTTATCGTAAATATCATTATAAAAAACAGTCCCGAAGGTGCTGATGATATCGTAGCGTTTCTGGTTCTTCGGCTCATCGGGGATAGCGCGGATAATAGCTTCATGGCGCGCGATATAGCCTTCCTTGAACTCGGAGTGGGTGTGGATAAAAAGGTCGTTATTCCGTATGCCCCGCACTACTCTCTCCCCTGTTTCTGCCGGGTCGATGAAGGCTTTCATCATTTCCTCCGGCGGTCGCCGCGGTCGCTTGGGAGCGCCGGGCGGGGGTTTGGGCGGCCAGGTCTCTCCCTCGTTTCTCAAGTGCTCGGGACGGTTCTCAAAAGAGGACGGGCCCAGGTTCGTCATATTGGGTCCGGCTATCAGTACGGAAGCCCCGATTCCTTTATCCTGCAACTCGGTCGCCAGCGCTTCCATCATGCCGGCCACAGCGAACTTGGTGGTGCAGTAGGGGACGGATACTCCCGTAGCGGCGATACCGTTGGTTGAAGATGTGCTGACGATATGCCCTCCCTCGCCGTGCTTTAAGATACGGGGCAGGATGGTCATCACGCCATTGATAACGCCGCCCAGATTGACACTCACGCTGTAGTCCCAGTCTTTAAAGGTCGTGTTCTGCGCCGGACCGCCGGAGCCGACCCCGGCGTTGTTGACCAGCACATGTATCTTCCCGAAGACCTTTTCCGCTTCGTCGGCAGCTTTAGCATAAGCCTCGCGGTCGGTGACATCCATCTGAATGGGATGCACGGGCAGCTTTTTCTCCTTGAAATAGGCCATCGCTTCATCCAGGGCTTTCTGACGCTTATCCACGATAACCACTTTCATGCCGTGCCTGGCGCAGGCCTTGGCGATGCCCAGCCCGATGCCGCTGGCGCCGCCCGTGATAAAGGCTACTTTCCCCTTTAAATCTTTCATTTATCCCCCTTCAACGAGATACTAGGGGTTTGACTACTATACCAGAAATTTTATATTTTATTGCTCTCGCCCCTTGTGGGAGAGAGTGAGAGAGAGGGCGAAAGCGTTACTTTAAACTAGCTTTTATTTTATCTATAACTCCCTTAAAGTCCTTTGATATTTCTTGATTCCAGAATCGAATGACTTTAAAGCCCTCGCTTTCTAACCAGGCAGTACGTTGCTTGTCATGTATCTTGGTTATAGTATTTTTATGAGGACTGCCATCTATCTCAATTATCAAACGATTTTCGTAGCTTACAAAGTCAATAATAAAATTGCCAATGGGCTCTTGCCGACGGAATTTGACATTAAGCAGGCGTTTGTCTTTTAGCCTGTCCCAAAGCTTTTTTTCTTCGTCGGTCTGGTTACGCCGCAATTCCTTTACAGCGTTTGTAAATTCGTTCATTCAGCAGTTTAACCCTCACCTTCATCCTCTCCCACGAGGGGAGAGGACACTAGATGGTTGCTCATATTAGTCACTTATTCCGCAGGAGTCGTCTTTGCAGGGCACCGGCTCCGGCATGCGGAGGGGTTTGGGGTCCTTCTTGACGCCGGCTTTAGGAATCCACGGGTCGATAGATACCGACTGGAAATAGGAGAAGTCGGTGGTGACCCACATGGGGTTCATTTCACCGCCGGCGACGACGAAGTTAATCATTCCCGGCTGTTTGAAGGGGGGATTCAGCTCGTTTACCAGCCAATCGCTCAATTTTGCCGGGTCGTCGTAGCCTTCCTGTTTAAGGCTCTTGGCTACCAGCGGGTCGCAGACGAAGGTAAATGCCCCGCCGAAAGGCCCGCCGATGCTTTTCATCACTTCCAGCATCCTGCTGGCCGGGCCAAGGCCCATGGTGAGTACGTTCCAGCCCCGGAAGAGGCTTACCGTGCTTTCTCCCTCTTTGAAGCCTTTGCGCACGCTGAACGGTTTCCAGACGTTGTTCTCCTCATTTTCCGCGAAGCACATGTTGTTGTAATTGATGGTGGTGCCGGTGCTGGCGGTGAAGGAGGCGCCGGGCCGCATGTCGCCGAGGCAGATGCTCATCAGCGTCCATGCCCTGCCGATTACTGAGTTGGCGTAATTCACCGGACTTAATGCGCCGAGGCCGGAGTTCATGCCGATTTCATTGCGGATGGGGCCGTTGACCACTAGCATACTGGCAAAGGAGGTGGTGGAGCTGGGCATGGAGGGCCGCCCGGAGGCGCCGAGAGCCAGGATAACGGGGAAATGCTCCGGCCTGGCTCCCGCCATCACGGCGATGGCGGCGACCTTCTCGACGTTGTACTGCAGCCTTTCCTCGTGGGTGGTCACGGACATCATACCGACGTATTCCTGCGGGTCGCGGTCGGTGCCGGTCAGCATCTCCGCCACGCGCTCTTCGGTCGGCAGGATGATGGGCAGTCCGTCCGTCCAGCCGTTTTCCATGAAAAGTCGTTGTATGTTTGCCTCGGTGTCGGGTTTGAGAAGACGCGGCCTTTCGGGTCGCTTGACTATTTTCGGGTGTTTCTCCTCGTCCGTCAGAGGCTTGGTCAGGGCGGAGATAACTTCATCCATCAGGGGCGCGCCGGAAACGGGGTCTTTGCCCTTGATGTAGCCCTGCAGCGTTTCCCGTGAAACAAAACCGACGGGGTAGGGAGGGAAACTCCAGCGATGGTGAATGCCGTGACTCTGGCTGTCGCGCTGGACGTAGTCAGCAAAACGGGCCGTGACGATAGGTGCGGTGGGGATGCCGTAGTGGCCCTCCAGCGTCCGGGAAAATTCGGCGATACTCGCCGAGCAACCGTCTCAGCCGCCCACACCGACAATTGCTGCGTCGCCGTTTTTCTTGATTTCCGCCCACAGCTCGGGTTCATCGGTAAACATGCTGGCCTTCTTGTGGCGCAGTTCAGTTTTTACATCAGGTTGATGACTCTTAAACCATTCCTGTAACTCTTCCATGAATTCCTTGGCGCCGGCAAATCCGGTATTGACCAGGTAAACGGTCTTGCCTTTCAGGCTGTCGAGGCGGGGCGCCATCTTAAGAGCGCCCAGTTTTTCCGCCGTATCTCTCGGCTGGTTAACGGGGTCGTGGATAGCCCATGGCATCGAGTCGGGGTCGAGCCTGCTTCCGAATATACCGGTAGGCTGTCCGATGGGGTCTAAAACTGTTATTTTTTTACCGTTCTCTGTCATAAAATCTCCTTGATAATGAAAAATTTGCGTACTATCTGTTCAAAGCTAAAATATTGCGCTGAATTGATTAAAATATGCCTGGAATATTTGCACCGACACAGTACTTAGTTGTATCTTATATGATGTAATTTTGTATTTCAAGTAATCATTTAGTAATGGTCACATTTTCCCACTTTATACTTAATAAACTGGAGGTAAGGACATATGAATCAAAAACAGGCAGCCTCGCTGTATGAAGTAATCAGTCCGTGGGCGGAGGCAGACCCAGTGCCGCCGAGAGGACTTACCGCGGAGCGACCGGCAGGTCTGGACGGTAAAAACATAGGGATTCTTCACAACTGGAAAAGGGCTTCAAAGCCCATTCTTGAGGTGCTGGAGCGCGAACTAAAAAAGCGCTTTCCAAACGCCCGCTTGAGCTGGTATGCTGAAAGCTACCGGAACACGCCGGAGATAGAGTCGGAAAATATCAAGAAGTACGAGGCGTGGCTGAAGGGACTGGATACTGTCCTCTTCGCCTATGGCGATTGAGGGTCGTGCACCAAGTACCTTGTGTACGATGCAGTTTCCGCCGAGGAGCGCAACATACCCGCCGTGGCGATTGTCAGCGACGGCTTCCTTGAGGATGCCCGCTCCGCCGCTTCCAGCCGGGGGATGCCCGGCGTGCGTTACGTTCCCACCACCGTGCCCCCGGAATCGACGCTGAAGGACATTATTGAAGAGGGTACTCTAGCCGCAGTTGATAATATTGTAAAAGCCGCCATAGCTCCTCTTACCGCCGCCGAGCGCTCGCCGCAGCCCAAACAACCGGAAAAAATAACCCGAATTGTGTTCAGAGGCGACCTCGACGAGGTGAACCGTTTCTACTACGGCCGCGGCTGGACGGATGGCCTCCCTATAATCCCCCCGACGGAGGAAAAGGTCGCTGAAATGCTTACGGGTACCGATTTGCCGCCGGACACCCTGCTCGGTAAGCTTATTCCCCGCCAGGGCAAGGCAACCGTCGAGAAAATAGCCGTCAATGCGGTGATGGCCGGCGCTTTGCCGACTTACCTGCCCGTGCTGATTGCCGCCACGAAAATGCTGCTGGACTCCGAGATGGGTTTCCTGGGGTTCTGCACCTTCGGCGTCAGTACCGGCTCGTGGTCGCCGTTCTGGGTCGTCAACGGGCCTATCCGCAACGATATCAACCTCAACGGCGGGTCGGGCGTCTTAAGTCCGGGCAATATCGCCAACGCCGCTATCGGCCGGGCGATGGGGCTTATCATCAAGAATATCGGAGGCATCCGCAAGGGCATCGAGGACATGGGCGTGATGGGCAACCCGATGAAATACACCATGGTAATGCCGGAGAATGAGGAGACCAGCCCCTGGGAGCCGCTGCACACGGAATACGGGT
>CAZRQP010000022.1:0-7171 GCA_964602315.1 uncultured Dehalococcoidaceae bacterium
TAGACAATTTCTTTTTTTGTGCTATTATATAGGCGCGCATGGATAATATGCCAGGAGACCAAAAGAGGTCTTAAATTCGCTAGTATTTGCTTGTGTGGCACAAATGAAGGGAGGTTGATGACAATGAAGAAAATGATACGGGTGCTGGTCGTTTTTTCTTTGATAGCAGCAATCTCGTTCTTGTTTCCCGCCTGCGGGGTAGAGGAAGCAGAGGAAGCTCCGGAGGGACAATTACCCCTTTTAAAGGTCGGGGATACGTGGTCATGGAGCTACGTGATGAGCGGAACGACCTATACCCTCACTGAGACGGTTACCGGGAGTGAAACAGTCGAAGGCCGCGCGTGCTATGTTATAGACATGTCTTTTGACCCGGCAATAGAGTCGGTCCATGATGAAGTGGTCTATACGGTAAGCAAAATGACGTACTGGGCGGATAAATTGTCCGGTTTTATCGGGGTCAAGCAGGGAACGGATGTTACCGGCGGTGGACAGACATTTTCCTCTTATGAGACCTACATTTACGACCCCTGGATAGAGCTATTCCCGCTGGAGACAGGGAAGATGTTAGAAGCGAGTAAGACCACCACCCAGTATATGGGCGACCAGGCAGGAGAACCTACGGTGGCTACCGAGAAATATGTTGTGGAAGGTAAGGAGCAGATAACCGTTGAAGCCGGGACTTTTAGCTGCTGGAAGATAATAATGTATGACGGCGGCGGCAATGTTACCATGACAATGTGGTATTCAGATGAGGCTAAAAGCGGAGTTAAAACGGTAGATGCAGAGGGCAACGTGACGATGGAGCTTAAGACGTACTCGGTTGACTAAATATCCAGATTGGCGTACTTGGCGTGCGCCTGGATAAAAGCCTTGCGCGGAGGGACGTCCCCACCCATAAGCATCTGGAAAGTCTCGTCGGCTTTGGCGGCGTCCTCGATGCTGACCTGTAAAATAGTGCGGTTCGCCGGGTCCATCGTGGTCTCCCACAATTGCTCCGCCGTCATCTCGCCGAGGCCCTTGTAGCGCTGGAGTTCGACCTTCTTTGAACTGCTGTTTTTCAGTATATCGTCCTTTTCATCCTCGGTATACACCCACTTTAAACCGTCGCTGGTCTTGATACGGTAGAGCGGCGGCTGGGCGATGTACAGGTGGCCGTCAGTGATAAGCCTGGGCATATGGCGGAAGAAGAAGGTTAACAGTAGTGTGCGGATATGCGCTCCATCCACGTCGGCATCGGCCATTAGAATGACCTGATGATATCGGATTCTGGCGGGGTCGAAGTCCTCATCCAGTCCCGCGCCGATGGCGGTGATGATGGTGCGAATTTCTTCGTTGGCCAGCATTTTATCCGGGGCGGCTTTTTCCACGTTAAGTATTTTGCCGCGCAGGGGCAAGATTGCCTGAAAGCGACGGTTACGTCCCTGCTTGGCGGAGCCGCCGGCGGAGGGTCCCTCCACCAGGTACAGCTCGCACTGCGCCGGGTCGCGCTCCGAGCAGTCGGCGAGCAGGCCGGGCAGCGTGCTGTAGTCCAGTCCGCTTTTCCGGATGATAAGGTCGCGGGCCTTGCGGGCGGCTTCCCTGGCGCGGGCGGAGGTCACGCATTTTTCAATGATTTTCTTGGCTTCGTCGGGGTGCTCTTCTAAATAGAGGGCCAGACCTTCGTTAACAGCGCTCTCTACCTGGCTCTTGACCTCGATATTGCCCAGTTTGCCCTTGGTCTGTCCCTCGAACTGCGGCTCGGGAAGCTTGATGCTGATGATGGCCGTCAGTCCTTCGCGGACGTCCTCGCCGGTGAGATTGGGGTCGTCCTCCTTGATTATCTTGGCTTTCTTGGAGTAATCATTGAGCACGCGCGTAAGGGCGGAGCGGAAGCCGGTGAGGTGGGTGCCTCCGTCGATGGTATTGACGCAGTTGGCGAAGCTGAAGGTAGCCTCGTTGTAGCCGTCGTTGTACTGGAGGGCCACCTCGATTGAGGTGCTGTTAACGGCCTTGGAAACATATATAGGCAACAGATGGCGGACGGCCCGGTTACGGTTGAGATGGCGCACGAAGCCGGTAATGCCGCCTTCGAAGTAAAAAGTTTTTATTCTATCGCCGATTTCGTCGATGATAGCAATTTCCACGCCTTTGTTGAGATATGCCATCTCCCGCAGGCGCTCGCAGACTGTATCGAAGTCATAATCAAGTTCGGTGAATATTTTACTATCGGCGAGGAACGTCGTGGAAGTCCCGGTACTATCAGCTTTGCCGGTGACCGTCACCGGCCCTGCCGGTATCCCGCGCTTGTATTCCTGGTGATTTATTTTACCGTCGCGCTGGACATCGATGCTCACCCACTCGGAGAGGGCGTTGACCACCGAGGCGCCCACGCCGTGGAGGCCGCCGGATACCGTGTAGGATTTGCCACCGAACTTGGCGCCGGCGTGAAGCACGGTCATGACCGTTTCCAGGGCGGATATCTTGGTGGTGGGGTGGATATCCACCGGAATGCCGCGTCCGTTATCGGTAATGGTGACGGAATTGTCTTTTCTTAAAATGACGGAAATCTGGTCGCAGGAGCCGGCCATGGCTTCATCGATGCTGTTGTAAGCAATCTCGTAAAGGAGGTGGTGCAGGCCGCGCTGGTCGGTGCTGCCGATATACATGCCGGGACGCCGTCTTACCGCCTCCCGTCCGCCGAGCACCTGGATATCTTCGGCGGTATAGTTGGCGGTGCTTACTTTCCTGGTCTTCTTGGGTTTAGCTTTCTCCGGCACTAAAATTCCTCTTTCTTAACGGTCGTGATGATGGAAAGCACTCGCAGGCTGGTATTCGCGGGGAATGGTATTCCCTGTGCAGGCGGCGGCCACATGATGATATGCCCTTTGAGAACCGGATATTTCATTCATTTGACCGCTATTATTATAGCATTTTTTAGCTTTACAGTAAAGCTGAAAGGGGGAATTTTAAGGCGGAGCGGTGGCGTTAGGCCTTATGCGCAAGTATTTGTTAAAGCAGAGCTCTTTTGTGTACCATTTTTTCTTATGATATACTCGAATTAGTAGGGTGTAATCGGGGAATTTATAATGAGCACGAAGACGGAAAGAGCTAAACCGGACGTTGATATAGACAAAGCCAAAAAGCTGGCCGAAAAAATCGTCCAGAACGTAGAAAAAGTAATGGTCGGCAAGCCGGAGGCGGTGCGCTTGGCGGTCATAGCTTTAATCAGCCAGGGGCACCTGCTTATAGAGGACGCCCCCGGCCTGGGCAAGACCATGCTGGCCCGCAGCCTGGCGAAGTCGATTCACTGCAGTTTCCGTCGCATCCAGTTCACGCCAGATATGCTCCCCGGCGATATAATCGGCGTTACCGTTTATAATCAAAAAACGGGCGATTTCGAGTTTCACCCGGGCCCCATCGACGCGCAGGTGGTGCTGGCGGACGAGATAAACCGCGCAACCCCCCGGGTGCAGTCGGCCCTGCTGGAGGCGATGGAGGAAAGACAGCTTACCGTAGAGGGCGTCACCCACAAGATGCCATCGCCCTTCCATGTCCTGGCCACGCAGAACCCAATCGAGTACGAGGGCACTTTCCCCCTCCCCGAAGCCCAGCTGGACAGGTTTTTGCTGCGGATTAACATCGGCTATCCGTCCCCGGAGGAAGAGGTAGCCATTATAGAAAACCAGCAGATTGTCCACCCCATCGAGCAAATCAGTCCCGTCGTAGGGGTCTCGGACATTTTAATGCTCCAGGAGACGGTCAAAAAGGTCTATGTGGACGACCTCGTCAAGCAGTACATCGTGACGCTGGTGGAAGCAACCCGCCGCCACCCGTCGATATATCTAGGCGCGTCGCCGCGCGGCTCGCTGGCCCTTTTCCGCACGGCGCAGGCGTGGGCCCTGCTGCTGGGACGCGATTACGTTTTACCCGACGATATTAAAGCCCTGGCCGAACCCGCCCTGGCGCACCGCTCACTGGTATCCTCCGCAGGACAGTCACAGGGCAAGGACAGCCGCACCTTTATAGCCGAAATTTTGGAGAGCACACCCGTGCCCGGCGCTATCCCCGAACGATAAACCGGGGGAAACAATAAGGAATAGTCCTTTTCCCGGCTTTTGAAAAATGAGAATTCGCTGGCCTGTCACTGTTATCCTGATTTTCACGTTAGCCCTGGCCCTAGCCACCGGGTCGATTATGCTGTGGCGTTTTTTTATTTTCCTGGTGGCGCTGCTTTTCATGAGCTATATATGGATGCGTATGAATGTCAGCCGCATCGAAGGCAGGGTCACCAAGCTATCGCGGTCGTGCAGGGTGGGCGAGCGTTTTGAGCAGGAATACACCTTTTATAATCGGGGCAGGCTGCCCACCGCCTTAATCCAGGCGCGGGAGGACACCGATTTACCAGGCTACCAGGGTACGGCTACCTTCCACCTGCCGGCGCAGGGGTCTTACAGCTGGCGCGGCGAGGGCATAGGCCTCCGTCGAGGCTCTTATGACATGGGCAATTTCATCGTAAAAGTTACCGACCCCCTCGGGTTCTTTACGGTAAAAAAGCGCATCATGAACAAAAGAAGCATTATCGTTTATCCCAAGAGTATCGACCTGCCTTTTTTCCAGGCGCTGCCGCGACAGGAGCCGGGGGCGAGCAAGCGGCGCTGGTTCACCAGCGAGTCCGGCATCAACGCCGCGCGCGTACGACAGTATATCAGCGGAGACAGCCTGCGCAACATCCACTGGCGCACCACGGCGCACACGGGCAACCTGATGGTCAAGGAATTCGACCCCGATACGGTCAATTATTCCTACAAGGATATCTGGATTGTGCTGGACATGCACGAAACGACGCATTGCGGCAAGGGCGAAGATACGACCGAGGAATACGCCGTGACAATCGCGGCGTCCCTGATTAAAAAATATATCGACAGCGAGAAAAACGTGGGGCTGATGGCTTCCGGCGATAAGTCTTTTCTTTTCCTGCCGGACACCGGCGATGAGCACCTGGAAGAGCTGATGAAGGCGCTGGCGGTGATTCAAGCCAACAGCAGACTGACGCTCGATGCTTTGCTGGCCTCGCAGGAGGAGCGTTTCGAGCCGGGTTCCGCCGTCGTTATTATTACGCCTTCCGGCAATATCCAGGCCGCCCTGCGGCGACTCGCCGGCCGCAGTACCGTGGTCACCGCCGTCCTTCTCGACGCCGCTACCTTCGGCGGAGATGTAAGCGCAGCTGAAACCGCGCGCGGCCTCGTCGCCGGGGGTATGTACGTTTATACAGTCAGGCGCGGCGCGGAGCTGGGGAGGGCACTGGACAGTCGATTTATTCTTTCGCCGCTGCCATATACGGGGACGGGGTATTAGCCGTGAACGAGGACACGAAGCAAAAGAAGTGGTTTTTCTTCCGGAAGAAGCAGTCCGGCGACCGCGATGTTAAGTCGCGGGGGAGCAGGCCGGAGTGGGGAGGCTGGCAGAGCTGGCTCAAGGTCGCCCTGGTTTTCCTCACGCTGGAAATGGCCGTGCTGTCCGTCGAGCAGGCGCACTGGGTTGACCCCCAGCCGTCATTAACGCTAATCCTGCTTGTTTCTGTAATCGTCGGCGTGGTGCTGGCGAGAGTCCGCATGTTCGGGCTATTTAAATTTTTAATCACGGCGGTCGTCGGCCTGGTCGTGGTAGCCTGGCAGGTCATGAACGTTTTGACGACGCCGGAAACGGTATCCAGGTTCTCTCATTTCCTCGACGTTGTTTCCTCGTGGTTGCGGGGTTCGGCGGCGGCGACGGGCGATGAGAAGGTAGTGTTCGTGGTATTTATCGCGTTACTCGCCTGGATTATCGGCAGTCTCTCGATATGGTTTGTGCTGCGGCGGAACAACGCCTGGTGGGCGGCTATCACGGGCGGGCTGGTGATATTATTCAATCTTAGCAATCTGCCGGATTCTTATTATATTTACTTCTTCCTTTACTTTTTTGCCGCCGCGCTGCTGGTTGCGGTCACGCGCATGACCGGCCGGAAACTAAAAACGGGGAAACCGGTCAATTATTCCGGCAGGAGCCTGTTTTACCTGGGCATTTCCCTTCTCTGCATTATCGGGGTGGCGGCCTCATTTTCATGGGTTACGCCGCAGGTGCGGGCTACCGGCCTGCAGGACTTCATCGCCACCAAGTTGCCCTGGCAGAGGGACTTTATTGAATCCAAATACAATATTTTCAACGTCGTGTCCTCCAAACAGCCGGTAAGCACGGCCGGCTCGCTGAAGGACATCGACTTTGGGGAGATATGGAACCAGGGGGACGAGATTGAGTACGTGGTTTATTCCGAGCGTCCGTCATACTGGAGGGTGAGCGTGTACAGCACCTATACCTCCGAGGGCTGGACCGGCAGCGACGCGGAGAAAATTTTACTGGAAGCGGATACCCCCTGGGGAGAATCCGAAGACGGTGAAATTATGCAATACGCCGTTACCACCGAGATATTTACAGAAGTATTGCTGAACAACGGCGGATTTATTTCGGTGGATATACCGGTCAGGGTGAGTACCGGGGAGGGGGGAGATGTCGAGACCATAAATACGGCGCGCATTCTTAATCCCGGCGAGGGTTATACCGTTACCGCGCAGGTAGTAACCGCCGCCAGCGATGAACTGTCCGCCGCCGGCGATAACTATTCGGAGGCTATCAAGTCCGTCTATCTTCAGCTGCCCCCCGATTTGCCCCCTGAAATCAGGCTTTTGAGCGAAAACCTTACCCGTAACGCGGCGACGCCCTATGCAAAGATTACGGCCATCGTGGAATACCTTGCCGACTTTCCTTACAAGCTGGAAATCGAGGCCCCTCCGGAAGACGCCGACAGCGTGGCTTACTTCCTCTTTAACCGGCAGGACGGCTTCTGCCTGCATTTTGCCTCGGCGGTGGCGGTAATGCTGCGCTCCGTCGATATACCGTCGCGACTTGTCGTCGGCTATCTCCCGGGAGAACCGGGCAGCGTCGCCGGGCAATATATATTACGTGACAGGTATTACCATGCTTGGCCGCAGGTGTATTTCCCCGGCTACGGCTGGGTGGATATCGAGGCCACACCCGGCAGTACGGAAAGCCAGGTGTCTATCGATACACCGCTGGTATCCAGCCACACCATCGAGCAGTCGCAGAACTGGAGCACATACTGGCCCTGGGCGGCGCCTCCGGATGCCCAGAGCATAGC
>CAZRQP010000022.1:7271-11044 GCA_964602315.1 uncultured Dehalococcoidaceae bacterium
GCCGGCAGTCTGGCGAAGGTATTTCCGGGGCAGGCCAAAGCCCTGAACTATATTACACAGTCTTACCTGGACAGTCGCTACGGGGGGAGGGGCGACAGGCCGGCCATGGCGGAGGAAGCAGAAATCCTCAAGGCGCGCCGCATCGTGTATAATGCCCTTATCAAGCGCCTCGGCCCGTTAAGAAGACGCTTCGGCAGGAGGTAATGTCGCACGCCGAGGGAATTCAGACGGCAGCCTTGCTCTTGCTTTGTGCCCACGTACCGAACTATAATTATTGGTCAAGAGGGTTGAATTATTACACTGGTAATACTTCCCTCTCATATAAATAATGAAGATTGCGATTATACTCGGAACCCGCCCGGAAATCACCAAGATGGCCCCGCTGATAAAAATTTATCAGGAAAACCGGGCGGATTTCTTTTTACTGCATACCGGCCAGCATTATTCCTACCAGATGGATAAAGTATTTTTCGAGCAGCTAGAGCTGCCGCAGCCGAAATACAACCTGGATATCGGTTCGAGCTCTCACGCCGAGCAGACCGGCAAGATACTAATCGGCATCGAGAAAGTATTACTGAAAGAAAAGCCGGACATCGTTCTTGTCGAAGGTGATACCAACAGCGTACTGGCCGGCGCTTTAGCTGCTGCCAAGCTTGGCATCAAGGTAGGCCATGTTGAAGCGGGACTGCGCTCTTACGACCGTACTATGCCGGAGGAGCTTAACCGACTACTTGCCGACCATCTTGCGGACTATCTCTTCGCGCCCACGCCCAAGGCAAAAGGTATATTGCTCGGCGAAGGTGTCGATGAGAAAAAGGTCTTCGTCACCGGCAACACTATCGTCGATACCGTTCTGCAAAACCTGGAGCTGGCGAAAAGCGGTAAGGACGTATTGAACGACTTAAAGCTGGAACCCAAGCAGTATTTCCTGGTGACCCTGCACCGGCAGGAGAATGTCGATAACGCCGCCAGGTTCGGCTCGATTCTACTAGGCCTGGACATGTTGGCTGTAAGGAATAAATTACCCGTCGTTTATCCAATCCACCCGCGGAGTCGCAAGATGATGGATGAGTTTAAGCTCAAGCCTGAAAACCTCACCCTGATAGAGCCGGCTGATTTCCTGGCGTTTTTGCAGCTGGAAAGCAACGCCCGGCTAATACTCACCGATTCCGGAGGGGTGCAGGAGGAGGCTTGCATACTGGGCGTGCCCTGCGTTACTCTTAGAGACAACACGGAGCGACCGGAAACGCTGGAGGTGGGCGCCAATATGCTCGCCGGGGCCGATGCGGCACGCATCCTGGAATGTGTGGAAGTCATGCTGGACAAGAAAGACAAGTGGGACAATCCTTTCGGCGACGGCAAAGCCGCGGCGAGAATCGTTAAAATAATCACGGAGGCAGGCAATGGCTAAAATTCTGGTAACCGGCGGCCTGGGGGCGGTGGGCAAACCGCTTGCCGCCGAGCTTAAAAAGAGGGGCAACGAGGTCTGGATAGCCGACCGGGTGCACTCGGCGGAGTCCAATTACGTAAGATGCGACGTCGGCGAGTTTCACCAGGTGGAAAGGCTACTGGACGGCGCCGGGTTCGACTATGTATATCACCTCGCCGCCGAGTTCGGACGCCGCAACGGCGAGGACTTTTACGAGAACCTCTGGAAGTCAAACGCCATCGGAACCAAGAATTTCATCCGGATGCAGGAAAGGCTCAAGTTCCGCATGATTTTCTTCAGCAGCTCCGAGGTCTATGGCGACTACCGCGACGTCATGTTCGAGGACGTGATGGACAAGGTGGCCGTCAAGCAGATGAACGACTACGCCATGTCCAAGTGGGTCAACGAGATGCAGATTTTAAACTCCGCCGGCCGGTCCGGCACGGAGACGGTGCGCGTAAGGCTGTTCAACACGTACGGTCCCGGCGAATATTACTCCGAGTACCGCAGCGCCATCTGCGTCTTTATCTACAAAGCCCTGCATAACCAGCCGTACACCGTCTATACCAAGCACGAGCGGACGTCGTCGTATATAGACGACTCGGCAAAGACGCTGGCTAACATCGCCGATAACTTCAAACCCGGCGAGGTGTATAATATCGCCGGGCACGAGCTGCACAACATGAAAACAGCCTCCGATATCATCCTGAAATACCTGGGCAAAGACGACAGCCTGGTGGAATATAAAGACGCCCAGCCGGAAACGACGCTGGTGAAAAAGGTGGACGTGTCTAAAGCCGCGCGCGACCTCAAGCATAAAAGCACGGTGTCCCTGGAGGAGGGCATCCCCAGGACAATCGAATGGCAGAAAGAGGTATATAAAATTGGCTAAGAAAATCGTCGTCATCGGAACGGGATACGTGGGGCTGCCGCTGGCTATCATGCTGGCGCGGGCCGGCTACGAGGTCATCGGCGCCGATATCGAGGAAAACGTGGTCGATGCCATCAATACCGGCATCCTGCACCTGGCCGAGGAGGATATCGGCAAGATTTACCAGGAGCCGAATGTCAGGAAGAACCTCCGCGCCCAGAAGACGCCCTGCGAGGCGGATGTTTTCATCATTTCCGTCCCCACGCCCATCGACGAAAGAAAAAGGGTCGCCGACCTCTCCCAAGTGACACAGGCCGTGGAGTCGATTGTCCCTTACCTGCGCTCCGGTAACCTGGTAATCGTGGAAAGCACGGTGCCTCCCCTTACCTGCCGCGATATCATCGCCCCCATTATTGAGAAGTCGGGGCTTAAAATAGGCAAAGACGTCTTTCTCTGCCACTGCCCGGAGAGGATTCTGCCCGGCGCCGTATTCGAGGAAATCATCAATAACGACAGGATTATAGGGGGTATGGATAAAAAAGCGGCCGAGATGTCTAAAGAAATATACGCTTCTTTCGTCAAGGGCAACCTTTACCTGACCGACGACGTTACCGCGGAGACCGTGAAACTGATGGAAAACACCTACCGCGATGTCAATATCGCCCTGGCTAACGAGTTCGCCGCGGTGGCGGAGGGGCTGGGGATTGATATTTTAGAAGCTATCAAGCTGGCCAACAAGCACCCAAGAGTGAAAATCCTCAAGCCCGGCATCGGCACCGGCGGACACTGCATCCCCGTCGACCCGTGGTTTATTAAAGAAGTGGACCCCGTAAACTCGCGCCTTATTCATACGGCCAGGCTTATCAACGACGAGGTGCCGGTCAGCATCGCCGGTAAAATCAGGCAGGCTCTAAAGGATGTAAATAATCCTAAAATCGTCGTCCTGGGGCTGACCTACAAGCCAGATACCTACGACACCAGGAACAGTCCGGCGCAGAAAATAACCGGGCTGCTCAAGGCGGACGGCTACCGGGTAAGCGCCTACGACCCTAGGGTGAAAGAATCACAGTATTCATCTATCAAGGAAATAGCTAAAGACGCCGATGCCCTGGTGGTGCTCGTGGAGCATAAAGCCGTCCGGGACGAGCTGGCTAAAAAAGAGGGCGAAATCAAAAAAGCGATGCGCCATCCGCTCATATTGAGGTTCTACTACGAAGCATCGGAAAGCGAATAGCATCTGCTGTGAATATACTCTTTATTCACGAAATCGACTGGCTTAAAAAGGTCGTTTTTGAAATCCATACCCTTTCCGAGCTTTTATCCCTTTTCGGGCACAATGTATATGTCATCGACTACGAGTCCATGTGGCAGAAGGACGGGTTCTTTGACTTCGGTAGCCTGAGCACGCGAGTAATCGATAACGTCGAGCGCGCTTACCCCGGCGCCAAGGTGGAGCTAAGGCGTCCCGGATTC
>CAZRQP010000022.1:11144-19011 GCA_964602315.1 uncultured Dehalococcoidaceae bacterium
GCCCCCGCTAGCGGGGAACTCCGCCGCAGGTGGGGACTCGGCGCGGACGACGCCGTAATACTCTTTATGGGTACGCTATTCGAGTTCAGCGGACTTGATATTCTTATCCGGCATTTCCATGAGGTCCTGAAAGAGGTGCCGCAAGCTAAATTACTCATCGTCGGCGACGGGCCGCAGCGTCCCGCGCTGGAAAAAATCATCGCTGAAACGGGAATGCAGAAGAGCGTTATAATCACCGGCTTTCAGCCCTATGACACCATGCCTCAATACATCAACATGTCGACGTTATGCATCAATACTTTCCTGGTAAACGATACCACACGGGATATTTTCCCCAGCAAGATAGTGCAGTATCTCGCCTGCGGCAGGGGGGTAGTGGCCACGCGCCTGCCCGGTATGGCGGCCGTGATTGAGGGTGAAGAACAGGGTGTGGCGTACGGGGACAGCGCTGACGAGATACCGGGCAAGATAATTGCCTTGCTCAAAGCGCCGGAACGCAGAAAGAAGCTGGAGCAGGCCGGACTGGCCTACGCGCGGGAAAAGCACAGCAACGAAAAAATCGCCCGCCAACTGGAACAGAAGTTAATTGAAGCCATAAAGGAAAAACGTAAAAGTTATTGATTTCTCCGAACGCAGGACTTGATTTTACAGGGTCTTAATCATCCCAGATGTATTCAAATATCTTGATTTCCGGTGTGGCATTGTTAGAGGTCGGTGAACTGTACACCAGCTGGTAGCCCTCGACTGGTTCCAGAGGTATCGGGGAGGTGAAGGGGTCCACGCCCACAATCTCGTATTTATAGTTGGAGTTCTGTGTGTTCACGAAATTAAGCGCATCCTGATAGGAGACGAATTCCTGGGCATCGACAACGAGTTTAAAAATTATGCCGTTAACATCCAGCGCCTCCTGATAAGTTATCACCACCGCCGTCCCTCCCGGGGCGCCCTGACCGTTGAAATTGAAAAGCCTGACGACTAAGGTGCGGTAATAATCGATGCTGAACACCTGTCTCGGATAGATCATGCCTTCTTGCTCTATATAGAACGTCGGGATATATTTTTCCTGGTCGAGTCCCGCCCAATTGAGCATCGCCCAGTACTTTCCGGCTATTATTTCATAATCAGCGATTATATACCTCGACTTGAGTTCCTGTCTTAGCGCATCCGCCGCAGCTTTATCCTGTGACAGGAAGAACGATGCAACATTCCTTATATATCCCGGCGACTGGGACGGATTGGAATTGGGTATGCGCTGTGCGACACGGATAATCCAGTAACCATAGTCCCACCATGCCGTAACGGCATATGCCGAGTCAGGGTATTCAAACTCTTCGCCGGGAGGCGGCACGTCATAGTATCTGTAATATGCCTCGGGGTCGCCCATGGGGTACGGCGTATTATCTTTCATCCAGAGCAAGGCCGCCTGCCAGCTATCCGATAAGGCATAACTCACTACCTGGGACTGGGCCTGTGCTTGAGATATACTGGGACAAAAAACAAAAAGGAAAACGACAATTATAGCTAAAATAGTATTGACATAATATAATTTCAGACCCTGGCCTTTCTTCTTACTTTTTACGCTTTTCTTTTCGGAACCCTTACGTCGGGAGCTGTCATAAGAGGCGCGCAGTCTCGGGTTGGTCAAGGTTTCATAGGCTTTGTTTATCTCTTTCATCCACTTCTTTGCTGCGGCATCTTTTTGCTCTTGGCCGGATTGGTAATCCTGCATTAATCTACGGTAGGCCTTTTTTATAGTAGTAAAGTCCGCGTTTTTGCCTACCCCCAGGATTGTGTAATAGTCCTGTTCCTGCAGGACCTCCGGGCGCCCGAGTTCCTTTTTACCCTCATCTTCCGGCTGTTTTATCAGTTTTTTAACGCCTGCAAGCCAGATTATCTGCCATGAAAGATAGGCGGAAAGCACTGCGAAGTTCACCGCCAGATAGTACTGGAAGCGGCGCTGTATCATCGGGATGATAAGAATTACCAGCGACCAGATAAGAAAAAGCCGCAGTTGCTCATCCCCTTCGCTTTGCTTGAATAAAATATAGACTAATATGGCCAGCGGTATCAGCGCCAGGTAGCGGATATTGCTGTACGTGGTAAATACTATCAGCAGCGATAAGGTGGCAATCATCGCCACGACCCATAAGGCGGATATATACCACCGCTGTTCTTGCCCCCGCTTGATAAGTGTATAAAACAGGACTCCCATTGAAATAATCGCCACACCCGGAATGAATTTGACCTGGTCATCGAGGAGACTATACTGGTTGGGCATCTGCGTTGCGGTCAATACTATCATTATCACCGCGGTAATAAAAAAGAACACCAGTAATGATGCCCCGTTGCCTTCGCGGTTGTTCAGGTGTAAGAGGTAAGCGCATATGGCTGCTGCACCGATGCCGAAAAGAAGCCACCACGGCGCAATAAAGATATTTGTGGAAAAATTGCCCCAGGCTACATTTGTAGTAAAAATATTTTCTTGAGGGGTAAGCATCGGCGTCATTTCAAGGGTAGTAATGGCACTTGAACCCGTGGGAAAGAATACAAAGTTGAATTTAGCCAGCAGTGTGTTAAAAATGCCCTGTGCCCCAAAGTAAACGACCACTACGGCTAAGGCCCCGATAACGGCCAGCATAACAGGATAGAAGTATTCTTTAAAGCCCCGGCTGGAAATGAGTTTTGAGATGCCCCATAAAACCGGGGGAACCAGAAGCGCGAAAACCATAGCCAGGGTTACATCGGAGGACATTGGATTGATAAGCAGCATAATTAACGCCAGTAATAATGTCACGAACCCAACGATGCAGAGGTAATCGGACGATTTGCGTTTCAAATGGTTGATAATGAACTGGATTATATAATAAAGGACAACAATAAAGACGAATATCAAAGCCCCCTGCCAGGTAGTGAGGTAAAAACCGAGGAATACGCCGGCCAGCGCACTATATATTAACGGTTTACGCATTACCTTCCAGTCGCCCTTGAATATATGGGAAAAGGACAACTGGTTCTGAACGGCGGCCTTCACCGCCAGAATCAAAAACATCAGGGCCGTAGTTGTAAAAAAGACTTCGGCAACGGGATTATCCCCGGCGCCCAGCATCGAACGTGACAATAATTCGCCCGGCAGGACAGCTATCAGACCGGCCGCCAGCACGCCCACCCATTTATTGAATAAAGTCCTGCCGATAAAGAAAACGGGGATAACCAATAACGCACCAAGGATTGCCGGCAGGTAAACCCCTATTAAATCGATAATATTTTGTGTCGGGTGCCCTGCTCCTCCCATCCAGGCAAGGATTGCTGTTATCCAGTGAAAGGTAGGCAGGGAGGTGACGATATTGCCGCCGGGATAAAGAAAATACGGGTCGAACTGGGTGAGGTTGGGGAAATGGTGGGAAAGATTATCTACCAGGCGCATGTAATAATAAGCGTCATTGCTGGCGTATTTTATGTCATCGCCGACGAAGATATCTCCGTAGGGGAGAAAAATCCGGAAAAGCAGGGAAACTACAATGAAAGCAGCTAATAAAAGGCCGATAAGCAGGGGGGTCGAGATTCTTATTTTTGCCATTTCCTTACTTGTCTATACCTCATCGTCGACTTGTCAGTACAAGGCGGAAACAATCGTGAATTCTCTTGGCTTAAGCGTAGCATTTTTATACCTTTACGTCAATAAGAGTGCTGATAAATATATACTTACTCATTTTGTGAAGTAATGAGAATAATATGCGGTTTTTCATGTCCATAAATAATATAACCACAACAACACCCGTATGAATTAAAATTACATATATTTTAAAAATCTGCTACAATTTTTCTTGGTTATATCTTGATGTTACGGCGAATGATGATACCAAAGCAGGACTAATAAAATATGGAGGCATTTGATGAATAATGTTAATCAATATGATTGTCTTTTACATCTGGTAAGGGAAAGGCGCACCATACGCCAGTTTAAAACTGCTCCGGTGCCTGATGAATATATTACCAGGATAATCGAGGCGGCGCGCTGGGCTCCATCGGCTTTTCATACTCAACCCTGGGAATTTGTCATTATCAAGAACCGGGACATAAAAAACAAAGTAGTGGCTGTACTCGAACAACATGGGCCGCCTATAAAAGACCCGCTCAAAGAGTCGTTGCCCAGGAAGAGCTTCAAGGACGCGCCGGTCTTTATTTTCCTCCTGTGCGATTGGAGGGCCAGTGTCGGGCTGCCCGGCCGCACCTCTGAAAATAAAACTCAAGTAGCTAATCTTTATTCTTCCAGCCTGGCTAACGCCTTTTTATATATGCACCTGGCGGCCGCTGCGTTGGGACTGGCATCGCAGTGGTATACCGCAACGTCGCGTCCGGAGGTTGAGCGCGGCATAAAAGAGATAATCGGCATTCCTGAAGTCCTGACAATTTATGACATGATGGTAGTCGGTTACGCTGCTAATTCACCCGGTCCTAAAATCGTCAGGGATATCGATGAAATGATGCATTATGATAATTGTGGAGAACAGGATTTCAGGACCGACGGGGAAGTAACGGATTATGCAAATAAAACCAAGGCCTGGTGCATGTTACAGCATTGATAATAGCTCAATCTAAAGTGATGTCCTTTTCACTATTAAAGGTTCGTCCGATAGTGTAAATATGATATAATTTTTGTTTAGGTAAGCATTCTCTTATGAATACGGTCGAAGTAGAAAACGTAGTCAAGACCTTCGGCGATAAAGTCGCCGTAGATAAGCTTTCATTCTCCGTGGCGTCGGGCGAGATATTCGGCTTGATTGGACCTAACGGCGCCGGCAAGACCACCACCATCAAGATGGTGATGGATATCATCAAGCCGGATTCCGGCGAGGTAACTGTGCTCGGCGAGAAAATGAATGAAGCCGCGAAGAACAAAATCGGCTATATGCCGGAGGAACGCGGACTTTATAAAAAGCAGCGTGTTCTCGATATTATCATTTACCTTGCCACACTTAAGGGCATGAGCCCGCGCGCCGCCGAGGAAAAAGCCAACCAAATGCTCGAGCAGACCGGCATGCTGCCGCACGCCCGCAAGAAAATAGAAGAGTTAAGCAGGGGCATGGGCCAGATTATCCAGTTTATCGTTACCACCATCCACGACCCGCAGCTCCTCATACTCGACGAGCCTTTTTCCGGTCTCGACCCCGTCAATACCGAAGCATCGATGAAAATGGTGCTCGACTTACGGAACCAGGGCAAGGCCGTTATCTTGAGCACCCACCAGATGAACCAGGTCGAGCAGCTCTGCGACCGCATTTTAATGGTCAATAAAGGGCGTGCCGTCCTGTACGGCGGGCTTGCCGAAATAAAGTCCAAGTACAGGAACAATTCCGTCCTGCTGGAACATGAGGGCGAGCTGGGCGAAGTGCCGGGAATCGCTGAAAAACGCGTCTTTAAAAATCACGTCGAGCTGTTTCTTAGCGACGATACAACACCGCAGCAGCTGCTGGAACGCCTGCTGGAGCGCGGGATTATTGTCCATCGCTTCGAGCTGGCCACGCCTCCGTTGAACGAAATTTTCATTAGAGTAGCAGGTGAGAGCCATAAATAAGACTTTTTTGGTTTTTCGGTATGAATTCCTCGCAATGATACGCCGGGTGGGGTTTATCGTTGTCACGCTTATCGTGCCGCTGATAGGTATCCTGGCGATAGTCGCCTACCAGATAATAGCGGGGACCATGGAGCCGTCTGTTGAAATAACGAACATAGGGTATATCGATGAAGCAGGCGGGTTCGATAATTATACCAAGCAGGGTAACGTGGAACTGGTCCGCTACGGTACGGTAGCTCAAGCCAATGAGGCGCTGGTCAAAGAAGAAATCGAACAATACGTCATCATCACACCGGACTATTTAAATATCGGTATGATTAATATTTACACCCTGGAAAAACAGCTCGAACCACCCCCCGAGGTAACTGCGGCCATAAAAGATTTCCTTTCCAGCAACATGCTGGCGGGTAAAGTAACCGATGCCACCATCGGGCTGGTAAACGCGCCGCTGGGGATTGTTTCCATACGGCTTACGGAGACCGGAGATATCGCGACGGAACAGGGCGGATACGGGAACATGTTGATACCGATGATTTTCGGGGTGCTGCTGGTACTCTCGATTTCTTTTTCTTCCAGTTATCTGCTCCAGGGAATGGGCGATGAAAAGGAAAACCGTCTTATCGAAGTATTACTGTCCTCCGTTTCTACCAAACAGCTTATCATCGGCAAAGTACTGGGGATGGGCGCGGCAGGTCTGCTGCAAATAGTTATATGGGTGATATGTGCCCCGTTACTGCTGAATGTAGCCTCTGTCTCGATAGGCGGATTTTTAAGTACTTTAGAGATAACGCCTGTGCTTTTCATTCTGTTTATCGTGTATTTCATACTGGGTTATCTCTTATTCGCCATAATATTCGTAGCTATCGGCGCAATCACTTCCTCCGCCCGGGAAGGTCAGCAGCTGGCGCCGATATTTACGCTGTTATCGGTATCTCCGCTGTGGTTTGCTTCCGCGATAATTTTCTTCCCGGATAACCCGGCCATCATCGCCCTGACTATTTTCCCCTTCACCGCCCCCGTCACCTTGATGATGCGGCTGGGTATTACCGAAGTCCCGGTATGGCAGATATTTACGAGTATCGCCGTCCTGTTAGTATGCGTGGTGGGTGGGTTGTTCCTTACCGCGAAGATAGTGCGGACCTTCCTGCTCATGTACGGCAAGAGACCCAGCCTGGGCACGATTATCCGCAGTATCAGAAGCGGGTAGCTTAAGTCCCCGCCGCCCCTGTCCATCTTCCTTGACACTGCAACTTGATGCGGAATATCATGCTACCAACATGGACGCCCTCATCTTCATCAAGGACATCCTTATAGCCACGCTGGGGCAGATGGCCGCCCTGTTTTTGGGCTTCTTCATCTTCGGGCTGCTGATACATTTCATTTCCCAGCTTACCTTCAGGTCGCTGGCCAATGCCTTCGGGCGCTGGGGCACCTATTTCGTCGCCTGGCTGGGCACGCCGGTACACGAGCTGGGGCATGCTCTCTTCTGCGTGATATTCCTGCACAAAATACAGGAAATCAGGTTCTTCCAGCCGGATAGGGACACCGGCACGCTGGGCTACGTTTATCACACCTGGAACCCCAGAAACCCCTGGCACGTGCTGGGCAATTTCTTCATCGGCATCGGGCCGGTGGTATTGGGCTGCGCCGCGCTTTTCGCTGTGTTTTATTTTCTCATTCCGGGCAGCTCGCAGGTCTGGGACTCCATTATCGCGGGGGTGAACAGCCTGGGCGCCAGCGCGTCGGTCGGCGACTATTTTACGGTCTTCCGTGACTCGGTTCCTTCAATCCTCAACCTCATTTTCACGTCCGACAACCTGAATACCTGGCAGTTCTGGGTGTTTCTTTACCTGTCCATCTGTATCGCCTCCAACGTCAGATTAAGCTGGGCGGACATCAAGGGCTCGCTTTCCGGCCTGGGCTGTATCATCCTGCCGTTTTTAATACTGAACCTGATACTGCTGCTCGCCGGGCGCACGTCCGAAAGCGTCTTCCCCTATACGGCGTCAGTTCTCGGCGCAGTGTATAGTCTGCTGATACTGGCCCTCATCATGGTCTTGATAGGCTTCGTGCTGATTTACGTGCTGTCGGCAACATATTGCAAGTTAATACATAATTCCGTTCTCAATCCTTTTAAGTAACACGACCGTTTTCAATCTCGCCCTTTAAAAGTGATATAATCGGGATAGAGGCGAAATATCGCAATAATAAAAAGCTGATAATACATTTGAAGTACTTTGAAAGGAGCGTTTAGATGGCAAGCAAGTACGGCAAGTACATAACTACGGAATT
>CAZRQP010000023.1:0-1474 GCA_964602315.1 uncultured Dehalococcoidaceae bacterium
ATCGGCTATCATCCAGATACCGGAAAAACCGACGATATACTGGCGGGTCACGGGATGCAAAGGCTTATTTTCAGGCGTTTTCTGCTTTGTCCAGGGCATCAGCAGCGATAGTATACTGAATCCCTTTTTCGGTGGCGGTGCCGGGGGAACATCAATTGTCTTCGTATCATCGCAGAGCACGATATAATGGGCCGTTTTGTTTTGCAGTTCCTGTGTATAGTTTGCGGGTGGCCACTGCGAGGGAAAGGCCTCTCGGTCGATTTCCGTTACCTGGCCGATGTCCTCTTTTTCCATGTGTCTTATGGAGTATGCCAATATCAATTCCCCGCCATTACCGATTTGTTGTGCCATTGTAGCATATTTTATCAAATACTGAATACAGTTATGTTTTATAATACAAACTGTAATTACCAAACCTGTTGCCATTAGTCCTATGCTATGCCTATAATCAAGGTATGCAGATAGTCAATCGGCACGGCTGGCAAGTCACTACCGCCAGGGCTAAAGAAATCCAGTTGGAGCTTGCCGGGGAAGTATCCCACGTTGGTGATATTCCCAACCCGCGCTTTATCGCCGGCGTCGATATCTCGGTTAATAGGTGGACAAAAACCGGCACCGGTGCGGTCGTCGTTCTAAGCTACCCCACCCTGGAAATCGCGGAAATAAAGGTAGTAACCGACCGCATAAATTTCCCCTATGTGCCCGGTTTGTTGTCTTTCCGGGAGATGCCTTTTCTGCTGGCAGTCTTCAAAAAGGTTACTCATGTGCCTAACCTTGTTCTGGTTGATGGCCAGGGCATCGCTCATCCGCGCCGCATAGGATTGGCTTCTCACCTGGGACTCTGGCTGGGCCTGCCGACCATCGGCTGTGCTAAATCCCGACTGTGCGGCGAACATGAAATACCTCCGCCTGAAGTCGGTAGTTCAGTAGAGCTTATAGATAACGGCGAGGTCATCGGCGCTGTCCTGCGTACTAAAGCTGGTGTAAAACCGCTTTATATATCCATCGGCCATATGATTGATTTAACTTCGGCGGTGCGGATTGTCCTGGACTGCTGCCGCGGTTATCGCCTGCCGGAACCCACGCGACTGGCGCATCTGGCAGCAGGGGGTAATCTAAAGGTAGAAAATTACCCTGTGTTAGCTGGTGCTAAATATAAAGAATAAAGAGGTGCTATGCCGGATTTAACAGAAAAGCTCAAGGATTTACAGAGTCGGGTCGCTATGGCCGTGGAGCATCTTTGACATCGCTAAAATAGAAAAGCAAATCGTCAAACTGGAAAAGCAGTCCTCTCGACCTGATTTATGGCAGGACCAGGCTAACGCCCAGGGTATCATGCGCCGGCTGGCCGAAAAGAAAAAGACGGTGCAGCGGTGGCGGGGACTGGAGAAAAAGCTGGCCGATATCAATGAGTTAATGACGATATCTGAAGAAGACGCCGCTCTCCTCGACGACCTGGATAAAGAACTGGATG
>CAZRQP010000023.1:1574-4869 GCA_964602315.1 uncultured Dehalococcoidaceae bacterium
ACGATATCTGAAGAAGACGCCGCTCTCCTCGACGACCTGGATAAAGAACTGGATGGACTTGCCTCACAGGTCGATGATTTTGAATTTCAATTGGCCTTCAGCGGCGAATATGACGCCCGTGACGCTATTCTTACCATACATGCCGGTGCCGGTGGTACGGAATCGCAGGACTGGGCGGAAATACTGATGCGCATGTACCTACGCTGGGCGGAGCGCCGCGGCTTCGCAACGGAAATACTGGACACTTCGCCGGGTGATGAAGCCGGTATTAAAAGAGTAGCCATTTCGCTTAAGGGAGAGTATGCGTTGGGTTATTTAAAGTCGGAACACGGCGTTCATCGCCTGGTGCGCCTTTCCCCCTTCGACTCCGACCATGCCCGGCACACCTCTTTTGCCCTTGTGGAAGTGATGCCGGAGGCAGAGAGTGATGTTGAAGTCAATATCAAGCCGGAAGATATTAAGGTGGAGACCTTCCGCTCCAGCGGTCCTGGCGGCCAGCATATGCAGAAAACGAGCAGTGCTGTCAGAATCACTCATCTGTCGTCGGGTATAATCGTCTCTTGCCAGAGCGAGCGTTCCCAGCATATGAATAAGGATTTCGCTTTCAAAATTTTAAGGGCCCGCCTGCTCGAACTTGAGATTGAAAAAAGAGAGGCGGAAAAAGCCAGGATTAAGGGAAAGAGAATCGACGCCGGCTGGGGCAATCAAATCAGGAGTTACGTTCTCCATCCGTACCGTATGGTCAAGGACCACCGGACGGGTTATGAGACCGGTAATGCCGATTCTGTACTCGATGGTGAACTGGACGACTTTATTAATGCCTATTTAAGATATACTATGGGTAAGCAGGACAAATGAAAAAGGTAATATTATCGGTTCTGGTCGTATCATTATCACTGCTACTCCTGATTCCGGGTGCGGTTAGTGCTGGTAATGGCATTATTGTCTCGGATATCTCCGCGCAGGTAAATTTCCCTGCCGATATCACTTTCAGCATGACTGCAGAAAGCGATGCGTCTATCACCGATATTCGCCTGCATTATTCCATCGAGCGTGCGTCCTTTGCTCAAGTCACCGCCGATGTCTATATTATCTTCACGTCGGCAAAATCGGTAAATGCGCAGTGGGTCTGGGATATGCGGAGGACCGGAGGTCTGCCCCCGGGCGCCACTGTATCATATTGGTGGACAGTAACCGATATTGCCGGTAAGAAAATCGAGACGGCACACTCTTCGGTTTATATAGAAGATAACTGTTACGACTGGAATACTATGCAGCAGGGGCAGGTAACGCTTTACTGGTATGAAGGTGATAACCTCTTTGCCGATGAACTGATGGCTGCCGCGCAGGATGCACTGGTCCGTCTGGCGGATAATACCGGTGCTGAACTGGAAAACCCGGTGAAAATGTATATTTACGCCAGTCAGGAGGATTTGATAGGCGCTATGGTTTATCCCCAGGAGTGGACGGGCGGGGTCGCCTATTCACAGTTCGGCATTGTCGCTATCGGTATCGGAACGACGCAGTCCCAGCTTTCGTGGGGTAAACGCACGATTGCCCACGAGTTGACGCACCTGGTGATACATCAGTTAACTGACAATCCGTATAATTATCTGCCGACGTGGCTTGATGAAGGCTTGGCCATGTCCTCTGAAGGAGAACTTGAATTAAGCTTTGTCCTCGCTTTATCCTGGGCCGAAGCAAATAATTCCTATATTTCCGTGCGTAGCCTGTGCAGCCCCTTTTCTTCCTATGTAGAACAGACTATGCTGGCCTATGCGGAAAGCTACAAAATCGTTGCCTATCTCATCAACGAATACGGAAGCGAAAAAATGTCGGAATTGCTGGATACCTTTAAGCTGGGCAGCGGCTACGATGAAGCCCTGATAAAGGTTTATGGATTTGATATGGATGAATTGAACAATCTGTGGCTTTCTGAATGAGAAGCCGTTTATGCAAGTTAGTCAGCAGATTCTTATCGCTGGCGGGTGGGGGTTAAGGGTTTGACGTCTTCTGCTTTCAGTTTCGGGTCGTTTTGCTGAAAGGGTGTATATTTCAAATCGTTTTTCGTCCAGGTTGCCCCGCACTGGATACATTCTATATACACGCCGTACACGTCACACTCTATAGAAAGGTCTCCCCCGCATCTTTTACAGGCTTTAGCTCGGACTAGACAAAGCATTTTTTCCTCGAATCAGTAACTAGTTCGGTTGATGTGCTCTCAACATTCATCTTTTTTGATGATATTGTTACTACTACCTTTTTTAAATCCAGTAAACCCTGATTCTGGATATTGTGTACCATCAAATCAATTGGTGGTTTCCACTCACCCGTTGCCCCAATCGATAGTAAAAATACTGAAGCTGACCTTCTTGCCTTTTTCTATATCAGGTGCTAGACTATGGCGATATGAAAAAGTCGCCAACTGGCAAATTGAAATCGATGACGATTCATGATTTGCCTGTTAGCGATAGGCCCCGCGAACGACTTCAAAGTGTCGGGGTGGAGGCTTTATCCGCCCAAGAGCTGTTGGCGCTTATTCTGGGTCGTGGCATCTCCGGCGAATCGGTGATGATCACAGCCCAGCGTATGTTAAGTCGGTTCGATGGACTTAAAGGTGTCACCGCGGCATCTCTTGAGGAGCTGGCGCAGGTAAGGGGCATCGGCATTGCCAAGGCCGCCCAGATAAAGGCCGCCGTTGAACTTGCCAATCGAGTAGAAGGCTACTCGGAATCGGTAGAAAAAACACCTTTAAAAACACCTGAAGATATTGCTAACCTCGTAAAGGCGAGACTGAAAGATAAGAAGAAAGAATATTTCCTGGCGATACTGCTGGATACCAGAAACCAACTCATCAGGATAGCGGAGATATCAGTCGGCAGTCTTGACAGCAGTATCGTTCATCCCCGGGAGGTCTTCAAAGAGGCTATATCCGCCAGCGCCGCATCTGTGATCTTCGTCCACAATCATCCTTCCGGTGATACCGAGGCTTCCGAAGATGATATTGCTTTAACCAAAAGACTGGCGGAAGCGGGTGAAATCGTCGGAATAGAAGTGCTAGACCATATAATAATCGGCGGGAAGGACCATACCAGCCTCAAGAGACTGGGCTTGTTCTGATACACCCTCACCGCGATATTAGTGATTTATCATTCGTGACAGGCGTTCTACTCGTGCCTTTCTCTCATTACCGGTTTGGACTTGTCTTCCGGCTTACGTACGTACTCCGATGTCAGCGCTATATCCATAAAAACAATCGGTTTGCGGATGATTTTGAACTCCAGCGGCGTGTGCA
>CAZRQP010000023.1:4969-18540 GCA_964602315.1 uncultured Dehalococcoidaceae bacterium
ATATCCATAAAAACAATCGGTTTGCGGATGATTTTGAACTCCAGCGGCGTGTGCACCATGCCGGCCGGAACATGCACGAAACATGTTTCTGTGATAACCAGTTTTTTCTGCTTCCCCTTGGGCCCTAGGTAAAGCCAGACTTCAGCATCGAATTCATTCACTTTGGTAGCATCGGCGTTCTGGAAAGCTAAAAACTGGTCGAAGTCGTGTGTATGTGGGTCGTTAATCATCAGGAAAGGTTCGGTCACGCAGAACCAGTCCATTCGGTATCCTGAATCCCACTCATGACCCCAGATATGGAAAGACTTCGAGGTTAACTCGGGGTAAAGCTTGGTAAAATCTCGCACGGGTTTGCCTCTATAATACTTGGCGTACTCTTTGGGAATCATTTTTTCTCCTTATTACAAGACATTTGTTTATGATTATAAGTTGAAGGCCTTAATAATTTCAAATATGCTGAAAGCGCATTGTGCACGGAAAAAGAGTATGTGTTATATTGAATTTAGCGATATATTAAAGTAAAAATGAAAAAAATTAATCTAGCGGTATTACTGGCGACCATCTATTATTTCTTAGTACTTGTCGTTGTAGTGGCCGTTTCTCCGCTAGAGACCTTAAGTGACAGTATTACTTCTATTACGCCTACGCCTTCTCCGACTACCCCAACTACAACCACTCCCGCCGTTGAGGGCGGCACTTTAAAGTTATACGGCTCCGACCCCAACACCCTCGACCCGGCACTTTCGGCCGATGCCAATTCTCATGATTATATATTGCAGATATTCTGCGGTCTGGTTAAACTTGATGATAATCTGGAGCCGGCCCCGGATATCGCTGCAAGCTGGGAAATTAGTGAGGACGATTTAACCTATACCTTTCATTTACGTGATGACGTGTTTTTCCAGGACGGGCGAAAGGTAACTGCCGCTGACTTTAAATACTCCTGGGAGCGCGCCTGTCGTCCATCTACTGGTTCTTCAACGGCCGTCACGTATCTCATCGATATATTAGGTGTTGATGATGTCATCCAGGGCCTGGCTGAAGAAATCAGCGGCGTCGAGGTGGTGAATGATTCTACCCTGAAAGTGACCATTGATGCCCCCAAGTCCTATTTCCTTTCCAAGTTGACTTATCCTACGGCGATGGTAGTTGATGAATCCAACGTCGAAGCAGGGAGTGACTGGTGGCGCCAGCCGAACGGCACCGGGCCGTTCAAGCTCAAGGAGTGGCAGCAAGGTAGCTTATTGGTACTGGAGAAGAACGAATCCTACTACGGAGATGTCGCTCATCTTGATTTTGTCGAATACCTGTTTTTAAGCGGCATACCCATGAACCTGTATGAGACCGGCGAGATAGATGTTGCCGGCGTCAGTGTTTATTACATCGACAGGATAACCGATACCTCGGGTCCGTTCTACCAGGAACTGTACGAATCGCCCGAGTTAAGCTTCTACTGGATAGGCTTCAATACCACGGAACCACCGTTCGATGATGTTAACATCCGCAAGGCTTTCACAATGGCTGTAGACAAAGACAAGATAATCAATTTGGCGTTGCGTGACCTCGTGCAGCGCGCCGACGGCATCTTACCCCCAGGCATCCCCGGCTACAATGAAGACCTGGTCGGGCTGGGGTTTGACGTCGATGAAGCCAGGGCATTGATAGCCGCATCCAAATACGGCGATGTAGCTAATCTACCCCCGATTACCCTGACTACCTCCGGATATGGGGCCGCGATATCAAAATCACAGGAAGCCATTATTTACCAGTGGCGCGAAAATCTGGGTGTCGAGGTACAGGTAAGGCAGCTGGAGCCGGAAAGGTATGTATATTACCTTAAAGAAGAAAAGGACAACCTGTTCGACATAGGGTGGATTGCCGACTACCCGCATCCGCAGGACTTCCTGGACGTGCTTTTTCACACCGGCGCGGAGAACAACTTCGGGGAATATTCTAATCTGGCTCTGGACGCTTTACTCGACCAGGCCGCGACCGAACTTGATATGGAAACAAGCCTGGCCATGTATCGGCAGGCAGAGCAGATGCTGGTGGACGACGCCGCCGTCCTGCCGCTCTGGTTCGGGAGAAATTATATTCTAATAAAACCCTACGTTACAGGCTATGAACCTAACGCCATGGGCCACGTGATGCTGAACAGGGTCTGGATTGAAGAGCATTAAGGGGGCAAGTAGTCTATACAGGAACGCGATAAGTGTTCGACTACACTCGCACCAAGGGCTGCATATTTTTAACAGGAAACAGGCTTTAAACACATAATTCAAAGAAAAGGAGGGAAATCATGGCGACACTGGAAGAACTACAAAAAAGGATACAACGACTGGAAGACATCAAGCAGATAGAAAAATTGCAACGGATTTACGGCTATTACCGCGACTACGAGGAATGGGAAAAGGTGGTTGACCTTTTCAGCGATAACGCGGCGTCGGTGGAGGAATGCGACTACGGCGTTTACAAAGGCAAGGCAGGGGTCAGGAAGTATTATATCGACCTGCTCAAAGGGGGCAAGGACGCCAAGCCGAGGCCGGGCTACATGTCTATCGGCATGCAAATACAGGGGGTGGTAACGGTGGACCCCGACGGCAAGAACGCCAAGGGCAGATGGTATGGGTTCTTCGTTGAGGCACGGTCGACCTTGAGCCTGCATGAAGGAGAGTTAAGGCAGCTCTGGGCACATGGTATTTATGAGAATGAGTATGTTAAAGAAAACGGCAAGTGGCTGATTAAGAAGCTACACTTTTTCCTCAACTTCCGCACGCCTTATGAGGACGGGTGGCTCAAGACCCCGGTAGTCGGGCACAGTGGGCCGAGCGCGGATGTCAAGCCGGACGCACCGCCTACCACCTGGCGACCTTATCCGTTCGGGTACCATTTACCGGTGCATTTCAAGCACCCTATTACAGGAAAATAAAAGAAAGCATTAATTATGAACCTGGAAGAACTGGAAAAAAGAATAACCCTGCAGGAAGACATACAGGCCATAGAAAACCTGCAAAAAATGTACGGCTATTACTTCGATAATGCGATGTATCAGGAAGTAATCGACCTTTTCTCCGAGAATACGGAGTCGGTGGAAATTACCGACCACGGGGTTTTCAGGGGTAAAGAGGGCGTCAACAGGATGTACGCCGGCATGGTTGGCATGGAGCGGCCCGGCTGGATGTTCTTCGAGATAATGCAGTCGCAGGGCGTAATAGAAGTTGCCCCCGACGGCAAAACGGCAAAGGGGCGGTGGTACACGCCGTCTTTCGAGTGCCGGCCTTTTGGCGGGACGAAGAAGCAAACGTGGCAATTCGGCGTATACGATAACGAGTACATCAAAGAAAACGGGAAATGGTACTTCAAGAAGCTTCACTGGAACCTGACCTACTGGACATCTTATGAGAGGGGCTTTTTGAAGGTACCGAGACTATCCGACACGCCGTTTCCCCACGCCGACGCCCCGGCAACGGCTTACCATCCCTATCCATCCGGATACCATGTCCCCTATCCCTACAAACATCCGGTCACCGGCGAATAATTAAGAGGTGAAGAATATGAATCTGGAAGAATTAGAAAAACAGGTACAGCTCCAGGAGGACATCCAGGAGATAGAGCACCTGCAAAAAATATACGGCTACTACTTCGACAACAACATGTGGGGAGAAATCATCGACCTGTTTTCCGACAACACGGAGTCGGTAGAGATAGCCGACCACGGCGTACTCTATGGCAAAAAGGGCGTCGAACGCATATACAAGGACGTCATCGGGGGGAGGGGGAGAGGCCCTTCACCGACATGGATGGCGTTCATCGTTATGCAGATAGGCGGGGTGGTGAACGTGGCGCCGGACGGCAATACGGCCAAAGGCAGGTGGCAGACGTGGCTCTTTGAAGCCAAGCCTTACGGGGCATACGCGCGGCAGGAATACCTCCATGGTTATTATGAGAATAAATACGTCAAAGAGAACGGCAGTTGGAAATTCAGTAAACTGCACTGGAACAATACTTTCTGCTCGCCGGTGGAGGACGGGTGGCTGAACCTACCGCTAATGGGGTGGATGCCTCTACCCGACGTCGATGAGCCTCCGTCTGCTTTCCATCCATATCCCTACCATCGCGGTAACGTACCTTATCACTTCAAGCATCCGGTTACAGGGGAATAGGGATTCGTTTTGTAAAAAGGCTGTTTTTAATATTTTATGTTTTAGTTTCAGATTCAGGAAAAACGAATAAATCTAGCTACGATTCGTTCCGTTATTTTTTCATTCTTTTTTGTTAATTTAGCTACAATTCGTTTCGTTAAAATCATTCGTTTTTCCATTTGTTTTATGTTGATTTCAGGTAAGGGTGAGTTTTTAGTTAACAGTATAAACTTTGGTCTTCACCCTCACCCTTTTGCCCTCTCCCACAAGGGGCGAGGGCAATTGGAAGTTATGAAATTATATGAGGAGAGGGTAAATAGGAAGATATACTATTATAAGGGAGTCACGGGGGAAAGTGAAGGTGATTTTGTCGTATTTTATTTACTCACCCCTCTTAGACACCCCATTTGAGAGAGGTAGAAAAACTATTTATCTAAAGCAAACCTGATGTAAGCCGTTACGGCAATTGCGGCCGTTGCCACGCGCAGCACGGTATCTCCAAGAGAAACCGAAATAAAGCCGTTATTCAAAGCTAACGATACCTCTTCCGGTGTGAAATCCCCCTCCGGGCCTATCAGCACGATGATGTTTTTCGGGCGTGATTTGGTGAGAATGTCTTTGATTAACGTTCGCTCATCGGAAAGGTGCGGTATAAGCTTGAGGTCGAAGTCCCGCGCACTCTTGACTATATCTTTAACGTCCGTAACCGGAGAAATAGCCGGAACATTACTCCGCTGGCACTGCTGGGCGGAGGATTGAGCGATTTTTTGCCAGCGTGAGAGGCGGGCCTCCCTGACAACTAAATCCGGTTTGACCACTACCCTATCGGTCAGCATTGGGATAATACGCTCTACCCCAAGCTGCGTAAGGTGGTCGATAATATCGTCCATGCGGCCGGCTTTGGGGATAGCGCAAGCAACGGCAAGCCTTACAGTACTACTCTTACGGGCTTTCAGGGGGGTTAGATTAAGCTCCACCTGCTTTCTACTGACGGAGTCGATGGTTGCCTGATATTCCTTTCCGGCGCTGTCGAAGACGACAATCGTATCTCCAGCTTTCAGGCGAAGCACATCGCGGATATGATGCACCTGGTCGGCGTCAGTAATTACAGCTTTATCACCGCTGATTTGTTCAATATAAAAACGGTTCATAGTAAGGTTATTATACCCCGTTTTAAAATATAATTGGTAAAATACAGCTATGAAACTTGTTGCTGGTAATACCCGATGCTATAATCCAACCTGAAAAGGGGGACGAAATGAGTTTAAAAAAGGCAGATTATGCCATATTTGAAAAGTTCAAGTTCGAGCGCAAGCCCGTGGGCGTAAAGTTTTCCATGGACAAGCCGGAGGGAATCAAGCAGACGAAGAAGACCCTGGCTTTATGTGAAATGTTGAAAGAAGCCCATACCAGCGAGCCTTTTTACGCCACCAGAGAAAATGTGCAGTGCGGAGAACAGGTGGTGGGGATAATGGACTATCCACCCATGATGTACAGCGGACAACTTGGGCCGATGTTTTCCATGTTTAAAAATCCCGGCGCTAACCGCAGGATTTACGACTACGTGCCGCATTTACCCCTAAATTCCGTAGAATATATTACCCACGCAACTACAGATAAAATGACATTCGAGCCCGATTTACTGATTTTTACAGCCAATACGAGCCAAGCAGAGATTTTGTTAAGAGCCAGCAGCTTTTCCGACGGCAAGATGTGGCACGCCAAGGGCTCCACCTGCCTGGCCTGTGCCTGGATATACGCCCACCCCTATTTGAGCGGGGAGATGAACTATACCGTAAGCGGGCTGGGCTTCAGCATGAAGGCCAGGAGGGTTCTACCCGAGGGGCTGATTATAATCACTTTTCCTTTCGATACTATTTCACCACTGGTGGAAAACCTCAAGGAAATGGAGTGGGAGCCGTACTGGTTCAAGCTGGGCAGGGAGGGCTTTGTTAAAGAGGTAATCAAGAGGACAACGGAGATGGGTAAAAAACTGGGGCAGTCATACGGCGGACCCGGTGAATTTACAAAGAAGAAATAAATGCCGCGAGATCAGTATAACTATTCAAAGGCATACAGATTGCCGTCGTGAGAGCCTATGTAGACCATGCCGTTATCCACGGCCGGTGAAGATGTAATTTTATCTCCCGTGGCGTAATCCCAGAGTTTTTCGCCGGTCATCCTGTCAACAGCATAAAGATGACCGTCCTCGCTACCAACGTAAATAACCGGACCAGCTACAGCCGGAGAAGAGACTACATCACCATTTGTGGTATATGTCCATTGAATCTCATGATTCGTGAGGTCGATAGAGACCAGATTCGTGGCTGTACCCAGATAGGCATAATCGCCCACAATCGACGGGGAAGAAATCGACCTTGCCCTCCATCCCAGGGAAACACCCCAGATAAAACCGGAGGGTAACGGAGGACTTGGCGCCACACCGTATAAATTGAGGGTCTGCCAATAAACTCTAATTTTGTTTTCCAGCCACCAGTTCCTCGCCATAATATCAAAAGCTTCAAAATACCCTCCATTATCGGTAAAATAAGCCACGCCGTCTTTTACCGCAGGAGATGAATTAACGATATATTTAGCAGCATACTCAATGCGCGCGCTGCCACTTTTTGCCTGGAAAGAATAAAAGAACCCGCTATCGCAACCAATCAGCACAATACCCCTGGATATAACCGGAGATGAAATCACTTGACCCCAGGTGTCGGCATGCCAGAGTTCCTGGCCCGTAGCCGCATCTACCGCGTAGACCTTAGAGTCGTCAGTTCCGAAGTATACTATACCGTCGGCTACGGCGGGAGACGACCTTACGGCATAGCGAACAGAGAAAGACCAGATTTCGCGGCCGGTTTCAGCATCCAGCGCATAAAGATGAGCGTCATTAGAGCCGCAATAGACTATACCGTCGACAACCGCTGGCGATGATTCCACCCAGCTATCCGTTTTAAATGCCCACAATTTTTCTCCCGTATCAGCATCAAGAGCATAGATATGGCCATCTCTGGAACCAAAATACACAACACCATCAACAACAGCGGGAGATGAATGTATGGAACCTCCGGTGGTAAAGGCCCATTTCAGCATTCCCTGGGGAAAGGTAATATTGTCACCGGCATTACCGGTATGGGTCAGGTCGCGGCGGAACATCGCCCATTCATTACCCTGCGGGGACGACTCCACGTCTTCAGATAATTTAATGAATATATCGCTACACTGGAATAAACCAAGTAAGGTGAATGTCAGTAAGAAAACCCCAAGGATGCTGAAAATGATTATTAGCCGGCGTTTTAAAAGGGATCGTCTTCTTTCTAACAGTACATCACGCTGCTCAACCATATCTAATCCTATAAAAAATAATATGCCGTATCAGCGGGTTAAGTCAACCGAACAGGCTTCGCCGCGCCCAGGGAAAAAGCGTCTCTTAACTTGTTACCGAGGAGTACCATTATCGTCCGTCAACATTTTTGGCGGACGTATTAAGAACGTGGCAACAACAGCTATCGCCGCCATCACCACAGCAGTGATAAAGGCAACATCATAATTTGAATTAACATCAAATATCCAGCCGTAATATACCGGAGAGAATAAGCTCATGGGGGCGAGGAAGGCTATCATCGTTCCCAGTATTGAGCCAAAGGCCTTCCTGCCGAAATAGCGACCCAGTATAAGGAGAACTATAGGAGTCATTGCCCCCGAACTCAATCCATGGCATACAAGCAACACATAAACAGACACCAAGCTGTGGCCCAGCAGGTATGTACTGATGCCGATTACCTGCAACAGGAAAGCAACTACTAATAAGAATTGAAGATGGCGCTTTGGAATACGGTCGGCAATGATGCCGCTGAAAAATCTTGCCGGTATGGTGAAAAATATCATTAATCCCATCATGCCGCTGGCCGCCGCCTCATCGATGCCGATATCAGTTAAGAACGGGAATACGTGCAGGTTGAAACCGCCGGCGATGAAGTTATGGGCGGCGAAACCTATAATCAGCAGCCAGTAGGTACCGGTCTTCAAAGCCTGCTTAAAGGTGTATTCCGTTTCCTGCAAGCTCGAGGCGTAACTGACGCCCCTGTCTATCATACTCTGCTCATCTTTTTCTACGTCCGATTCAAATTCCGCGCCGTCCGGCAGCAGGCCGTAATGTTCCGGGCGCTGCGGCTTAATGAGAAGATAGGCGAGCGGTATACTCGCCAGCATGATGATGCCCCAGACAAGACAGCAAAAACGCCAGTCCCTGATATCGTTAAGCCAGGTTATTACCTGAATAATGACGATGCCGAAGACACCGATGAGGGCAAACTTGATACCCTGGGCAAGTCCCCTGCGCTTTATAAACCAGTCATTAATCATCTTGTCGCAGGCGACGGTCAGGCCGATATTCAGTCCGAGTCCGATGAAGACTCCCCAGGCAACATAGTAGTGCCAGACCTGGGTGATAAAAGACATGACAATCATACCTGCGGCGGCGATAAAAATACCTATAATGACAATCCATCGAGGCCCGAACTTATCCGACAGCCAGCCCACCAGCGGCGAGGTGATGCCGCCTTCTAGCCGGCCTATGCCGGCCGACCAGGACGTTGCGGCGCGCTCGATGCCGAATTCACCGGCGATATCTTTAAAAAATACGGAAAGGGCGTACATATTAAAGCCATGGCCCAGACCGGAAACGACGCCGATGAACAGGACGGACCACCAGCCGGTGAACAGGCGAAATTTAGATTTTCTTTTTTCGAGCAAAGGGACTGCCTCTTTTCAAGAGTTTTAAAATCGGGTTCTTGCAGTAATACAGAGTCAGGATTTGCCAAGCGCATTAACGTCTAAATTATGCTCCCAGGGGCTGCGGGATACATGCATAGCGACGTAGGTACTCGTGCGGGTAATATCAGGAATATTGGCGATGACATCCTTAACGAACTCATCGAACTCAAGGGGGGCATGAAACAGGAAAATGCCGATGATATCAAAATTACCGGTGCACCCGCACAGGTAATAAACGTTCGGGCTTTTTATCAGTAACTGTTCCACCTTTTCCGCAGTACCTACCTTTACCTCGATACACATGACACACATGAAATTCAAGCCCAAGCGCTCGGGGTTGGCGACAGCGCTAATTTTCATGGTATTGCCTTTAACCAGGCTTTTTACCCTGTTGCGCACGGTGCCTTCCGAGACTTTAAGTTTCCGGCCGATTTCACGGAAACTCTGCCGCGCGTCTTCCTGAAGCTCTTTAATTATTTTCTGTCCTAATTCATCCAGCATGTTATACCTCCAAAACAATGCGGAGTAGCATAATCAATGCTATCATACGCAATTTTACACAAAAATGCAAATTCAGAGATTATATGCGTAATACCTAAAAGGAATTCTTAATATTAGATTAAATAATGCGTATCCTAACAAGCGCGCGTCTAATTCTATTCCCACCATTGTCCGAGAAAGTATATGCACGAATCATCCATAGAAAAATTGGGGTGGTGACACAGAAAGCCAAGGGGGAAATAATCCGGGGTTATATTGCGATTATTTGTACCATCGGAGTTCATGATATAAATATGGTATTTACCCTGCCCTTCGATACCCGCTACAATCCAGACCAGCTGCTCTCCCGAGTGAGACCAGTTTGCTATACCCTGTGAGTACAAGGTGGATGTTAACCGTGTTTCACCCGTTCCATCACGGTTGATGGTGAAAATATTATATCCGCCGTTAGGGTTATCCGTATTTTCCAGTCGTTCGAATACTATTTTACTGCCATCGGGGCTTAATCTGGGGTCGTAATCTCCAGCGGGAAGGTTGGCATTACCCCACTTCCCCATATCCGGATAATCAGTAACCTGGACCGGCTGTGTGCCATCATCATTCATAATCCAGATAGCCGAATATGCCGTAAAAACGATGCTATTTCCCACCCAATTAATATCAGCATCATGGTCACCGGAATCATGGAGCAATCTATCATTTTTGCCATCAGCATCCATCACATAGATATCCAGATCCGTATCTCTCCAGGAAAGAAAGGCTATTTGTGAATCATCCGATGAGAAGACCGGATAGAGGTCCCAGTAATTATTGTTTGTGATTTTTACGAGGTTTTTCCCGTCTACACCAATGGAATAGATTTCCGTGCTTTCATCCGGCTGATCGGCAGTCTTTTGCGCAAAGATAAACTCTTCACCGCTATTGCTTAATCGCAATCCCCAAGGCAGACTATCATCAGAAAAGCTATAGACCAGAGTTATATCCCGGGCGGCAATATCCAGTTTATAGATACCCCAAGGCGCTTCATGGGGTACCGTTCTGACCGGCTGGGATGTCTGCCCACCGTTTGGGCATGCAGTTAAGAAACTTATAGATAGTAGTATTGAAATAAACAGAATTGCAGAAATTACTGTTTTTTTAATTATAGCAGCTTTCATGATTTTACCATTACCAGCATCATTTTAAATCGGTTGAGAGCTTTGAGTGCATGGGGTTTGTCGGCCGGCATAATGAGCATTTCTTCCTTTTTCACCTGGAGGGGGCGACCGGAGATAGTGATTTCAGCTTCACCGTCGAGGATATAGACCAAGGCATCAAACGGGGTGGTGTGCTCGCTCAAGCCCTGTCCCTTATCGAACGCGAAGAGAGTTATCGTGCCAGTCAGTTTATCAATTAGAGTCCTACTGACAACAGCCCCCGACTGGTATTCCACCAGGCCTTGCATCAAAGCCACCTTACCTGATAAGTCTTCAGATTTCATATTCATTTCCTTCTTTTGACTTTTAGTTAATTATTCAGGCTTTTTGGGCAACTGCCCGGGTGGGGGAGGAGGCAGTCCCTGTTTGGTCTGGAGGGGCTTGCAGATGATTTCCGTAATATGCAGGTCGGGCAGTCGGGTTGAAGTCGATGCAAGAGCCACGACCGCTGTGTCAGACCCCCTCCCCGTACCACTGACTACTACTACCGGCTCGCCGATAGCCACATGCCCAGCATCAGTCGCCATAAGAAGAATTTCCACACAGACCTTCATCCCCTGGCAAAAGGTGCGCAACAGGTTCGCCATCGTCGTCGGCGTATTCATGCCGTAAAAACGTTCCGTGTGAAACAACATCGTCCCGAAGTGGACGACATGACCCTGCTCTTTCAGCTCTTCGATAATCTCCGGCGGGAACTCCATGCCGGCGAAACCGAACTGGTGCGGTATTACGATGATTTTAATACCGCTTTTAGCCCAGAGTTTGGCCGCCAGACGGGCGGTATCGCCGCGCGTGGAAGCGAGGACTATCTTTTTAATACCGCGGGCTTCAGCCCGCTCCAGGGCAAGCTTGAGAGTAGCCTCCGTGTTCTCGATACCAGGCTTCTCAAAATAGACGATTTTTTCTTCCATGATGCAACTCCTCTAACTATGTCTTCGCTAAATATATTAACAAATATGAGGCTGTATTAGCACCTTTAAACAGCATTATCATTCCTTTCGATACCTAATATCTGTATAATGTTAACTGTAACCAGTACCGGGGACACATCATGCTTAATATTTCCAATATATCAAAATCATACAGCACCCGCTATCTTTTCAGCGGGATTACGTTCAACGTGGGCATGGGCGACCGCATCGCGGTAATCGGCGCCAACGGCTCGGGCAAGACCACGCTGTTTGAGATAATTACCGGCAATATCACGCCGGATACCGGCAATGTATCCACGCGCCGGGGGACGACCATCGGCTACCTGCGACAGGACATCCAGAACACCTCAAAGCGCCGCCTGCTGGAAGAAGTGGTGCAGTCTTCGGGCAATATCAACAGACTGGCGCATAAAGTGCAGATGCTGCAGGAAGAGCTTGCCGAGGAAAAAGACGAAGAAGAAGTCGAAACCCTCATGCGCGAGCTGGGCAACGTCCAGCACGAATACGAGTCGTCCGGGGGCTATAACACCGAACACGAGGCGGAGATAATCCTCGCCGGGCTGGGCTTTATCGAATCCGACTTTCAGCGCAGGCTGTCCGAGTTCAGCGGGGGCTGGCTGACCCGCATCGAGCTGGCCAAGCTGCTCTTCCTCAATCCCGACCTGCTGATACTGGACGAGCCGACCAATCACCTCGACCTGGAAACAACGCGCTGGTTCGAAAATTATCTCAAGGGCTATCACGGGGCCGTGCTGGTGACATCCCACGACCGCGCTTTCCTGAACAACGTCGTGAAAAAGGTCATCGCCATCGAGCAGGAAGAGGTAATTTTCTTCCGCGGCGATTACGACGGCTACGTGACGGCGAGGCAGAAAGACCTGGAAATCAAGCAGGCCACCGCCAAGCGACAGGAGCAGAAAATACAGAAAGAAATGCGTTTCATCGAGCGGTTTAGATACAAGGCCACCAAGGCCACCCAGGTACAGAGTCGGGTGAAGAAGCTGGAGAAAATCGAGAATATAGTGGTGCCGCGGCAAACGAAAAAGATTAAGTTCTCCTTCCCGGAACCGAAGCGCAGCGGGCACGTGGTCATAACGCTTAAGGATATTGAAAAATCGTACGATTCAAAAATAGTGTACCGCGACCTCAATCTTGAGCTTGACCGGGGCGACCGGGTGGCGCTGGTGGGTCCCAACGGGGCGGGCAAGACCACGCTGCTCAAAATGCTGGCAGGGGTGCTGCCATTCGAAAAGGGGGAACGCATACCGGGGCACAACATGACCACCGCCTACTTTGCCCAGTACTATGTAGAGCTGCTCAATCCCACCAACCAGATAATCGACGAGCTGCGGACGGTGGCCCCGGACGAACCCGACCAGAGGCTGCGGGGGCTGCTGGGGGCATTTTTATTCAGCGGGGAGGACGTCATGAAAGAGGTGGCCGTGCTCTCCGGCGGGGAGAAGACACGACTTGCCATAGCCAAGATGCTGACGCGGCCAGCCAATTTCCTGCTGCTGGACGAGCCTACCAACCACCTGGATATACCGTCGCGGGAAATACTGACCGATGCCCTGGACGCATACACCGGCACGATATGCTTTATCACCCACGACAGGACGCTGATACGTGAAATCGCCAACAAAATAATCGAGATAAGGGCAGGCAAGCTGCGAATTTTCCCGGGGACTTACGACGATTATCTCGCCAAGCAGGAAGACCACGTCGATAAGGTTCCGGAAACGCTGCGAGCGGTAAGAGAACACACTCGCTCCAGTACTACGGCCAGAACGCAGAAACAGCAGCGCAAAGTAGTCGAAGGGAACATGAGGAATGAGTTCTATCGCAAGATAACACCGGTGAAAAAACGCATCGGGGAAATCGAAAACAAGTTGGCCGGTCTCAATGCACGCATTGCGGAAATAGAGGCCCTTTTCGCCGACCCGGAGCACTATAAAGACGGTCATAAAGTAGCGGCAACGAATCGGGAATATATCAAAGCTAAAGAGTCCATCAGGTCG
>CAZRQP010000024.1:0-8562 GCA_964602315.1 uncultured Dehalococcoidaceae bacterium
AAGAACTACCCTTATCCCGACCTCGTGAAAGGCTACCAGATATCACAGGCCTACGCTCCCATCAGTAAAAAGGGCTATATTAATATCGAAGTTGACGGTGCTACAAAGCGCATCGGCATCAACCACATCCATCTGGAGGAGGACGTCGCCAAGCTTGTACACCGCAGCGTCGGCGGGGAAGACTGCAGCCTAGTGGATGTCAACCGTTCCGGCGTACCGCTGATGGAAATCGTCAGCGAGCCGGACCTGCGCTCGGCGGAGGAAGCCCGCCAGTACCTCATCAAGCTGCACAGCATATTGCAGTACCTGGGTATTTCCACCGGCAACATGGAGGAAGGCGCATTTCGTTGCGATGCCAATATCAGCATACGGCCTGTCGGTACAACGGAACTCGGGTCCAAGGTAGAAGTCAAGAATCTTAACAGCTTCAAAGCCGTGTTCCTTGCCATGGAGTACGAGGCGAAGCGACAGCGTAAAGCAGTAAAGGACGGGGAAAAGCTCGTGCAAGAAACACGGGGATGGATTGAAGACAAGGGTAAGACCGTCTCCCAGCGCACCAAGGAATATGCCCATGACTACCGTTATTTCCCCGAGCCCGACCTCCCGCCGATAACTATTAGCCGCGACTGGGTGGAAGCAGTCAGAAAGAAGCTCCCCGAGATGCCGGAAGCCCGACGCGATAGATTCATGGCGGAATATAGCCTGACGAAATACGACGCCGATTTACTGACTGGCTCCAAGGCTATAGCCGACTATTTTGAAGAAAGCATCAAAGCAAGTAAAGAAGTCTCCCCCAAAGAGGTCGCCAACTGGTTGCTTGGCGAAGTAAGCCACATCATCAACGCCAGCAGTATCGATATTGAAACATTCCGTAAAAAAGTCGGTCCTGAAAGCCTCTCCTCTCTTATATCAAGCTCGCATGGCACGATAAACACTGCCACCGCAAAGTCCGTCCTTGAAGACATGTTCAATTCAGGTCAGAGCGCCGCTGAAATCATCCAGAAACGCGGCCTAAGTCAGATAAGCGATACGGGCGAGCTTGAGAAAATGGTCGCGGAAGTGATAAAATCAAATGTGCAGCCTGTAGCCGACTACAAAGCCGGAAAGGAAACAGCGCTCAAGTTCCTAGTCGGGCAGGTGATGAGGGCAAGTAAGGGGCAGGCTAATCCGCAACTTGTCAATGAAGTACTGAAAAAGAAACTGGCTGAAGGGTAGCCGGTAATTGGTTGGGAAGTTATAAATGGAAACTTATTTATATATTGCGCAGATAGTCGTTGCTGTTGTTTTGATATTACTGGCTCTGTTACAGGTAAGGGGCGGCGGACTGGGTGGCATCTTCGGCCAGGCGGATACCGTTTACCGCACCAAGCGGGGAGTGGAAAAGACCCTCTTTCAGCTTACCATCGTTCTGGTTGTTATTTTCATTGTCTTATCGATAGTGTCGCTAAGGGTCACTGGTTAGTAGCAAATCATTTCACTTGTGGTGTAATATCCTTAATCCTAATCACTATTTTATCGAGCTCTGGCTTTCTGTTGATTTGGCTGATCGATTTTTTATAGTAGATTCTGCTTTTTGTTCTGTAATAGCCCTGCGGAACTGACGGTAAATCGGTACGACGAGTATGAAAGTCAGTAGTAAGGTTAGGATATCAGATATGGGATAAGCCAGGAAAACGCCATCCAGCTGCCAGTAATGTGATAACAAGAACACCAGCGGGATTAAAAATATTATCGGCCTGACGCTGGCGAGTATAAAGGTCTGTAGCGCTTTGCCGATTGACTGGAAAATCATCTGCCCCACCATTACCAGGCCCATAAACGGTAAAGATAAAAAGATAAGTTTGGAAATATGAACGCCCGTATCAATAAGTGCCCGGTCGTCGGTAAATACCCCAACAATAGGGCCGGGTATGAGATAGAGAACGGCGAAAGCCAGCAGACTCAATGAAGTTGCTACCATGATGGTTATCTTTACCGCCTTAATGGATAGATTATAACGCTTAGCGCCATAATTGTAGCCCAGTATCGGCTGCATACCCTGCCCGAGGACCATTGCTGGCATGGTGGAGAACATCATCACTCGCTGTACAATGCCGAAGGCGCCTAGAGCAACATCGCCGCCGTATTTGACCACCATATTTATCAGTAGCATTGCCGATATACTGCCTGCCATAGTCTGTACAAAGGAGCCTATGCCTATAGCCAGCATCTGTTTTAATATTGAAAAATTCGGACGAAGGTTACTCCAGCGGATTTTCAGGTAGCTTTTACCGGAATAATAGTAACTGAGTAGATAAATCATCGATGTGAATTGCGCTATAATCGTTGCTAGGCCTGCACCCGTCACACCCATTTCCAGAACTATGATAAATATGGCATCGAGGATAATATTAAGCACTGCCCCGATTATCATGGCAACCATGCCCACCCTGGCATTACCTTCTGCCCGGGAGAAGTTCAACAACGTCATCGTCAGAACATTAAAAATGGTGCCGCTGATAATTAAAATAAGGTACGTACTGGCGTAAGGCATCACTGCGTCCGAAGCGCCTATCAATCGCAGCCAGAACTCGGTGAAAGGCAGTACGATAATCATAAAGACGATTGTGGCGAAAATGCTTAAGCTGACTCCATTGCCAACTGTGAGTTCGGCTTCCTCGGTTCGGCCGGATCCTATCGCCCTTGATATTAGTGACGAACCGCCCATGCCCACCATCATCCCGATGCCGAATGTCAGCATTTGAAGCGGGAAGACAATGGAAAGGCCAGCGATACCCAAAGACCCGACGTAATGACCGATGAAAATGGTATTAATAACATTGTAGAGCGTATGAACGAACATCCCGAAAAACGCCGGTGTCGCCAGCTTTATCAGCAATCGCCCGATGTGTTCGGTATCAAGTACGTTTGGATTGTGGACCTGTTTTGCCATATATTAAATCGCTCTTTCTATTAAGCGGGTAAAAATGCAGCAGGGTTTCCTCTATTGCTCCAATTTAAATAAAATATCCCGTAGCTTCCGCAGGGAGCCCGATAAGTCTTCCAGCTCTGCATCGGTCAACGATGACATATTTTCCTGCATAGCGTTTATTACCAGGTTGTCCTGCTCTTCAAGGACCTCGCGACCTTTATCGGTAAGGGTAATGTTAATCGTCCGGCGGTCGTCGGAACCCGTCTCCCTTTTCACAAAGTCCAGCTCTACGAGTTTATCGATGAGGTGGGTCATCTGGGCTTTAGCTATGAGTAGTTTTTCGCCGATTTTAGCCGGGTGCAGTGTTCCCTCGCCTTTCAGAACCCGCATTATCTCGAAGTGCAGCAGCTTAATATCTAGATTGGTATCGGCAAGCGTCGTACTTACCAATCTGCGGCGTACCATGCGGAAGACAAGCGGCGGTACCGAAAGTAAATCTAAAGCAACTTTTCTCTGAACATCATCATGCATCTTCAGTATTCCTCCTCATCGTGATGGAGTCGAGTTGGTATAGAATTTATATAGTTTATATACTATATAGTTTATATTATATACTATATTCCGTTCAAAATCAATGAGTCTTAAGTACTATATTTTGGGGCAACGGGATGGTGAGTGCCCCACGCCAGTGTTACCATGGAAGAAAGCGGCAACCTTCGGGCGGTTTATCTAGTCGTCCCAGCATTCTACTCATTTGACACTGCCTATCCCACAGCATAAGATATTTTAGGTAGAAAACACGTTTTTGACCGTGTAATTTTATCATTTCTATGGAATCGTCAAGTCACGCTGAAAGAAAGGAAAAACGGGAGATGGCAGGAATTACATCAATCGGGGCTTATGTTCCCATCTACCGGCTAAACCGCGATGAAATCGGCAGGATGTGGGATGGCCGGAGCATAGGCGGCACTAAAGCCGTGGCCGGGTATGACGAGGATACTATAACTATGGCGGTGGCGGCCGCGCTCGACTGCTTAAAAAGGGGAGGGGAGGCTGACGGATTATTTTTAGCCACCACCACCGCGCCGTACCGTGAAAAGCTCTCGTCGGCTATCGTGGCCAGCGCCGCCGACCTCAAAGAAGAATGCACTGTTGCTGATTTTGCCGACTCTTTGCGTTCGGGGACAGCAGCGCTCAAGGCTGCTCTTGATGCCGTTGCGGCAGGCTCGGCGAAAAGTGTGATGGTGGCGGCTGCGGATACTCGACAGGGTGCCACCAAGGGCGTGCTGGAGCAGGCCCTCGGCGACGGTGCTGCCGCTATAACAGTCGGCTCGGAAAAGGTCATCGCGGAGGTCGAAGGCAGTTATTCCGTATATAACGACTTTACTGATATCTGGCGTAGCGAAGAAGATAAATTCCCACGCTCCGCCGAGGGACGCTTTATCGACGAGGTGGGCTATATACCTACGATACAGTCGGTTATTGACGGACTGCTTAAGAAATATAAGCTCAACCCGGATGATTTTACTAAAGTCATCTATTACGCTTCGGATGCCCGTCGGCACGCCGCCCTGGCACGCCGACTTAAACTTGAAAAGTCGCAGGTGCAGGACCCGCTGTATAGCGACATCGGTAATACGGGGTCGGCGGCGGTCTTCCTAATGCTGGCGTCTGCCCTGGAAAAGGCAAATCCGGGTGATAGGCTTCTCTTCGTAAGCTACAGCGACGGTGCTGATGCCTTCATCCTCCGCGTCACTGATGAAATAAGAAAATACCAGAAAAGACCGGCTATTTCCTACCAGATGGCGGGAAAAATCGCTATCACCTACGGGCAGTACCTTACTTGGCGGGGGCTTGTGCCGGTGGAAGCCTCCACCCTGCCGGAGCGCTCTCCTATCTCTTTGCAGAGTCGCTGGCGGGAAAGAAAAGCCATCTATGCCCTCTACGGGGCTAAATGTAAAAAATGCGGCGCTCTCCAGATTTCTCAAATCGGCCAGACGCCGCGGGTATGCGTCAACTGCCAGGCTAAAGACCAGTTCGAGCCGTACAAGTTCTCCGATAAAAAGGCAAAACTCTTCACCTACAGTGTCGACCAGCTTATGCCCACCCTTAATCCCCCAGGTGTCAGCGGTGTTATCGACTTCGAAGAAGGCGGCCGGCTTATCTGCGAGCTTACCGACTGTAATCTAGATAAACTTGAGGTCGGCATACTGGTGGAAATGACCTTCCGCAAGATGTTTTACAGTCGCGGTATCCATAACTATTTCTGGAAGGCAAAACCGGCTACAGACTAATTAAAAAGACTTAACCTTTTGGAGGATAAACCATGGAAGGTATTAAAGATAAAGTTGCCATCGTAGGCATGGGCTGTACCAAGTTTGGGGAGCGCTGGGACAAGGGTGTGGAAGACCTGATTGTTGAAGCTGCCTACGAGGCTTTCGAAGATGCTGGTATTGAACCAAAAGATATTCAAGCGGCCTGGATAGGTACTGTTTTTTCCGGCATTTCCGCCATTACCCTATCCCCCCTCCAGCTTCAATATATCCCCATGACCCGCGTGGAAAACATGTGTGCTACCGGCTCCGAGGCGCTGCGGGCAGCCAGCTATGCCGTTGCCGCCGGCGTCGTCGATATTGCCCTGGCGGTGGGAGTGGAAAAACTAAAGGACTCCGGTGCTACGGGGCTCAAGGGCCCCAGTATCGTCGGCGATAACCAGGACGCCAGTTCGGGCATAGGCCCCGGTTACAGCGCCCCGGCCTCTTTTGCCTACCTCGCTACCCGCTATTTCCACGACTACAACATCAAGCCGGAGGAAGGCAAAAGGCTTCTGGCGCAGATAGCTGTCAAGAACCACTATAACGGAAGCCTTAATCCCAAGGCACATTTCCAGAATGAACTGACTATCGACCAGGTGGTGAATGCGCCGATAATTGCCTGGCCGCTGGGACTTTACGACTGCTGCGGCGTTAGCGATGGCGCGGCCGTGGCGGTGGTTACCCGTGCCGACATGGCTAAAAAGTTCCGCCCCGACCCAATTTACGTTAAGGCTATGCAGATAACCGTCGGCGCGAGGCAGGGCGCCATGCGGCAGGATTATGATTTCGTCCATATCGAGGAGAATATAATCGGCTCACAACAGGCTTATGCTGTTGCCGGTGTGAAAGACCCCCGTAAAGAAATATCCATCGCCGAGGTGCACGACTGCTTTAGCATCCACGAGATGATTGTCTATGAAGACCTCGGCTTTAGTAAACGGAGCCGCGCCCGGGAGGACATAGAGGCCGGGACTTTTACGCTTAAAGGTGAGTTACCCGTCAATACCGACGGCGGACTTAAGTGTTTCGGCCATCCGCTGGGTGCCAGCGGCCTGCGCATGATGTACGAGGTCTATAAGCAGCTCCAGGGCAAGGCAGGTCCGCGGCAGGTGAAAAACCCCCGTTTGGGTCTGACCCATAACCTCGGCGGTAATGCCGGCACCGGAGTTTGCAGCTGCAACATAGTGGGAAACGAAAAATAAAAAACAATTGTCATTCTGAGGGAGTATCGCGACCGAAGAATCTCAGGGTGGGGTACAAGAACCTGGCATAATACCTGTTCGGAGGTGCACATTATGAAAATGGCTCTAGAAGGCATCCGCGTCCTCGATGTCAGCGAGGCGGGACTGGCACCTGTGTGTTGCCGCATCCTGGCTGATATGGGCGCCGAAGTCATCAAGGTCGAGCGTACCAAGGGCGGCGACCAGACACGCGGTATCCTGAAAATCAGCGGCGATGTGCCCATTTACGATATCAACTACGTCCTCGAGTTCTATAACCTCAACAAAAAGGGCATCACCCTCGACCTGAAGAAGAAAGAGGGCAGGGAAATTTTATATAAGCTGGTGGAAAAATCGGACGTTTTTGTTTGCAACTTCCGCCCCCACGCGCTTAAAGACTTAAAACTGGAATACAAGGATATCTCCAGACTGAATCCTAAGATTATTTACACCCATCTTTCTGGCTACGGACTCCACGGGCCGGAGAAAGACGTCGGCGCTTACGACTTCGTCGGTTACTGGGCGCGCAGCGGTGTCATGGCTTCCCTGGGCGAGCCGGGCACGCCTTTGCCTTTCCAGGTGCCGGGCTTCGGGGATAACACCACTGGCATGTACGCCGCCTGCGCCATCATGATGGCGCTCTTCCACCGCGAGCGTACCGGCGAAGGCCAGGAGGTCTGCGTTTCTCTATACGGCGGCGGTATATGGTCGATGGGCATTGTGCTTTCCTCGGTGCTGGCTACCGGACTGGAATACGGGCGTGTATCGCGTACTAATCAAAGCAATCCCATTTTCAACAGCTACGAGTGCTCCGACGGACGCTGGATTCAGCTGGCCTGCATTCAGGGCGACCGCTACTGGACGGGCATCTGTAAAGCGCTTGAGTTGAGCGAGCTGGAGAACGACCCTAAGTATGCCACTCACGAATTACGCATGGAAAATAACGTGCCGCTTATCAAGATTCTGGATGAAGTCTTCAAAACAAAAACACAAAAAGAATGGGCGGAGAGACTGGCTAAAGAGAACATCATCTGGACAGTCGTCAAGACACCCGGCGAAGTCGCTATCGACCCCACCCCCTGGGCGGATACCTATTTCCGGGAAATCGACCACCCCGTTGGGAAAAAACTTAAAGTAATCATGCCTCCTTGGCAGTTCAGTAAGACCCCCACCACCATACGTAACACCGCCCCGGAGTTCAGCCAGCACACGGAGGAAATTCTTACCGGCGTTCTCGGCTTATCCTGGGATGAAATTACCGATTTGAAAGATAAAGAAGTCATTGCCTGAAGCATAAGGAGGGAGTCATGGGTGAGTTATTGAAGGGAAAAGTGGCCGTGGTAACGGGCGCCGGCAAAGGGCTCGGGCGTGCCGAGGCTATCGCCCTGGCGGAAGAGGGGGCTAAAGTGGTGGTCAATGACCTGGGTACCGCTACCGACGGCTCCGGGACTTCCCGCGGCCCCGCCGGTGAGGTGGTCAGCGAGATAAAGAAGGCCGGAGGCGAGGCTGTTTCCAGCTATGCCAGCGTGGCCGTCGCCGACGGCGCGGAAAGCATTATCAAGAACGCCCTCGATAGCTTCGGTCGACTAGATATTCTGGTGAATAACGCCGGCTTTAACCGCGACCGCATGATATACAACACCACCGACGAAGAGTGGGAAACGGTGCTTAAAACCAATCTAAGCGGTACTTTTTACTGTACCCGAGCCGCCTGCCGCGTGATGAAACAGCAGAACTACGGACGCATCATCAGCACCTCCTCCCATGCCGGACTGGGCAATATGGGGCAGGCTAATTACAGTGCCGCCAAGGAGGGTATCGTGGGGCTGACGCGCACCGTGGCTAGAGATATGCAGCGCTATGGCGTTACTTGCAATGTAATCCGCCCCGTCGCCGGCACGCGCGGCTTTATTGAGATGGTGAAGGATAAAGGACTTAAAGAGGCATGGAGCCGGATGTGGGGCGCCGAGCTTGCGGAAAAGCGCTTGAAGCAAATGCTGGAGTTAAACCAGCCGGAGGACGTTGCCGGGCTGGTCGTTTACCTGGCTTCGGAAAAAGCTGATAACGTCAACGGCTGCGTCTTCGAGGTCTGGCACGGGCATATCGGCATCTATGC
>CAZRQP010000024.1:8662-17946 GCA_964602315.1 uncultured Dehalococcoidaceae bacterium
AAAGACATAGATAAAGCTATTAAATCTTACACTGATATGTTCGACTTTAAAGTGTTGGAAAAACGGGAGGGACCGGGCGGCGAATTCGTCTCCGTGATGATGTCCGCCGGTGATATACGATTGGAATTTTTTCAGCCTCTAAAGACAGACAACAGCTTCTCAAAGTTCCTCGATGAAAAGGGCGGTGGACTGCACCACGTTTCCTTTGTCACCGACGATATCGTTAAAGAACTCAAGAATTTAAAAGCACAGGGGAAAAAGCTCCAGAATGAAGAACCTATCCAGATGCCCGATGCTAAAATAGCTTTCGTGCACCCCTCCGCCGCCGAGAACGTATTGATTGAATTGATTCAGAGATATAAGTAATTAAGCTACCATTAGTGGAATAAGACTCCTCACACTATCCACTTTTTCCAGGTTCAGCAGCTTATCCAGTAGTACCTCGGCTTTCTTGCGGCTTATCTTCTTAGAGAATTCAACATTTACCCAGAATTTATCTATTATTTCATCGTGAGTCATGGGGTTGGTCAGCGGGTCGCCCTTGACTTTGGTGACAGTCTCCGTCAGCTTTCGCCCGTCCTTAAGCGTCACCGTCATCCTCGCTTTTTCCAACTCCACATCTTTTACTACTGTAAGCTTGATTATTTTGATGAACTCGGCGACTCGCGGGTTACGGATTGCCGACTCGGTGAAGTGCTCCGGCTTAACGCTACCAAAGAGAAATGCCGTGGCCGTCACGTATTCGTAGCTGAAGGCGGCGTTGCCGTGCGGAAAGGCCCCGATTTTAAACGGGTGCCCGCATACGTGGTCGATGCCGCCCTGCGCCAGGTCAAGATTGACCGACTCTATATCATCGGGCTTGATGTTATGCTTTTTCACCAATTCCAGCGCGCACTGGATGGCAGCGTGAGGGATGCGGCAGCATGGATAGGGCTTTATAGTGCCGTCGTAACAGTATTTCTTCCCTAGGGTGTCTGTCAGTGCCTCCGGCTTCTCACAGCCTTCGGTGAACATCTTGTAGTAACCGAATTTACCGAACAGCGCATCCTCCGGTCCCGTCCAGCCCGCTTTAGCTAATTGCGCCGAGAATATTCCCGCCCGCGCCGCCAGCCCCTGCGGCAGCTTAAAGGCCGTCGTGCCGTCCCAGAAGGACTGGAAAGTTGTCCCGATCTGGTTAAGGGCGATGCCGAAGGCATTACGCAGCTGTAATTCATCCAGGCTGAGAAGACGCCCGGCGATAGCGGTAACGCCGAAGGTATTGACCGTGCCCACACCGTCCCATCCTAAAGTGAAGCCGAAGCCTGAAGCCGCCAGTATCCTGGTGGCAATATCGTCCCCCACGAGCAGGGCGGCTATCATTTCCTTACCACTGGCATTGACTATCTCGGCAAGAGTGAATGCTGAAGGTATGGTAGTACCGCTTACATGCCCCGGGCAACTAACGCCTTCATACAGCGGGCTTACCGGCTCGAAGTCGAAGGAACGCGCCATGATGCAGTTTATGAAGGCCGCGTTGGCCGCCGGAGCCTTGACGCCGTGAACCAGAATCGTAGCTTCCTTTTTACCGCCCTGTTCTATCAGGTGTTTCAGCAGTTCCGGATTGCCCGTGTCAGTCGAACCGCCTATCAGGCATCCCAGCGTATCGATGATGCGGTATTTCGTAGCTTCCAGAGTGTCTTTGTCAAAGTTCTCGAAGCGCGTTTTCAGTGCGTTGGCTGCCAGTCTTTCTATTGCGGTAGCTTCCATTGTCCTGCTCGTTAAAAGTTCTTATTTCCCAATTACGACGGGCTTTTTACCCGGCGTGGCGAACTTCTTTACTGCTGCTTCGTTGAGTTCTACCCCTATGCCCGGCCCCTCCGGCGGGTAGAGAAAACCGTTCTCGTAGCGTGGCACCTTTACTGCTAAATCGTCTTTGAGCGGCTTGCTGACCGTATCCGGGATGTTGTAAAGGTTGAGCGGCCCGATAGCTTCCTGCTCTATTTTCCCTATCCATTCCGTGGCTGCCAGGAAATGCGCCGTGCATGCCGCCCCCAGCCCCGAATCTATCATACAGCCGCACATCACTGGCAGGTTAGCCGCCTGCGCTATGGCTACCCATTTTTGCGATTTTAATATCCCCCCGGCTTTAGGCACCTTAAGGAACAGACCGTCCGCGGCATCTTTTTCGATGATTTTTATAAGGTCGTTTAGTTCTTTAGCGGATTCATCGGGGAATACCGGAACGTCCACCTTGCGCCGCAGTCTCGCCAGCCCGTCTATGTCCCACCACGGCACCGGCTGCTCCGCCACGTAAACATCGTATTTAGCTACCCTTTGCAGTACATAAAGCGCTTGGTGGTATAGCCACCCCCCGTTGGCGTCTATCATTATCTTGATATCACTCCCCACCGCCTTCCTCAAAGCCCCTACCGTCTCGATGTCCTCGTCCGGCGTACGCGCGCCGACTTTCAGCTTGAGTCCCTTGAAGCCGGCTTTTACCAGCGATTTCGCCTCCGCCTCCACCTCCGCCGCCGTGCCGGAGGACATCACGAAGGCCAGCGCTATCTTAGGATTGGAAAGCCCGCCCAGTAGCTTATAGACCGGCACGCCCAGCGCCCTGCCCATCAGGTCGTGCAGCGCGTAATCGACGACCGCTTTCGACTGGTTATTGGCTCGGCAGACTTTATCCATCCTCGCCACGATTTTCTCGATATTGAAGGGGTCCTCTCCAAGCAGTATCTGCGGCGCAAAAAGGTTGACGATGTTGGAGAAGATGGAGTCCTGGCTCTCGCCCATGTACCATAATGAGGTGTCTCCTGTTTCCGCCACCCCCGTAACGCCCTCGTCGGTATGTATTTTAAGAACGACGGCGTCGGCGCATTTGGCCGGACCGCCGGACATTACGATAGGCTTAACGAAAGGGAGCGATACCGGTATACATTCTATCCTGGTTATTTTCATAAAATTACCTCCGGCTGTTGCAAAAGAATTTGGAAAATGCTCTTTCTATTTAGCATCAAAAACCGCGATAAGTCAAACCATGAGTTCTTGTGACATATGTCCTAGATTACTATTTGAGTTGCCTGTATAATTTTTACAGCACAGGGGAGGGTTTGTGTATGGAAGCTAAATGCCCCGGTCAGGACATGAGAAATCTACGTGCCGCGATGTATAAGTGCCCCAAGTGCGGCGCGGAGGTGGAGATGTTCTCCGATGAACTTAGAATAAAGTGTAAAAAGTGCGGCGAATACGTTTATAGGGAAAAGACCCCCTCCTGCATCGAGTGGTGCCCTTCTGCCAAACAATGCCTCGGCGAGGAACGCTGGAAAGCGCTTAAGGGTGAAAAATAGCTATATTTCAGGAGAGAACTGTGATTTTTAAATCAGGTAAAAATAAAGTCAAACCGACCGGAAAAATAAAAAGCGATAACAGACGGTGTATTTCCTGTGTACAGTCATGCAGCATGTCGGGACTGTGCATGAAACCGTGGCCGATTAAGATAATTGTGAAAAAAGAACGCGCTAATTGATAACCGGAACTATAAGATATTGCAATTAGCGTACAAGGCGAGCGGAAGTACGGCTAAGAGACCAGCTTCTTACCGAGTTCGTAGGCGGCGGTAAGATGTTCGGGGTGGTCGTTGATTTCTCCCTTCTTATCGACGCCCCTTATCAGCAGTTCTTCATTGTATTCGGCGTTAATTGCCTGGAAGAAATACTTCATCGTCAGCTTGGGTCCTTCGAAAAGCCTGATTCCCTTCGTCGCTCCTACGCAGATAAAGCCGCCCCTCTTTACCGGGATGTCCAGATTTTTCAATACGTATTTCCTTGACCAGAACGCTTGGCACCGACTTATAAATGCCATTAGCTGCGCGCTGACGGTATAGAAAAATATAGGTGTGGCGATGATGATGGCATCGACGGCGAGTATTTTATCGTAAATCCCGGTCATGTCGTCTCTAAGGGAGCATGTGCCGTCCTCGAGGCAATGATAAATTTCTTTGCAGGGCGTAATCCGGAGTTTGTCTAGGACTATTTTCTCCACTTCCGCACCGGAGGTCTGCGCCCCTTTTACAGCCTGATCGAGGAGTATATCGGAGTTGCCCTTGATGCGCGGGCTAGCCATTATAGCCAGGACTTTCATGTTTTCCTCCCGTTGTTTATTACAAGAGGGTCTATTCCAGATTTTCAGGACTACATTGGAGGTTTATCAGAAAAAAGTATACCACCTTGGGATACGTTTTCTGGTTTCATCTCAACGATATCGATTGTCACTGCGCTATCCGGGCAGCCGATATTTTTAGCAATCGCCTCGGTCACGTCTTTCGCCATGCCTTTTTTCTGTTCTTTTGTCCTGCCTTCGATAATTTTTATCGTCACCAGCGGCATGTTGACCTCCCTTACGTTGTTCTTTGGAAAAGTGTAATGCTTTATAGATGGCGAGTCAAATCTGATATGGATTGCAGGTCTGCTTAATACCGCCTGATTTTCAGCACAATCACAAGCACTATCAGCAGAGCCAGGAAAACTATTCCCAGTAGCCCCCCGATTAGGTAAATCAGCCAGCTAGGTATATCGGGTAGTTGATTAATTATCGTCGTCGGAGTGGGTGCCATTGGCGATGAAGGAGGCAGCGGCGCTGATTGTTCTGAAGAAGGATTGTTAGAAAAAGACTGGATGTTGCTTAGCGAAGATAGCGACATTAACGGTTCGTTGGTTGTCGGTGTGATTTCCGGCTCTTCCGCTGGCGGGGGTTCATCCGCAGTGGGTGCCGACTCCGTGGTAAATACGCTCACGGAGCTCCAGGCGCTGCTGGTGCTGGCGGTGGTAGCTTTGATTTTCCAGTAATAGTGGGTCATGTAGTCCAGGCTGACATCGCATTGCCATACATTAGTGGTGAGGGCATACTCATTCATTTTAGCGATAACAGGGTGCATGAAATCGGCATCTGTAGCTACCAGCAGTTCATATGCCTCTGCCCCGATTACTGCCGACCACTGGAAAACAGGCCTGACGGATACTCCTTCGGCCCCGGCCGCGGGCATCTCCGGCTGTAGATTCACTCCTTCGGTGTCCATACAGGTCGTGAACGACCACTTAGGCGACCATGGACTGTAAACGGGGGCGCGCGCCCGCACCCGCCAGTGATAGGTGGTGGCCGGTTGGAGGGATGTGATGATAATAGAGCTGGCTGATGTCGTCCCGTTAAAACCCGACGGGATGGTGGAGAAATCGGTATTATAAGTGCATTGCCATTCGTAATTCGTGGCCCCGTTCATCGTTTCCCAGTCGAGGGTTATATTCCTCACGGTATGGTCGACTAGACTCCCGATACCGGTTATTCCGTTTTCCGGGGCGCCCTGTACTGCCGGCGATGTCAGTGTGTCGTAATAGGTCATAAGTTTACCATTTGCATCATCTATCGTCCACAGTCGGCCGGCGCTTTGCCAAAGGCCGGACAGCGTAGCACCTGAACTTAAGCCGAGGGTTACCGTTTCAAATGTCGGTCCGGTTGCCCACCTGGGATTAAGGCAGCGCTCCATGCCGTCGTCCGGGTTTTCACTTATTGCATACAGAACGCCGCTAGCGGAAACAGCCAGTCGATTTACTACAGCCCCGGCCGGCAGGCTGCCGCCGATACTTTGCCACTCATCGCTCTGGCCGATGATGAAGCGATAAAGACCGCTACCGGGCGTATTGCTGGCGGCATAAACGGTGTGGTTGGTCTTGAAGTCCGGGTCGAAGGCAACTGAAATAGAGCCGGTGAGCGGGGGCGTGGTAGTGTAAAACGGGAGTGGTTGAAATGAATAACCATTATCACTGGAATAATATACTCCCCCGCCGCTGTTTCCTACCAATAACGCGCCGTCTTCTTCAAAATTCGGGGATGCGACCAGCGAATTGAATGATTCGGTTCCTGCCGTGGCGCCTTCAAAATAAGAAAATCCACTATTCATAGTCCGGTAAATTTTGGCCTGGGAACCGTTGTAGCTGCCCGCATAAAAAGTGCTTTCTCCGGTAATCACCCATGTGTAGATGGTAAAAGCTGTACCGGTGCCGGGTTCGTGGGTAAAGCGGCACTGGAAGCTCTGGCCTCTGTCTTTAGATTCCCAGATGGACGGCTGGCCGTTGCTGTTTCCGGCAGCGAATAACGTTTGGCAATTGCTTCCGTATTCGGGAGGAAACCCCATCAGGCTCAAGCTGTCCACTCCGGGTATATCGCTGGATAATATCCTTTCCCAGGTATAGCCGTCATCCACGCTGCGCCAGAGATTATATTCGCCTCCATAAGTAATCATGAATATATCGCTGCTTATATTTGAGTTCGGCGACGGCGTAAAGTCGTTTATACTGGTAATGGCTGTGTCAATCAGACTTATCTGATTCCAGCTCTGTCCTATGTCGTGACTAATGGATATAGCACTTCCGTTGCCACTCGTAGCGGCATATATCAAGCCAGTCACTGCAAAATCAGGCGCTACTACTACTCCTGTGTCCGTATTGCCTGTAGGTATCTTTTTACTCTTTTCCCATGATATACCGCCGTCGGTGGTAGTATAGATATGGCAGCTTGAGGTGGCACCGGCTATTATGATTGAGTGCTGCCCGTCGTAGTATACTGTTAGCCCCGTGATATCGGTATTAGTTTCACCATAAGCTGCCCCGCAATTCAGGTCGGTAGCTATAGACTCCCCCGGCGCATCGACACAGTTTATCTTATATACGTCTCCACTCTCTGTTTCCGTGTCAATGCCGACGAAGAAAAAGCTGTTTCCGGAAGAGGTATCCGCACAATAATTAGCTGGTAATGTAATCACAGCATCCTCGGCGACAATGGCGCTTTGGGGAATGAAATTATCTCTGTTCAATCTGGATGAACCGATAAAAGCATCCCAGTCCGCGTTGCCTATTTTATTGTGTATAAAGGTATCTGTTTCATCAGTTGCCACGGCTACTATTTGCCGGTCGATAACGTAGCTCGGCGAAAATTCTAATGCATATACGTCATAACTCCCTATGCCGCTGTCGGTCCAGCTGGGTACAATATCTCCCTCGTTTAATATGTATACCCCGCCGAACTCACCGTTATTAATATCCTCGGTACCAACCGCGATTATGTTACTATTCAGCCAGGTCACTGCCATCGACGTTATGGTTATATTGCCGGTTCCGGCCCCGCCGGGACTCGGAGGAAATGGTTGAAAGCTCATACCTCCGTCAGCGGATCGGTATATTGCTGTTGTGGTGGCATAATAGATGATATTGGCATCGTACGGTGAAACGGCGATATCTGTTATCGTATCCTGTACGTTGCCGATGGAGGTCCACTTAAAACCCCTGTCCGTAGATTTATACAGGGTGTATGTAAGTCCCTCTCCATAAGCGTAGAGGGTGCCGTCGGTAGCGGCAGTCAGGTGTTTGATGTCGGAGCCGTTGGCTAATGCCCAACCCCCCACCTCCCCCTCGGTAGGGATGTCAACTCTTGTCCATCTCAAAACCTCGGGAGTAGCGGTAAGTACTGGATGCGGTGTAAAAACGGTGAAGTTCAGTAAGAGGATAATTGTAATCGTTGTGAGGGATATTGTGTACAATACATATCGGCCGTTATGTTTATTTGACACATGGCGAATTTTACTCTTAAAAAAAAACAAAGTCAATTTTTTTATCTTGTATTATTTGAACAAGTTTATCTCTGGAGTATATACTATGAATCATAGTCAATAGAGGAACACGGCGGAGATGGAAGAAAAAACCAATGAAATTGATGAAGGCATCGGCTACGTTGGTTATGGAGAAGCCCTAAAGCTTATTCATGACAACGTAAAAGCCGTCGGCGTAGAGGAACTGCCCCTGGCTTTAAGCGTGGGCCGTATCGCTGCCGAGGATGTCATCGCCACAGTAAGCTATCCTTCGGCTGATGTTACTTTAAAAGACGGATATGCCGTTGTTTCTGCGGACGTTGCCAAAGCTTCGGAGCGGCATCCTGTCCGTTTAAAAATTACCGGCTCTGTCTACGCTGGCAGCCGTCATAACCTTAAAGTGATGCAGGGCAGCACGGTTAAGGTGTGCTCCGGAGCGCCGATTCCACCGGGCGCTGAAGCGGTAGTATCAGAGGAGCTTTGTGAGGAAATCTCTCCAGATGAGGTCCTGGTTAAAGCCGATGCCGGCATAGGACGCAATGTACTGGTTGCCGGTGGAGAAGTGCGGGCAGGACATATCATCGTTAAAAAAGGGGGCAGGTTTTTACCAGGCTATCTGGGAATGGCTGCTGCTGCTGGTATTAATCAGGTTAGCGTTTACCGTCGGCCTGCTACCGCGATAATCGGTGTGGGTGATGAAGTAGTTGCCCCCGGCGCCGACCTTAACCCCGGCCAGCTCTATGCCAGCAACCTCGTTACCATGGAAGCCTGGCTGATGTCTTTCGGTATATCCAGCACTGCTTCAATTGCCAGCGATAATCGGGTCGCTATTAAAAAAGCATTAACCAGGCATATTAAGGATGCCGATGTTATTATCACCAGCGGTGGAGCCTGGGGTAGCGAACGCGACCTTGTTGTCGGCGTATTGGATGAGCTTGGCTGGCGCGAGATATTCCATCACGTGCGCCTGGGTCCCGGCAAGGGTATAGCCTTCGGATTGTTGGAAGGGAAGCCAATTTTCTGTCTGCCCGGCGGACCGGCCAGTAATGAAATGGCTTTTATCCAGCTTGCCCTCCCGGGATTACTACGCATGTGCGGCGATACTAAACATCCCCTCCCCACCGTTACCGCCAGGCTTATGGAAAATGTTGAGGGCCGCCACCCCGCCTGGACGGAATTTAAAGATGCCATACTCTCGCGCGATACTCAAGGTGATTATCATGTTCGGCTTTATAAACACCGCAGCCGTTTGCAGGCTATTGCCAGTGCCAACGGCCTTCTCTGCGTCCAAGAAGGTATTAACTCCTTATCGGCCGGTGAGATGGTACCTGTCCAGGTCCTCATTCCCCTTGATTGATTGGCTTAACATTTAGCCTTAACCCTTAACTGTATTCCCTGAAAAAGAGAGAGCCCCGACGTTTCGTCGGGGCTCTCGTTCCTTCGTAAGAAGGCTATCCGTCAGGTCAGACCTTTAGACTGTTCGTCTTGTTCTGACAATCAGGATGATTACCGCAATCACCAGAACCGCGCCAACCACGATAATGGCCCAGATGTAAGAAGGATTGACTACCTTCTCTTCAACAGGCGGGACAGTTATAACCGTGGTGGTGGCTGCCGGCTGCTCGATGATATTAGTAATTGTGGGTTGCGGAGCCGTGGTGATAGT
>CAZRQP010000025.1:0-17246 GCA_964602315.1 uncultured Dehalococcoidaceae bacterium
TAAAGAATAACCGACGCAAAATTAATATCGGAGGCAATTTCCAGATTATAGGTTACCGGCAGGCTGGGGTCGACGACGTCCTGCCAGTCGAAGAAAGCTTCGGCCTTAGTCATGCTTTCATCATTCGGCAGCGATAGGACCGGTATCGGGGGAGGGTCTCTCTCCAGTGAGAAGCTGTAATTCCTGGTGTTGGTGCCGTCGCTGACGGTGATAATATGGCTGCCGCCCCCGGGCGGAACGGTAAAGGTGGCAGTGAAATCGCCGTTATTATCGGCTATAGTAGTGGCGATGGGGACATCATCATAGTAAACAGTGATAGTATGGCCGGGAATAAATCCGCTGCCGTTGACTGTCAGTTCGCTGCCTGTTGTACCGATAGACTCGCTCAAGTTGGCCCCGGCGGTTACGGTGAATTGGATTACATTGGTATTACCGAAGTTGTCCTGCGCCCTGACATCGTATGTCATCGGTTTAAGGGGCGGAACGTAAAAATCAATTTCGAAGCTGCCGAAGTAGTCGGCCTGGGCGATGGTTACAGCGGTTGAACCGAAGATAATAGTGACCGCGCTCTGGCTGGCAAAGCCAGTACCGCTGGCGTTTATAACATCTCCGGCGGCAGCCGAACTCAAGCCAAGTATTAGTTCCGGTACTACTTTAAATTGAATTTCCGCGCTGTTTCCGTAATCATTAGTGGCGCTAATATCATGGAAGCCGGCCGGGCCTGCGGGGATGGTAAACTGCCGAACGAATTTACCAGCAGGGGAGGCCATTTCAGAGCCGATTTGATTTTGTGATAAATTCGTATAATATAAGGTAACCGGCCTGGCCGCATAAAAGCCCACCCCGGTTATATTTACAGAAGCACCGACATTACCTTCGTAAGCATTCAGGACTAAAGTGGTTGCCTCAACGGTGAAAGAGCTCGTGGCCAGCATGGAGGTCGAGGTTGTCTCACTTCTAACTTCAACCCAGTGCTGTCCGGGGGTAGTTCCGGCGGGGACGGTGAAGCTTACGGAGAAGGCGCCACTATCCGGTACGGTAAACGTGCTGTTGCTAATTTCAGCGTCGTCAAAAAAGATGTGGATATTGTCACCTATATATGAGTCGAAAACGGTGCCGCTGACGGAAACGGAAATACCGGTAGGGCCGGAGGCAGGGGTAAGCGTGATAACCGGCGCGGCCAGAACCGGCGAAGATGGCACGAAAACGGAGACTAATAGCGTTACTAACGCCAGCGGGATAAGGTAACGGAAGACTTTAGAAGAGCCTGCTTTTTTCATGCTGGCCTCCTTAAGAAGGAGTTACTTTGGCAAGTCTGGTGCGTCTTTATTATCCAGTTCCTTTCATTTGATAAGCCTTTTCCTGGCGCCGCGACTGGGATTGTAAGTACCGGCGAAGTTGTCAAGTACGTCTTTATTAATAAGCCAGGTATTGTGGATCTTGTTAGCAGGGAGGTCACCCTGGCGACAAAGCCTCTTAACCGTTTCCGGGTGTACCTTAAGTCGACGGCCAGCCTCCAGAACACTTAGATAATTATCTAAAATAGCCATAAAACCCCGGCAATATTTATTTAATATTGCTTTAACAAAGCAATTATAACATCGGTAGACATAAATGTCAAGATAAATAAAGAGATAAATGATATCGGAGCAAAGATAAAAACTGGGGCAGTGGGGTTAATCCGGGGTAGTATTTGGTGATGTTGATAAGAGGGTGTTATTCGGGGTTCTCGTTGTTAATGTTGAAGATACGCCATAAATCGTCAATAAATGATAACTCTATAGTAAGATACGAAGTTTTTTCCCAGAAATCGCCGTTGTTCTCGTAATCGATGCGTGAAAACAGTGTAACGTCAATAATAGCCCGGGTATCGCTCTCTTCAACGATAAAGAGTTCTTCGATGATAACTTCGCCTGTGTAAGTATAACCGCTTGTATTTTGAAGCTCTTGGATGGCTGCATCGTCGGGATATATGGGACCTGCCGGGTCCATGGAATCAAGCAGGGCCTCTACATCGGTCTCTAAAATGGCATTGTAGTATGTGTAAATAGCTTCCTTATAAAGTTCTACGTTATTATTTTCCGACTGGCCGCCGGTAACTGTAGAACAGGAGGTGAAAACCAGCACCGCCAATATAAAGCTTAAAGAGATTATTGTCAGTTTTTTCACTAGACCAGGCTCCTTTTCGCAGACGGTCGGGGACTCGCGCGGTACTTGCGAGTAAATACGGGTTGAAAATACCTCAACCGATTCTATCCTATACTCTTTTATCATTCAGGTCAATTATTTCCAACTGAAAAATGCGACAAAAAAGAGTTGACTAAAGTAGAACATTTGTACTAATATTGTCTTGTTTGGTTTGAGAGGAGAGCGACGGTTTTGGAGACCCGTGAGATTGGCGGAGCTGACCAGGAAGAAGAACAGGAAGAAGAAAACCATAAGACCCCGGACTTAAAACCGGAATACTGCCACTACCGCGACGAAGGCTGCGAGTACGCCAGGTCCTGCCTGGAATGTCCTTTTCCGCAGTGCATTTACGATGAACCAAGAGGCCGGCAGCGCTGGCTTAAGAGGGTCCGCGACAGGCAAATCAGGAAGCTTTACGAGACCGGTGTGAAAGTCAAGGAACTGGCGGAGCTCTTCGGAGTAAGTAAACGGACGGTCCAGAGAGCACTGGAAAGAAGATGATTTTTAGAAAATAGTTACCAGTCTAATTAAGAAGGAGCGGATTAACGATGAACGAGTTAGTCGTTACACAGCTGGCGCGCACGGAGACCGATAGGATGAAGGGATATAAAGAACTGCTTGATTTCTATTACGGGAAGCAGTGGGAGATGAAAAGCAGGCGGAACGAGCGGCGCCTGACCTTTAATTACGCCAAGGTGTTCATCGAGAAGGTGACATCTTATTTAATGGGGGGCATGAGCTTCGCCGTCGACCCGGCCGATGGCTCTCGCAAGGCGGAAGATAACGCGCGGAGGGCCGAGGCGGCGCTAAAGATGATTTACAGCGGGAATTACCTGGAACAGCTCGACCTGGAGACGGAGATAGACTGCGCCGTGCTGGGCGACGGGTGCTACAAGGTCACTTGGGACGCGGCGGAAAAACGTGTGAGGGTGACCGCGCCCGACGTTCAGGGTATTTACGCCTGGAGCGCCGGCGACGATACGTCGCGACTCTGGCGGGTGGCCGCCCGCTATCAGCTTTCCCGGGAAGAGGTCGAATATCTCTACGGGGTAAAAAGCAAAAACAAGACGGCGGTCGTCGTCGAGATATGGACGGAACGGGATTTTGAATTATACATGGACAACGCCTTATTCGAAGCCAAGGCCAATCCCTACGGCTTTATCCCGTTCGTGATTTTCCCCAACCTGCGGGAGCCAAAGAAGTTCTGGGGGGTCTCTGACCTGCCGCAGGTAATGGAAAGCCAGCGGGAGTTGAACCGCGCCATGAGCCAGCTTTCGCGCATCCTGGAGCTGTCCGGGAACCCCATCGCGGTGCTGGAGAACGTGGAAGAGTCCGAGGATATCGCCGTCAGGCCGGGGGCGGTTTGGAATGTACCGGAGGACGCCAAGGCATACCTGCTGGACCTTTTACAGGGGGGTGGTGTCAACTTACATATTAATTATATCGACCTCGTTTACCGCGCCATGCACGACCTCTCCGAATCGCCGCGGTCGGCTTTCGGGGGCGTCGAGCGGGACATGTCCGGTGTGGCGCTGGAAATCGAGCTCCAGCCCCTGCTGCAAAAGGTGGCGCGCAAGAGGATTATCCGCACCGCCGCCTACAACCGGCGCAACGAGATGATTTTAAAGCTGCTGGAGAAATTCAGCGGCGAGGACTTCGGCGACAGGGGTCACTTGAGGGTGGTGTGGGGGCCGGTGCTGCCTCGGGACATGGAGTCCAGGATCGGCAGCGAGCAGGTGATGGTGCAGACGGGCATGCACTCACGCCGTACCGCGATGGGGGAAATCGGGGTGGCGGACCCTGACTTTGAATTTAAAAAATGGCTGGAAGAGAGAGAGTCCATTTTAAAGATGAATCAGGAACTTAATGCTAAGGCCGGCAGGAACGGAGCGAGAGAGAGTGCGTTAACGTCCCGCACGGAGAGCATTGAGGAGTAAAAAGCAGGAGGCAAAACATGGATGAAACAACGGGAAAGGTCGAAGGGGAGGAAAATACCGTCAGCGAGACCGACAGCCTGAAACTGGAAAACGATACGCTGCGGAATGAACTCAAAAACGCCGGTGAGAAAATCGCCGGACTGGAAAAGTCGTTGCTTGATAAAGACGGCGAGCTGGATTCTTTAAAGCAGTCGCTGGAAGAGTCCAGGGGAGCGCTTGAGGAAATGAAAGCGACTCTAACGGGGGCCGCCGCGGCCTATAAAGAGCTGGCGGCGCAGGCAAACCCGGGAACGGTGGCTGGGATGATTAAAGGCGAGACCATTGAGGAGATAAAGGAATCGGTGGAAAACGCCAGGGCGCTGGTGGAAAAGGTAAAGCAGGAAATCGGCGCGGAGAACAACCTGATAAAGGTGCCGGCAGGCGCGCCGCAGCGCACGGCTCCCGACCTTTCGACTTTATCTCCCAGGGAGAAAATAAAGTACGGCATGGAGGGCGGATAACGAATAACAAAGTTTACATAACACCCTAACGAATAAAAACGAATCAGCTATAAGTCAAAGCTAAGACCACAAAAAAAATTTTCCGAAAACGGATAAAACGAATACTTATAACAGGAGGTAAATCAAAATGGCTTTAACACTGGCAGAGGCAGCCAAGCTTTCCAATGATATGTTGATGCAGGGGGTGGTGGAAACCATCGTCAAGGACTCCCCGGTGCTGCAGAGGCTGCCGTTCATAGAAATCGTGGGCAACGGGCTTACCTATAACCAGGAAAAGACCCTGCCGGATATCGACTTTTACGATGTGGGCGATACCTGGACGGAGTCCACGCCTACCTTCGAGCAGCTGACGGCAAACCTGAAAATCATGGGCGGCGACGCCGACGTGGACAACTTCCTCAAGTCCACGCGCAGCAATATCCAGGACCTTGAGGCGGCGGTTATCGAACTAAAGGCAAAAGCGCTGCGGGACAGGTTCGAGGAGATATTCATCTACGGTGATGCCGTAGTCAACGCTAAAAAGTTCAACGGGTTGAGGAAATTAATTGACACCGGCACGGCCGGCGAGCAGGTCATTGCCATGGACGATGACGGCGCTCCTCTTACGATGGCCAAGCTCGACGAACTCATCGACGCGGTGAAAGGCGGCAAGCCGGACATTCTCCTGATGAGCCGGCGCTCAAGACGCAAGATAAACAACCTGGTACGGGCGGCGGGAGGCATGACCGAGACCGACCGTGACCAGTGGGGCAATTTCGTTCAGCTGTGGGACAGTGTGCCCATCGGCGTCAACGACTGGATACTCGATACTCATGTGCTGACCGACGGCGTGGAGACGGCCACCGCCGGCGGCGACTGCTCTACTATTTACGCGTTGCAGTTCGGAGAAGGGGCGCTCTGCGGCCTGACCAGTCCGGGGCAACTGCAGGTGGAGCCGGTAGGCGCGCTGGAGAACAAGGACGCCACGAGGACACGCGTCAAGTGGTACGTGTCGCTGGCGCTGTTCAGCTCCATTAAAGCGGCAGCCCTTATCGGCGTTCAGGACTAGAAAAATCTTAAAAAATTAAAAGGATGTCATTCTGAGGGAGCGTAGCGACCGTGAGAATCCACACTGGAAAGGCGTAACGGATCCTTCGCTTCGCTCAGGATGACAGAAAAGAACGGGAGGAAACGATGAATAAACATGATACTGCCAGATGGCGATGCCGGTTCCTGTTAAGCAAGTACCGTGAGGACGCCGGAATGTATAAAGACGGCGAGTTCCAGCAGTTCTGCAAACCGTACGAGGTCGTCTATGGAGAAGGAAATTGCCTGCTCAACAGCGGCATTGACGAGATGTGGGACTTAATCTGCGGGGATTCCGCCAACCACTTCAATGAGGCCGGGGCGCAGATAGGCGTGGGAGACAGCACCACGGAAGCTGATGCTACACAGACCGACCTGCAGGCAGCCACAAACAAGACCTACAAGGGCATGGACGGCGGCTACCCGACATCGACGGAGCAGAAGGTTACTTTCAAGGCAAGTTTTGGACCGAGTGAGGCCAACTACACCTGGAACGAGTGGGTGGTCAAGCAGGCGACTAGCGGGAAATGCCTGAACCGCAAGGTGGAAAGCCTGGGGACAAAAACGGGCGGCACCTGGACGCTGCAGGTGGAGATAACGCTGGCATAAGGACGGAAAATGGCAATTACGAAATCACGTAAGGTTAATAAGAAAGTCACCGACCCGGTGCTGCTGGCGGAACTGGGGAGGCAGGGTATCGATAGCGAATACGTGGAGTTGACGGCTGATTACGGCAGGGTAATAAAGAGTAAAAGCAGCCCCTGCGCCAGGTTCTACCGGGATTTAAGGTCGGACAAGCGGTTTGCGGTTATCTCCCAATTACCGATGGCGGATACCGACGGTAAAATTATCGAGGCTGCCTGGGCATACGATGAAAACCGGGAGGTATGGCATTCAAGGCTAAACCTGTTCAGCGCCGTCGTTGCGGGTAATTCGGTTAAGCTGATATGCCTTTCAGACCAGCCTGACGGAAAGAAAGAGAATGACATCTTAACGTTCCGGCCGCAGTTATTCCTCAACGGCATTGAGTTAAAACCGAAGAGTGTTCAACCCGACTGGCTGGAAATCGACCCGGAGAATGAAAATTATCACCAGAACGTGCTCCAGTGGGACTACGGAATCTGTGTAAGAAGGCTAAGAATTATCGAGGGAAGACTGCTGGGCTCGTGGATATTCCGGGAAAATCCTGCAGGCGAAGTAAAAATAAAGTATAACCAGTCGGGTGATTTCAGGCTGAAGCTGGGTCCGTACGCCGTTTCCGATGATGAAGAACTGGTCACCAAAGGGCAGTTTGAAAGTAACGTGTATCCCTTAACCGTAAGCGACAGCGCTACGTTTTATTCAAGTTCGAGGGATGGGGGAATCAGGAACAGTGGCACTACCTATTCTATAGTTCAATCAGCAGCCACTGGTACCGAAGTCAGCGCAGGGGCAACCACTTATTATACTCAAAATGCATTGTCAGGTGGCATTTATTATGTGTCGAGGATATTTTTGCCATTCGACACGTCAACTTTGCCGGATGCTGCGATAATATCCTCAGCCACGTTGGGAATATACGGTACCGTCGTCAATGCCGAGGGTAACCCGGGACATACCGACCTTAAACTATACGAGGGAACTCAAGACGAGCCGATTACCCTGGCGGATTTTGACTCTTTTAACAGCACTTTGCTAACGGATGACGCCTCCCCCTGGGAATATCCATTATCAAGCAGTGGCTACAGCACAGTCTCACTCAATGCCGCTGGTATCGCGCTGATTAATAAGGCAGGGGTAACCAAGTACTGTATAAGACAAAGCGGTGATGTGAATGCATCGCAGCCGACTACGCAAAATTACGCCGAAATTTATCTGTATGAAAAAGGCGCTGGCTATAAGCCCAAGCTGGTGGTTACCTATACGGAAGGAGAGGTTAAAAATTCTTCCGATAACGGCAGCGGAGTGGAATCGATAATTTTAAGGGAGTTGGGGATTGCTGAAGCGGGTAACGGCATTGAACAGAGTCAAACGACCGCGGTCATTTTTGCTGATGACGCAGGCAGCGGTTCGGAAATCGGGGGGCTGCTTAAAAGTCTTTACGGCCAGGACGAGGGAAGCGGACTTGATAGTATCAGGATTTTGACAAGTAAGGCAGGACACGATTTAAGATTGCACAGTCATCAGGGGCAAGTAGGCATACCGCACAAGGAGGTTAGATTATGAATTTAACAGAAATGATAGCACTGGTCAGGCAGGACCTGCATGATGAAGATGAAACGAATTACCGGTGGACGGACGGTGAACTCACCCGACACATTAACAGGGCGGTGGGGGAGTTATCCGAGAGCCTGCCGCTGCCGGCAAAAGCCACCCTGCCTACCACTACGGGTTCACGGGAGCTGGATATATCCGGGCTGAACGACCGCATCATGGTGGTAGCGGTGGAGTACAAAACGGGCGTCACGCCCCCCGATTACCAGCAGTTTTCCATATGGGGTGAAACGCTGACGATATTGAGCGGGAGCCAGCCGGACGGGTCCAACTGCAACGTTTATTACGGCGCGCGGCATACGCTGGACGCCCAGGGGACGACACTGCCGGCAAAATACGAGGACCTGGTGGCGGGAGGAGCCTGCGGCTACGCCGCCATTGAGCTGGCAGTTTACTCCATCAACAGGGTGAACGTGGGGGGCTCCATAACGCCGGGAGAACTGCTGGAGTGGGGCAACCAGAAATTAAAGTATTTCCAGAGCGAACTCAAGCGGCTCGGACGCAGGAATCGCGTCAGCGTTAACGCGCTTTACGAGCCCTACTTCCCTAATATCGCCAAGACCACCGATTACGGACCTTAGCCCATCAGGGTAATAACCAAGAGATAAAGGGTAAAAAGATGCGTACACTAACATCGACATTACTGGCGGCACAACAGCAGGCAAACGCTGTCCCTTATATAAAAGTAGAAGTCGTTAATAAAACTGCGGGAGTGGATAGATACAACTGGACACGGCTGTACGAAGGCTCCGAGGTAGATTACCATCACGCAATGACCATGCCCGGCGACGGCTCGATGGTCAGGGCGAGGACTACTCCTCCCAACGATTCCAGGAAATTATACCGCCAGAGAGTGGTTGCTCCGGGACCGGGCAGCGATTTCAGCCAGTGGACATATGCCAACCAGTTCGACGTGGTGGTGACAGCGACAGCATCGCTGAACTCGGAGGTTGCGATATTCCTGATAAGGACTAACCGTGAAATCAAACGCATTATGAGTTACGATTACGGCGCCACCTGGAGCAACGCCGAGACAATCGAATATTCACAGACTACCGCGATCTATGGTATAGCCGCAGCTTACAAGCCTAATGGCGATATCGCGGTATTTATCGCCGACGCAGCTAAGCTATATGTTCTAAAATGCATCAACGGGCAGTGGCAGACAAAAGTCGCCTGGGACAAGACCACCGGTAACCTTTCCGGGGTAGCTTGTATGTATGACGGCGACTGGAACCTGCTGGTAACCGGCAAAGATACAGCGGGGAATTATAAATTGTGGAGTCTGGTCTACGGTGATGGAGGAAGTGTCGGTGCAGGAACCTGGGCAGACTTAAGAGAACTGGCCTCGGCGCCGGCCGGCGGCGATTATGAATACAAACAGCCGTTCTTGGACAAGACAGACGTGTATCGCTGTTTTTTCACTGAGAAGTACGGCGGCATCGAGGCCTACAACCGACCTTTCCAGTCGCACACCCTGCCTGGAGTCGCCTACAGCGAGGGTCTCTGGAGAGAACCAGTACCCTTTAATTGTTCCTGCGAATATGGACTGGCAATAGCCCATTACGGAGATTACGGCTGGCTGGCTAGTGCTGATGGCGTATGGAGGGCTGTATTTGACTCGCAGAGTCTAGACCTGACGTCGGATGTTATAAGCTTAAGACAGGAAATAGACGGGACGGCAGGTATGCTGGAGGTGGAGCTGGATAACAATGACGGTAAGTATGCCTCGCCGGGGGAGGACGAGATAGCGGTACTTGATATCGACTGCCAGCTGGAGTTCGGTCCCGGCTACCTTACCGCATCTGGCGCCGAATACAGTATGGGGCAGACCTATTGCGTGGAGTCGATAGAACACATCAGCAGCGGAGGCAGGGCCAGCGTAATACTGCGGGCATACGATGGGTGGGGGGCTTTGAACGAGTGGTCGGCGAGACAGCAGATGCGCTGGAACAAGTCAGCCAGCGAATACAGTGTTAAAGACCTCATTGCCATAATAATAGCAAGGGTGGGCGTAAAGCTGGAAGTAAAATCGCAGTCGGACACGATAACTAGCTTTTTCCCGGATTTTATAGTAAATCCAAATGATAGCGGTAAAAATACCGTGCAGAAGCTGCTTTCTTTCGTACCGGACGTGGTATTCATCGAGGGGAATAAAGCCTATCTGGTCAACCCGGAGTCGGATGACAGCGCGGAATACAGTTACGGAGTGGAACACGTAGTCCTGGGAGGCAGGTACCGGCAGAGTGCCATGAGGACCAACCGCGTGCAGATAGAGGGCTACGATACCGACCAGGGCAAAATGATAGTGGTTGACAGCTTCGACTGGGACGATATCGAGCGGCTTTACGACCGTATCAAGCATGTTGAAGACATGAACCTGAATACCGCGGCACAGGCATACCAGCGGGGTGAGGCGATATTGAGAAAGTCGGAGATAGATACAATTGACGGAAGAATTACCGTGCCGGTGAATTGCGGGCAGCAGCTTTATGACGTTATAGAGATAACCGATACCTATTGCGGTCTGACGAACGCGATAAGGCGGGTGTTGGGCATAACACTGGTCTATCAGCCGCAGCGCGGAGAGTATTTCCAGCGCTTGGTAACGGGCGGAGTCTAGCATGATTATAAAGAAAGCGGAACTAAAGAGTTTTAACTCCACTAATTACACGGCGACGGTACGCCTATCCGATGGCTATAAAGTGTATCTGGAAGACGTGGCGGTAGCTAGGAGCGTGGCATCAGGAGAAATGGTAGCCGGGCGTAAGGTCACTGTGGTGTTTTTTGATGAGAACAACCCTAAAGAAGCAGTCGTAACGGCCGTTTATACCTAGTGCGAACGGGCGGTGATTTCTCCAGGGGTGGGGGGATGCTTGCGCGCGCAACCGGGTACACCTTTAAGTAAGGCACCATGAAAGGGTTTTTCTGAAGTTTCTTTCTTCTGTTTGGCTGTGGTAGGAACTGGTTTCGCTTCCTTGATAATGATTGGCTCCTGCTTATCACCGGACCCGGCGACGTTCTCCATAATGGCAGAAAGTACGCGGTTTTGCTCGGCGGCGCCTTTCTTGAGCTCTTGAGAAGCATCGGACAAGCCTTGTATAGCACTGGTATGGCTGGCCAGGTGCTTGGCATATTCCGCTACGGCAAGGGAGAATTTTTCCAGTGCCTGCTCGGTGGAGCCCATTTTCTTTTCTGTGTCTTCTATCTTACGGGAAAGCATACGGTTAGACCGTTTTTCCTCGTTGATAACAGGTGAGAACACACCATGATGCAGCCAGTTGCCGCCGCGGCGCAGCTCGACTCCAAAGAGGAAGATAGCCAGCATTATAAGAGCTATAATGGCAAATATCACGCCTTGGTCACTCTGGAAGAAAAGCAGCGGTAGGCCGAGGTACGGTATCTGGCTACCAATCGTGCCGCGGACATCCTGCGGCCTTACGGTGAAGGGGTCTTCGCCGGTATTATCACCCTTCGTACGGAAGCCTAACGTTGGAGTCGTCATAATTTCTATGACTCTGTGGGATACGGTCATCGGATAGCTATAATATTCACGGACCAGCTGCGGGACATCATACACGATGATATCGCCGACTTTGACATCTTGCGGGTCGATAGGCTCGATCATCAGCAGACTGCCCGAAGTAAGAGTAGGTTCCATGGACGAGCCATAGATAGGCATAAATGGCAGGTTCCCCCTCACCGAGAGGAAGGCTATAATACAAGCTGCCGTGGCGAATATGAGTGCTATCGCGCGTTTCATTTGCTCATCTTACCTCTGCGTAACCTCGCAGTAAAATTCGGGTACAATGGACCATCCCGTACCCCATTCATCGGGATTATCCGACATTACACGATAGCTGCCGCCGGTTATTTGCACGGTGTAGCTTTCAGCGGAGCCGCCTACGATATTAAAGACGACCACGCCGGTCTCGATGGCAAGAACCTGGTAATTCGGGGTCTTGGCAGCTTCAAGACTGTCGGACATATAAACTTTCATATTAATGTATTTGTATGCTTTTAGTAATTCACTAATGTTGGTTAGGTAAATTTTTACAAGCATGTCCCCTGTGTAATCAGGGTGGGGGGTTATGACAAATAGACCACCCTGGGGAACTTCACCTTGAGTTTGAGAGAATACGTAATCGACGCTGACATACACCTGGGTAATTATCGCGGGTTTGGTTTTGGAATTACCCCGCACAGTGATGCCGGCTTGAAGGTCATTAACCTCGTCTGATGTCCAGGCTTCTCCGGTGGAAGGATTGACAGGACATTCCCATGATTCGGTAACAAAATCGGTGCCGCTGTAGGTAAGGGTGGGACCTTCATAGACCTCGCCATTGGATTTCAGCGCAGACATGATTTTGATTGTATAATCACCACCGGCGGCGAAGCGGAAGTAAATGGTAACGCCATTGATTGTCTCCTCACCAACGGCGCCGGATAGATTACTAAGATTATAGAAGTCTCTGATCCAGGTTTTATCACCCTGAGTGGAAACATAGGTGTCGAGGTCGTCGGAGGGCTGTTCATCTACCTTGTCCCAGTGTTCGCCGGAATCGGGGAACTGGGAGGGGAGTTCGGTATCATCGCCGGCGGCTACAGGTACCAGGATTTCGGAACCATTCTCGTCCTCGGGCATGATGCTTTCCCAGTTTGGCGGCTGGGATGACGGCATATAGGTGGCAAAGGGACCTTCAGCCATATAGCTTCCCAGTGTTGCCGAATTAAAAGAATAGGTATAGGCAAAGGTGCCGGTGGTTAACACCAGGGCGAGCAGTACCATTCCTCCGAATATTAGTTTCTTTTTCATTTTTTCTCTATTCACCAGCGATTATGTGCAGCGGGACAGGGAAAGGAGAGAGGGTAGGGTAGCGGGCTGCCTCCCGGCTACCCTACCTCACTATTCATAGTATTACCTCTGGGCGACTTCAGCGAAGAGCAGGGGCTGATAGTTAGCCGGGGTTGCCCAGTTGCCGGCTTTGAAGATATGAGTGATATAGAAGCCGCTCTTGACCCTGATGGTCATGTTATCAGTCATGCCCGACGGGAACATGCTGACGGAGCCATTATCCAGAGTCAACATTACGTAGTCATTACCGTTAATTAATCCGTCTTCATTAATATCGATAAGATTGTCTGACGAGTCGCACATAATGAGTCTCACGGATAACATGCGGTAGCATTTTGCCAGGGTATCGCCGTTGGCCAGGGTAACGGTAACAGAGAGGTCGCCAGTATAACCGGAAGACCATGTGTCTACGTTGAAGATAGAAGTGGCATTAGCGGCGGCGGCGATAGAGCCTTTGTAGAACCCGTAGGGTGTCCAGGTAAGGGGTATGGTGGCGTTGGTGGTAACCGCCGCAAAGTCATTGGTTGCCGGGTTAGAGCCCAGCGTCGTGCTGGCGTTGATGAAACCGAAGGTGAACACACCGCCGGTAACTGCCAGCGCTAGAAGCAGGGCGCCGATAAGCAAAGGCGTGCGGGTGCGGGAGACGGCGAAGGTGAGTTTATCGTCGTCATTAAGAACCGTATCCAATTCGGCGCTTGCTTTGATCTTGGAGCCGTTCAATCTGGCCGAGGCTTTATCCGGGATGCCGAAATCAGATTTAAATTGCTCACGGGCCTCAGATACCGTCTGCCCTGCAAGATCACCTATTTCATATTGGTCACTGTATCTAATTTCTACCATTTTTTTCTTTTTTCCTCCTAATTTAATGTGTGTTTGATTGTTTACATCATCTTTCAAAGTGGATTGTCTCCTGGCTTGCCCGGACAGCTGGGATGACTTTCCATCTTGTTTTTTGCATCATTTACATATGTCCCTCCTCCTCAAATAAATTTAAGTGAGTTCGCCGATAAACGACTTTAGACGTTCCATTAAGCTGTCTTTGAACTCGTTGAATTCTGCTTTGGTTACATATTCGGCGGCTTTACCATTGCCTTGACCAGTGCGGATGATGGACGGAAGACTCCGCTGTGCGATATCAATGATATTGCGTGCCTGTTCATTGGATACCAGTTTATTTAATATTAGTCTAAGGCTATGACGGATAGTATCTTCACTCATATCAAGTTTGGAGGTGAGTTGTTCCATCTCGCCGTTAGTAGCGATAGCATTGAGAATCTGTTTTTCTTTTGGAGTAATGCTGGCCAGCAAATCATCGAACTGCTTGTTGATAGTGTCCAGGTCCTCAAACTCATTGAGGACGAGTGAGGCTATTGCTGGAGTGAGTAGTTCTTCTATGATGGGTAAGCTGCCCTGGGCGACTACCCTGATGATATCGAGTAGGTGTTCCGGTTCTATATCCTTAGTCAGACAGGCGCTGGCGCCGCATTTAATGGCGGCGAATACTTTTTCTGGCTCCTTTTTATCCATGATAAGTATCACGGCTACCGAGGGGACATTATGGCGGATGTGGCGGGTAATTTCGGCGCCGTCGGTTTTAACGTCGTGCATGCTTAAAATGGCGATGTTTGGAGGGTTGGCTTGTATGAATGAATAAGCCTCTTCGTTACTGGTTGTCTCGCCGGTAACTTCAAAGTCCTCTTCTCCGGAAAGGATAAAGTGAATACCCTCCCTAAAAAGGACTTGCTGGTCAGATAAAAATACTCTGATTTTTTCCATTTTCTCACTATTTCCGGGGTCATAGTACTAAATGGCTACTTTCAATCTAACATAGAACCATAAAGATGGGTCTAAGAAAAATAAAGATTTTATAAAGATACCGTAAACTTTTAATAAAGAATAAAATCAGTAAAGAAAACGGTGAAAATCAGGTATGCAGATAGGTAAAAATGAAGCGTAAAAAGGGTATACGAAAATACCTGGATGATGAGGATGAGCCCGTTAATTAAGTGCTGGTAGGACGGATGAATTTATAGCCGATACCGTGCTCGGTAACGATGATGGTAGGATTTTCCGCGTTGTCTTCCAGTTTTTGTCGCAGGTGCTGTATATGCACGCGGAGGAGGTCTCTCGCGTCTACATAAGTATCTCCCCAGACTTTAGCCAGCAGGCTCTCGTGAGAGAGGATACGGCCCTCATTTCTGATGAGATAATAAAGCAGTTTTCTTTCGGTCGAAGTGAGTTTAATGGGCTGTTCGTTCATCGTGACCTCATTTCGGCCGAAATCGACTGAAAGCTTACCGGCAATAAAGGGTCGCTCTTCATCGGTGACATTCAAACCCTGGGAGCGGCGGAGTACCGCCTGTACCCTGGCGATAAGCTCAATGTGACTGAAAGGCTTGGTGATATAGTCGTCAGCCCCGAGTTCAAGTCCTTTGGCAACGTCAGTGTCTTCGCCTCTGACCGTTAACATCAGCACCGGTACGTCGGAAAAGCGGCGGATTTCTCGCAGTACCTGGTAACCGTCCATATCCGGCAGACCGATATCCAGAATAACTACATCAGGGCTTTCCGTTTCCACAAGGTCAATACCTTTGCGGCCGTTATCGGCGGATATAACCGTGGTGCCGCTCCAGCGTAACTGGAAGCACAAAGAGACAACTTCAATAATCCCGGGGTCGTCTTCAATAACCAATACTTTCATCGCGCTCCTTATTGTGGTGTAGCCTGTTTGGCCGGTCGTCGTGGCAGATAGAAGGAGAAAACGCTTCCTGCGCCAGGCTCGCTGTCAACCCAGATTCTGCCGTTGTGCAGTTCTATGACCTGTTTGGATAACGCCAGACCGAGTCCCAGACCGGGATGGCGCTGCCTATCGGAGTTAAGGCGGCTGTAAGGCTTGAAAAGCACGTTGTGCTTGTCTTTGGCGATACCGATGCCGTTGTCCTGGACCTGGACCAATACCCCATCTTCATGATGCCGCGCTCTTACGGCTATTTTACCACCATCAGGGGTGAACTTTACCGCATTGTTCATCAGGTTAAGCAGGACCTGTTCCAGTCGGGGTCCGTCGCCGCGGATAATAGGCAGAGAATCCGCCACATCAGTTGTAAGCTGCTGCCCCTTGTTGTGCAGTAGTGGGCTTATCTGCATACACGTGCCGAGCACCAGAGACTTAATATCAACCGGCTCAAGCTGTAACTGCAGTTCGCCGCTGCCTGTTTTGACGATATCTAGGAGTTCCGCCAGCCTGGTTTCCAGAGAATTGGAATTGCGGATAATGGTCTGGATAAGCTTCCTGTGGGACTCGTCGGTGGTGGTCTGGAGCTCTTCTTCCAGCAGGCCAGCAGCGGCTATTATAGAGGTCAAGGGGGTTTTAAGCTCATGGCTCAACGTGTCGATAAATCTTAGCCACTCTTCTTCTTTGGTTTCCATAAGTATCCATCTGCCTTAGCAATGAGCCAGACAAACGATTTTACTTAAATGTAGCATGTTTTCAGTGGCGTATCAAGTAATAATGATAAAAGAAAGAAGATACCTCCCCTTTTCTAAATAGAGGAGGCGAAGATATCAAAGTATTATTTGGATATTCCCCTGGCAATGCTTTTCAGCAGACTAAGGATGCCGATAACAGCACGCTGTATCTCCGGGGGCTCTTCAGCCAGCATCCTGGCTACATAGGGGTCGAGCTGGCGGCTGTTGTAGCGTGAAACACTCTCTTCAGCTACTCCTGACGTCTGCGGGGAAAGAAAGCCGGCGAGGGTGAATAATTCATCCTCGCTAAAGCCCAGAGGTTTGGCGATTTTACGTAAAATCCTCGCCGAAGGAAAACGCTCGCCTCTTTCGATGCGTCCTAGATGGGAAGAAGACACGCCGGATTCCGCAGCGAGCTCTTGGAGGGTAAGCGGGGTGTTTATCCTTTGCTGTTTTAATATTTTCCCTAAATCGCTAACACTATCGTTCATGGTAGTAAAATTATAATTTGCCATATGGCAAAAGTCAATGCAAGTCATCCCTAACTGAAGGTAAAGCCAGCTAGTATATGGTTTAGTGGTAAAGATATATATACCTTGACGCATAATCGTGCTACAGATATAATTGTTGCAGTCGGATATTCAGTTTACAGTCTGGAAAAGCTGAGATACTCGTTAAAGAAGAAGGACTGTCTCGGCTTTTTATTGTGTCTGGAAGGAAAAACAGCCCAATGGACAAGGCGTATGATGTCATTATCGTGGGTGGGGGGCCGGCGGGGATATTCGCCGCGCTGGAACTGTCACAGGCGGAAAAACTGAAGGTACTCCTTATTGAAAAAGGCAGGGACATCAGCCAGCGACATTGCCCGGTGCGCGATACAGGAGCAGCCTGTGCCGAATGCCAGCCGTGTAACGTGGTCTGTGGACTGGGGGGTGCCGGGGCTTTCAGCGACGGCAAGTTGGTGCTTTCCACACAGGTGGG